>DVJJ01000050.1 GCA_018716875.1 Candidatus Avoscillospira avistercoris
CGGCAGACCATCTCAAAATGGGAACAAGGATTGTCCGTCCCTGATTCGGATATGCTGATCTCCCTTTCGGAAGCGCTTGCGACACCCGTAAGCACATTGCTTGGCGAAACTGTGGTTGTGTCGGAAGTGGACGCCGTAAAAGCAATCTCCGAAAAGCTGGAGATTATCAATCTACAGCTTGCACGGCGAGCAGTCTTCCGAAGAGCTGTGCTCCATTGGCTGCTGATTGCCGTCTGCGCATTCATCTTGGCAGGTTTCGCGGTCCTGCTGGCAGCGAATAGTCCTTACCTGGGTTGGGATTATCATGACCCGGAGCTGGCCGTTGCCGGTACGGTTTTGCACGCATTGGAATGGCTGTTTGTCCGGCTGGCGCCCATTGCCCTGGCTGCGGCAGTCGTTGGAATTTGTTTGACGCGAAAGAAAGTATAAACCCGCTCTGTCCGGGAATATTCTAACCGCTTCAACACTATTGTAATTCTTGAAATCAGCACAAAGTCCAAACCGTGTCGTTCTCTTTTGGCCTTGTATCCTCTATGATTGGAGCAACAGATGCAGCGCATCCATCGATCATAAAAGGAGACGGTCACCATGAATACAGACAAAATTTTTGCCGAAGCCATTGCCAACGAATACGCCCCCAAGGACACCTCCAAGGTTGTCGCCCTGAGAAAGCTGGACCGGAAAGCGAAAAACCCGGCCAATATTTTCGCCTACAGCTTTGGCGTCCTGATGACTCTGGTCCTCGGCCTGGGGATGTGCCTATCCCAAATCCACACGGCTGCTTGCCCAATAGACCAAACGAGCGCGTACCGCCCTGTCTGTGCGGTACGCGCTCGTTTGGTTTTCAGCGTGGTTTCGTTCTACCCGTTCTGCTGAGCGGATTCCTGCTCCGCCTGATACAGTTCCCGGCAGATAAAGCGGGCACATTCTTCCGTAAGGGTCTTGATTTTTTTCAGAAATTCCTCCGGCGGCATGCACTCCCTGGCCAGAAGCCACCGCTCCATAGCGCAGATCACCGCGTCAGCTAGAAAGTCCAGAGTAAATTCGTCCGGCCGCTCCGCGCCAAACATCCAGGAAATGCGTTCAGCCAACAGGGGGCGGATATACTCACGAAAGTGGTCGCTGAAGGAATTCTGGCCTTTGATTTGCAGGGCTTTCCGGTAAAATGCATGGTTCTGGTAAAAATACAGGTTGATTTTCTCGATAAAGGCCCAGCGTTCCTGATACTTTGTGCCCAGGTGTTCCTTTTTGAGCAGCATAATAAACTCCGTGTCAAAAATCCAATTTACCAGATCATATTTGTCCTTGAAGTGGTAGTAAAAGCTCTTTCGATTCATATTGCAGCGTTCACAGATCTGTGCTACGTTGATTTTATCAAAGGGCTGCTCCGCCATCAGTTCTTTCAGGGAATTCGCCAACGCCCGCTTGGTAATGTTGGAATCTGCCATACACGGTCTCCTTTCCTCACACCTGCCAATGTTCCCATACGGCATGGATGTGTCCGATATTGCAGCCGCCGCCCTGCCCAGCGTGGTATCCATCACCAATATCTCCGTCCAGGAAGTCAACAGTTTCTTTCATTGGTACGGAGCCAACGGCGCCGGTCAACCGCTGCTGCAAGAGACCACCAGCTGTGGTTCCGGCATCCTGATTGCCAATGACGGCACGTACTTCTATATTGTCACCAACGCCCATGTGGTAGAGGATGCCACCACCCTTTCCGTCAGCTTTGTCGATCATTCGGTCTACGAGGCCCAGCTGTGCGGCACTGACACCGAACTGGACCTGGCCGTGCTGAAAGTTCCCGTTGCGGACTTGTCCGCCGACACCCTTTCCCAAATTGCGGTGATTACGGTGGGCGATTCCGATGAACTGGAGGTTGGTGAACAGGTGGTCGCCATCGGCAACGCCTTGGGGTATGGTCAGTCGGTAACCACCGGCATTGTAAGCGCCCTGGACCGCAGTATGACCAGCGACAGCGGCACCACTTCCACCTACATCCAAACCGACGCAGCCATCAACCCCGGCAACAGCGGTGGCGCCCTGCTGAATCTGGACGGAGAACTGGTGGGCATCAACACGGCGAAGGTCGCGGACACCGATGTGGAGGGCATCGGCTACGCCATCCCCATTTCCGATGCTATGGAACGGATTGCAGAACTGATGACCCAGACCACAGACCTGAGCCAGACCAACGCCACTCCGTCATCCGGAACCGCTGGTTCCGGATGGCGCGGAACTGCTCCCATGGCATAATCGAAACCATCCCATATCGCACAGAACAGCCGGCGAGCGCCACAGTAAATGGCGCTCGCCGGCTGTTTTGCTATGGTACCACCATGGGCAGCTAGATTGTACGGGCCATTGACAGTACCATGGGTGGGACGGTATGATAAGGGCAACGATGGCCTGCGTCCGGTGATTTTCAAGCTGGAGGCCACGGACGAGGTCTCCCAAATCCAATACACCCCGGTTCGGTGACAACACACGCCACCCAACAACGTAAGGAGCACCCACTATGATTCGAGACATCTGCAAAGACGAAACCTTTCTCTCCCAGAAGGCGGAGCCCGCCACGCCGGACGACCTCCCCATTGCCGCCGACCTGCTGGAGACCCTGGAATACCACAAAAACGGCTGTGTGGGCATGGCGGCCAATATGATTGGCGTCAACAAGCGCATCATTGCCTTTGACAACGAGGGAACCTATATGGTCATGTTCAACCCAGAGCTGGTGAAAAAATCCGGCCCCTATGACGCGGAGGAGGGCTGTCTCTCTCTCACCGGCACCCGTCCGGCCAAGCGCTGGCAGTCCATCAAGGTTCGTTGGCAGAACGAACAATTCCAGGTACGGCTGAAAACCTTTACCGGCTGGACTGCCCAGATCATCCAGCATGAGCTGGACCATTGCGAGGGGATCATCATATGAAAAAATGTAAAATTACCGTCATGCGCATGGCCCGGTATGAAGACCTGATGGCCCAGTACGAAAACCCCATCACCCACGCCTGTGACATGGCGGTGGGTCAAGTCTTTATTGCCAACGGCTGGGAGAAGCCCGAGGGCTTTTGTCAAAGCGCCTGGGACACCCTCTCCCCCTTTGTGCTGGCTCTGAGCCACGGCGGCGGGAATTTTTACGACGGCTGGATGCAGAATCCCAAGTCCGCCATGCTCTCCTGCAACGACGGATTTCGTCCGGTGAGCTTTCTGGTGGAAGCGTTGGACGAGGACGCAGACTGAGGAGGGACCGCCATGTTTGAAAACAAAGTAGCCGTCGTCACCGGCGGCGCACGGGGTATCGGCAAGGCCATTGCGGAAGAATTTCAAAAAGAGGGCGCTGTGGTATGCGTCATCGATCTGCTGCCCAACGACTATTTTGTGGGCGATCTGGCCGACCAGACCGTTTTGGAGGACTTCGCCCGGAAAGTCCTGGCCGACTACGGCCATGTGGACTATCTCATTAACAACGCCCTGCCCCTGATGAAGGGCATCGACGATTGTACCTATGACGAGTTCAACTACGCCCTGCGGGTGGGTGTCACTGCGCCCTTTTATCTCTCCAAGCTATTCGCGCCCCACTTCGTCCCCGGTGGGGCCATCGTAAACATCTCCTCATCCAGAGACCGAATGAGCCAGCCCCAGACAGAGAGCTACACGGCGACCAAAGGCGGTATTGCCGCCCTGACCCATGCTCTGGCTGTGAGTTTCCGCGGCAAAGTGCGGGTCAACTCCATCTCCCCCGGCTGGATTGACACCGACTACACCGTCTACAAGGGACCGGACGCCATCCAACAGCCCGCAGGACGGGTGGGCAATCCGCTGGACATCGCCAATATGGTACTGTATCTCTGCTCGGACAAGGCGGGCTTTCTCACCGGGGAGAATATCTGCATCGACGGCGGCATGACCCGTCAGATGATCTACCACAACGATTTCGGCTGGACCCTGCAAGGAGGAGACCTGGAATGAAAACCGCCATCTGTTACTATTCCCGTCACCACGGCAACACCCGGAAGGTTTTGGAGGCCATGGCAAGCGAGGGGGACGTGGACCTCTTCGATGTCAGTACCGGTCCATCGGTTCGGTTGGAGGATTACGACTGCATTGGCTTTGCGTCCGGCATCTACGGATTTGAGATGCACAAATCCGTGGCAGCTCTGGCCCGGCAGTCTCTCCCCCAGGGAAAACCGGTGTTTTTCGTCTATACCTATGGATTAAAGGCCGGTACCGGCGCCAAAGCCCTCCATGGGATTGCAGCGGAGAAACACTGTCCCGTGCTGGGTGAATTTTCCTGTAAAGGCTATGACACCTTTGGCCCCTTCAAGCTGGTGGGTGGGACCGCCAAGGGCCATCCGGACGCCCAGGACCTGGAAAACGCCCGCCGGTTTTATCGAGGACTTCAAAATGGAAAGGCAAACACATGAACACGGAACAAGTTTTGATCGGTACAATTCCTGCCGTTTTATACGGTGCGTCCGCCGAGCAGGGATACCTGTTTCTCCATGGCCAGATGGGCCATAAAGAGGAGGCTGAAGCCTTTGCCCAGGTGGTCTGCCCAAAAGGATATCAAGTGCTGTCCATCGACCTGCCCGGCCATGGGGCGCGTCAGGACCGGGGCGAGGAATTGTCGCCCTGGACAGCGGTCCCCGACATTCAGGCGGCGCTGGATTGGGTAGCCCCACGCTGGCACACCGTCTCCCTCCGGGCCACCAGCATCGGGGCGTACTTTGCCATGCTGGCCGTTGAGGCACCGGCACGCGCCCTTTTGGTGTCTCCCGTCCTGGACATGGAAGCCCTGATTCAAACCATGATGGGCTGGGCCGGTGTGACCGAGCGCCAACTGCAAGAGCAAGGAACCATTGCCACCGCCTTCGGCCAGACCTTGTCCTGGAACTACCTGTGCTGGGTGCGGGAACACCCGGTCCACCAGTGGACCTGTCCCGTCCGCATTCTTTACGGAAGCGAGGACAATT
This sequence comes from Candidatus Avoscillospira avistercoris, assembly GCA_018716875.1. Taxonomy (GTDB): domain Bacteria; phylum Bacillota; class Clostridia; order Oscillospirales; family Oscillospiraceae; genus Avoscillospira_A; species Avoscillospira_A avistercoris. Next base: position 4,974 of record DVJJ01000050.1, read on the forward strand.
TAACACCCCGTCCAACGGTTGAAGCATACGCCCGGCAGCACAGCGCCGGGCTGACCGTGATGGAGGGTGGAGAACACTGGTTCCATACCCCCGAACAACTAGCCGTACTGCGGAACTGGGAGGAGACTGAGACATGAGCAAGGAGGAATGTTTGATCTGCAAAGCGCCGCTGGAATATCTGGTTCAGGACCAGATGATGGAGTGCGCCATCTGCCACAAGCAAGAGCCCAGTAAAACCCGCTGCATCAACGGGCACTATATATGCAGCGATTGCCATACCCAGGGTATGGACAGCATTTTCGGCCTGTGTCTCTCCGAGACCTCCACGGACCCTGTCGCTATCCTCCGGCGGATGATGGACCTGCCGTTTTGCCATATGCACGGCCCGGAACACCATGTGATGGTGGGCGCAGCCCTGCTCACCGCCTACAAAAACGCCGGGGGTGTTCTGGATTTGGAAGCAGCCCTGCAAGAGATGTACAGCCGGGGCAAGGCCGTTCCCGGCGGCGCCTGCGGCTTTTGGGGCGCCTGCGGCGCGGGCATCAGCGCGGGACAATTTCTGGCCATTGCCACGGAGTCCACACCCCTGGCGCAGGAACCCTGGGGGCTGAGCAATCAGATGACCGGCCGGGCCCTGGACAGCATCGGCAAGGTGGGCGGTCCCCGCTGCTGCAAGCGGGATTCCTTCCTGTCCATTCTGGCCGCCGTGGACTTTGCGCGGGAACACCTGGGGGTGTCCATGACGCGGACCGTCCCCGTCTGTACCTATCTAAAGCAGAACAACCAGTGCATCGGCAAACGCTGCCCCTTTGCACCCATCAACCGCAAACGCCCCAAGGTGGCCTTCCTCTGCGTCCATAACTCCTGCCGCAGTCAAATGGCAGAAGCATTAGGAAAACATTTGGCCGGGGATGTGTTTGAGAGTTTTTCTGCCGGTACGGAACCCGGTGCACAAATCAATCCCGACGCGGTACGTCTGATGCAACAGATCTATGGCATCGACATGACCCAGTCCCAGCACAATAAACCCCTTTCCGCTCTGCCGGCGGTGGATATTGTGGTCACCATGGGCTGCAATGTCCAGTGCCCCACCCTGCCCTGTTCCCATCGGGAGGACTGGGGACTGGACGACCCCACCGGCCAGCCGGACAGCGTGTTCTTCGCCGTCATGAAACAGATTGAGGAAAAGATTTTAGACCTGAAACACCGCGTGGAAACAGGCCAACTGGGATAATTTCATAAAAAAACCCGCCCGGAAAGCGTCCGGGCGGGTTTATTATTCTGCCTGTTGTTCCAACTCCCGTTCAATCAGGGAAACGGCGATGGTAAACGCCTGAATCCGCCGGTTCGCCAGGGTGATTTGGGATTTGTACCGGGCGGGGTTCTCCTTTCCCTCCAGGGTTTTGACGGTTTCCCTCAGCTTGTGTAATGTAGAATCAATCTGCCGTTTGGCTTCCAGCAGCTCTTCTTTAGAATAGGTCATGTGGTACCTTCTGTTAAACGTAATTGGCCCCGGACAGGGCCGGTGTTAAGAATCCGGGCGAACATGACGGGTTTCCCTGGTGGATTTTTGACGGGCTGGGCGGTATACTGGGTGGCAGAACTTAACGATCAGGAGGACTATACTATGCGTTTGGGAAGCAGCCTGTACCACGCCCGGAAAAAGAGCGGCCTGACCCAGGAGAATGTGGCCGAAAAGCTGGGCGTCAGCCGCCAGACCATCTCCAAATGGGAGACTGACGAGACGCTGCCCGATATCCGCCAGTCCAAGGGTCTGGCCATGCTCTACCATATGACGCTGGACGAGCTGATCGAATACGACTTTGACGAGCAGCAGGCCCAGCAAATGATTGACAGCGTCAGCGACGAGGCCCAGGCCCGGATTGATTGGAACAAGGTCTGGAGCAAGAAGTATCCCGTTTTGGGGACGTATCACCAGACCGTGCGCATCGACGACTATGCCGCCCCCCTGCGGGAGCTGCTCACCCAGCTGCAAGTGGACCACGGCTACAATCACACCGACGCCCTATTGGTCCTCAAAGACATTCTGGCCAGAGTTTGGAAAGGTCAGGTATAACGGTTCCCCTATTTATCACGCCCCCGATTCCGCGCCGGTTCCTTGTACGGCGCAGCGTCGGGGGCGTTGGTGTTGTTTCTGTCAATCTGTGGGTAATATCCGGTCCAGGGCCTTGCCTTTTGCCAAATCGTCCACCAGCTTGTCCAGGTAACGGATTTCCCGCATCAGCGGGTCCTCAATTTCCTCCACCCGGATGCCGCACACCTTGCCGGTAATCCGCGTCCGGTTGGGATTTAGGGCGGGAGCGTTGCGGAAAAACTCGCCGTAAGTCAGCTTGGACTGTTCCATCCGGGCGATGTCCCCGGCGGTATAGCCGGTGAGCCAGGCGGTGACTTGGTCCACCTCCTGCCGGGTCCGGCCCTTTTTCTCCGCCTTGTTCACCAGCAGCGGATACAGCTTGGCAAAGGGCATCTGCGTCACATCCATACGGGCCATATTGTCAGCCTCCCACTCTGCCCCGGCCGAACAGGACCAGATAGACGGTTAGCTCGTGGGTCTGCAAAAATTCCTCGATGGTGTCCACCGCCACCTGATACGCCTGCTCCTTGGGATAGCCGTAGGCCCCGGCGGAAATCAGCGGAAAAGCCACGGTCCGGCAGCCATGCTCCACGGCCAACTCCAGAGAGGAGCGGTAGGCGGACACCAGCAGGTCCCGCTCCCCATGGTTTCCATCCCGCCAGATGGGACCCACCGTATGGATGACGGATCGGGCGGGCAGACGGTAGCCCTTGGTAATCTTGGCCTGACCCGTTTTGCAGCCGCCCAGGGTGCGGCATTCTTTCAGCAGGTCCGGCCCGGCGGCGCGGTGAATGGCGCCGTCCACACCGCCGCCGCCCAGTAAACTCTCGTTGGCGGCATTTACAATGGCGTCCACTTCCATCACGGTAATATCATTTTGTACAATGTGCAGGGGCATGGCGCTGCCTCCCTCCTTTTCATGCAATCAAAAATCGATCTGGTACGTCCCGTCGATCAGAATATACTCGACACCGTAGTTCCGGCAGGATTCCAGTGTTTGGGCATTGTCCCGCAGCAGCGTTTCCAGCGTGCAGTCCGAATCGTCCCCTCGCTGTTCCACAACGTTGGCATAGTTCTGAATTTCCGCAAAGTGGCCGCGAATATACGCTTCACTCATGACGAGACAGCGGTATTGTATCTGTGCGCGGTACTCCTCCGTAAAGTCCCGTTCCCAGTCAAAGGGAATATAGCAGCCCTCCACGGTGAGATTCTGCCGGTTTTCAATGGCCGTTTTAATCATTTCCCGCACCACCGGCCACAGATATTCCGTCAAGTCCCGGTCGCTGCTCATAGGGGTAAGCGCGGTGTAACCGCTTCGGATCAGGCCCATTTTCAGATGGTCGATGGAAAGATAGGGATATCCGTACCGCTCCAAAAGCTGCTGGGCCAGGGCGGTTTTCCCCGTATGCGACGCTCCTGCAATCAGAAAAATCATTCTGTTCCCTCCCGGCTGCATGGGCTGCGGTGTCCCGCAGCGGATAGAAGTATCATACCACATGCGGCCCTGTCTGACAATGCGAAAGGATGCGTCGGCCTCTGTTCCGCCGAAAAAACCTTGGTGTTTTTAGGAAATAAGTTCCCCAAATACGCGCCTGCAACAAAAGATGGGACAACCTGTACACGGGTTAGGATGCCTGTGGGTATGTAACGGAGGAACTCTACGAAAAAGCGGATACTCAGCCTGTTCTGCGTTCTGGCCCTGTGCCTGACGATGCTGCCCACCGCCGCCCTGGCGGCACAGAACCCGGTTTCGTACATCGAGCGGGGCTGGGACGGCAGCGCCGTGACAGAACAGACAAAAACCGTCGAGACCTACACCCCATTGACGAAACCACTGTCATCTGGGACGGCAGCACCACCGGCAGCTGGTATGTGGCCAGCGGCCAGGTCACCATCGATCAGCGCGTCCATCAACGCGGAAAACGCTTCCATCTACCATGCCGTCATTGGCGGCAACGGCAACGACGGCGGCACCATTACCCTGACGGTCATCCCGGACGAGGGCTACGAACTGGATACCCTCACTGTCACCGACAATCAGGGCAGCCAACGGAAACTGACCAGCCTAGGCGGCGGTAAGTACACCTTTACCATGCCCTCCGGCAGTGTGACGGTGTCAGCAGTCTTCACCCGGATCCTGCTCTTTGTGGATGTGGACAAAGCATCCTGGTACGCCGGCGCGGTCCGGTACGTCTATGATTGCGGCCTAATGAACGGCACGGATACAGACCGGTTCAGCCCCGACAGCACCGCCAGCCGTGCCATGATCGCCACGGTTTTGTGGCGCATGGCGGGCAGTCCTGTGGTCTCCGACGCGCTGCCCTTTGCCGATGTGGCGGACGGAACCTGGTATACGGAATCCGCCCGCTGGGCGTCGGTGGTGGGCATTGTGGGCGGCTACCGTGATGACGCCTTCGGACCCGATGACGCAGTCACGCGGGAACAGCTGGCCGCCATGCTGATGCGCTTTGTGGAACTGTACAACCCGTAACAACCTATCGATGCGTTGTCGCTTGTTCCCATGCTGTAACTGATTTTATATTGCAAGCCATACAAGAAACCTGTTCACCTTTTTCTTTTACAGATTCAACGCAAAACGGGAGCACCGCAAAAGCGGTGCTCCCGTTGATTCATTTGTTCAATAGAGATTATACAGCATCTTGGCCACCTGGGCACGGGTGACGGTGCCGTTGGGGTCCAGCTTGCCGTTGGAACCGGAGATGATGCCACGGGTCACCATGGCGGCAATGTAATCCCTGGACCAGCCACCCACCTGGCCGCTGTCGGGGAAGGAGGTCAGCGGATCAAGACCGTAGCCCATGGGCTGGGTCCGGCCCAGAATGGTCATGGCCTCCTGCCGGGTGATGGTGGAGGTGGGATTGGCCATCAGCTGCCCACCGGAAGAAGAACCGGTGACCAGTCCCAGAGCGTAGGCGGCCTTCATATCGTTCATGGCCCAGGAGGCAATGGAGCCGCTGTCAGCAAAGGGCAACGTAGTATCGGCATACTGGCTGCTGTCCACGCCCAGAAAGCGGATCAGGGCCACAGTGAACTCCTGCCGCGTCATGGAATCATCGGGCCGGTAGATCATCTTTCCATCGGCTCCGGTGGAGCCGGACAAAATGCCCTGACGGTTGCAGTAGGCTACAAAGTCGGCGGACCAGTGGCCGTCCAAATCGGAGAACGGATTGTTCAGCGTACCGCTCTGGCTGACGGTCTGAGAACTCAGATTGCCGAACTGGTCGGCAGCGGTGATACGGACCTGATGGGCCTGCCCGTCAGTGGGCAGGGACACGGTGGCCTGGCCGCCGCTGAGGGGGACAACGCTGCTGGTGCCGTCAATGGAGACGGTGACGGCGGTCACGCCGCTGCCGCTGTCAGAGGCAGAGACCGTCAGGGTGGTGCCGCTGACGGCGGCGGTCAGGGACGGGGGCGTGGTGTCCTCCATCTCGCCGGAGGTGGCTACAATCTGATCCACATAGACGGTGCCCACTATGGTGGTGGCTTCGTCTCCAGCGGTGACGGCCAGACCGGAAATGGCCGTGGCCCCGGTGGGAATGGCCGCTGTGACATACTTCCAGCCGGTGAAGTTCAGCTGGGTCACCCACAGGGAGGACTCATTGGTGCCGTCGGTGAATCGCAGCGAGAAGCTGTTGCCGGAGTTGTCGCCGTAAATCCACAGGCCCACATGGTCGGCCTTGGCGGGCAGGGTGGCCTGGAGCTGAGCCGTTACTTGGGCTTTGGTGCTGGCGGCAGCGTCGGCCTGGGACAGGTCATAGGAGGCCCGGAGGCTGCCGGTACCGTAACGGACATAGGAACGGCTGCTGTTGGACGACAGATTCAGACCGGTGCCGGAGGAGAAGGCCGTAAAGCCCGGTTCCAGGCCCTCCAGTACGGAGCCTTCCGGCGGCAGCGGGGCCACGGTAACGGAGATGGACGCGCTGGTGCTTCCGGCGGTACAGGTAATGGTGCCGCTGGCGGCGGAGGTCAGCTCGGCGGCGGTAAATTTGCCGTTGCCGTCGATGACGCCCAAACCGTCGGTGACGGTCCACTGATAACAGTCATCCTGAGCTGTGACGGTGTAGTTGTACAGCTTGGCGGCGGCGGTCAGATCGAGACTTTGTCCCGCAGCCACGGAAATGGAGGTCACAGCCTTTCCGGTGGACTCATTTTCCACCGTGATGGTGGAGGGGGAGGTGATGACCCGGACATTCCGGGCACCGGAGGCGTTGCCGCCGGTGGCAGTAATGGTGGCCGTGGCGTCCTCGGCCCCGGCGGTAAAGATGCCGCGCTCGTCAATGGTACCGCCGGTGGCGCTGTAGGATACCAGCTCCGGCAGGGTGGTGGCGGTGTAGCGGCTGTCGGTGGCCTTGACGGTCATAGCCAGACGGCCTCCGGCCAAAACCACGCCGTCCCAGGGGTACAGATGCAGATTGACGGCCTCTCCGGCGGGCTGGGTGTCCTTGACCAGGAAAATAAAGTTGGCGCAGCGGCGCAGCTGTCCATCCGAGGGTTTATTGATGGTGGTCATGGAAGTGCTGCCCGGATACTGGGCCACATAGGTGGTGGAGCCGCCGCCGTCCAGGTTCAGCGCCGTGACGCAGCCCAGCTCCACCATGCGCTGGGCCAGCTCCGGCAGAGTGATACCGGCGGAATAGCCGCTCTGGGCACCGTCCACGGTGTAGAGGACCAGGGTGCCGTCTGCCTTAACGCCCACAGCGGTACGGGCTGCCCGCTTGTCGGCGGTGTTGAGCACAAAGCTGGTCATGGCTTGTCCATTCTGAACCAAGGGCTCATCGCAGCCCAGGGCATAGATCACATCAGACCAAGCACTGTCCATGGTGCAGCTGATCTGCACCGTGTCGCCCACCTTCAGGCCGCCCAGGTCGTTGGTCAGGGTGTACTGGTAGTCGGATTCGGTGGCCATGGATACCACCATATCCCCGGTGGGAATGTCACAGGAGGCTGTATCTTTTACAATAGCCGTGACGGTACCGGTGACGGTCTGACCCGGCGACAGCGTGGCGCTGTCGGTATCCAGCACCACATTATAAGAGGACAGGGTGTTCTTGGTCTTGGTGTCAAAGTCCTGGGAGTAGACCACCAGACCGTTGCCCTTGGTGACAGTCTTGTTATAGTTGGCGACGCCGCTGCGGCCATTGGGGAAAAGCACTTGTACTTGCAGCTTGGGGTCGCCCATGATGGTGGAGCCGTCGGCCCGGAAGCCCACCGCCAGATTGTCGCCGCTGGAGCGGAGAATGCCTTCGGTGAGGACCAGGTCCATAGGCACGCCGGTGGACATGGAGAAAAATCCGCCGTTGACGGCGGCCACTGGCGTCAGATTCCGGCCCGCCAGATATTGGGCCACATAGTTGGCGTCGCTGCGGCCGTAGAGGGTGGAGCCGAAGGCCACCACGGGCCGCACGGTGGAATCCGGCGTATATGTAAGGATGTTCTCCGTCTGCTGTCCGCCGCCGGATGCGGTGCCGGTACTCTGGCCGTGGGTCAGCGTGGCCGTGGCGGAAAGTTCAATGGAATCCTGCCGCAGGGTGTACCCGAGGGTAGTTGCGGCCTGGACGATGCCCACCAGCAGCGCAGTGGCAGCGGCCAGTGCCGCCGCCCGCCGCAGGGACGGGGCCCATTTATGAAAACGAGGGTTCATGGGGAAAAAACGCACCTCCTGGGAATACATACGGTGAAAATGGGAAATTACTATTATGTTAACACAAATTCGGCTTGATGTAAATGGGAACTCGTGTAAAACAAATTACTTGACAGGGGGCGGAAAGTCTGGTATAGTAAGTGAGCTGTCAAGGGATAGACCTTTGCAGAGAAGGAGGCGCCATGAAAGATTCTGTCAACATGACCCTTCTTTACGACTACTATGGCCAGCTGCTCACCGACAAGCAGCGGGAGTGCTTCGACCTGTATTACAATCAGGATTACTCTTTGGCCGAGATTGCCGCCGAGGTGGGTATCAGCCGCCAGGGCGTCCACGATTCCATCGCCCGCGCCGAAACCATGCTTCGCCATATGGAGGAGAAGCTGGGCTGCCGGTGCCGGGAAGAACAGCTGCAAAAGGCGCTGGCCGTCATCTGTGACGCCGCCGGGCAGCTGAGCCAATCCGACGATGCAAAGACCCGTTCCCTGGCCGGAGACATTCTCCGGGCGGCGGATACCATAAAGGAGTAGCAGATGGCATTTGAAGGTTTGACCGAAAAACTCTCTGCCGCGTTCAAAAAGCTCCGCGGTAAGGGCCGGATCACTGAGTCCGATGTGAAGGAGGCCATGCGGGAAATCCGTCTGGCCCTGCTGGAAGCCGACGTCAGCTATAAGGTGGTCAAGGACTTTGTCAAGGCCGTCACCGAGCGGGCCATTGGCGCCGACGTGATGGAGAGCCTGACCCCGGCCCAGATGATTGTCAAGATCGTCAATGAAGAGCTGACGACCCTCATGGGCAGCGAAAACGAAAAGCTCAAGATTTCCTCCCGGCCTCCTACGGTGGTCATGCTGGTGGGCCTCCAGGGCGCCGGTAAAACCACCAACGGCGCCAAGCTGGCAGGACACTTCAAGAAGCAGGGCAAGCGGCCCTTGCTGGTGGCCTGTGATATCTACCGCCCCGCCGCCATCAAGCAGTTACAGGTGGTGGGCGAAAAGCTGGAGATTCCCGTCTTTGAGATGGGCCAGACCAATCCCGTGGAAATCGCCAAGGCCGCCGTTGCCCACGCCGAAAAGCACGGCAACGACATGGTGTTTCTCGACACCGCCGGACGGCTCCACATTGACGAGGCCCTTATGGAGGAGCTTCAGGCCATCAAAGCCGCCGTCAACCCCACGGACATCGTCCTGGTGGTGGACGCCATGACCGGCCAGGACGCCGTCAACGCCGCGTCCTCCTTCAATGAGATGCTGGACATTGACGGCGTTATGCTGACCAAGCTGGACGGCGACGCCAGAGGCGGCGCGGCATTGTCCGTAAAAGCCGTCACCGGCAAGCCCATCCTCTTTTTGGGCACCGGCGAAAAGCTGGACCAGATTGAGCCCTTCCATCCCGGCCGCATGGCCTCCCGGATTCTGGGCATGGGCGACGTGCTTTCCCTGATTGAAAAGGCCGAACAGGCGTTGGATCAGAAGAAGGCTGAGGAGTTACAGCAGAAACTTCGCTCCAACAGCTTTACCCTGTCTGATTTCTATGATCAGATGGTACAGATGCGTAAAATGGGTCCCATTCAGGACATTCTCGGTATGCTGCCCGGTGTCAATGCCTCGGCCCTGCAAAATGTCCAGATTGATGAAAAGGCCATGGCCCATGTGGAGGCCATTATCCTCTCCATGACCCCCTATGAGCGCGACAATCCCTCCTGTCTCAACTACAGCCGGAAGCGCCGGATTTCCGCCGGCTGCGGCGTCAAGGTGGAGGAGATCAATCGGCTGCTGAAGCAGTTCAATGCCATGCAGCAGATGATGAAGCAGTTCGCCGGTCCCGGCGCGGCAAAGAAACTCAAGCGCATGGGCAAGATGGGCCGCTTCGGCGGCGGCGGTTTCCCCGGACTGCCGTTCTAAATTCCGTTGGTAAAGGGCGGCTTTCCGCCTTTCCCATAGATCAATGATATTTTTGGAGGTGAATCCCCATGGTGAAGATCAGACTGCGCAGAATGGGCGCCAAGAAGAACCCCTTCTACCGCATCGTCGTTGCCGACTCCCGCAGCCCCCGTGATGGCCGCTGCATCGAGGAGATCGGTACCTACAATCCCCTGACCACTCCTTCCACCGTCGAAGTGGACGTGGAGAAGGCTCAGCAGTGGATTAAGAACGGTGCTCAGCCCACCGATACGGTGAAGGCTCTGCTGAAGAAGGCCGGCGCACTGTAAGCTGCGAAGGAGACGACAGTATGAAGGAACTTTTGCTCTATATGGCAAAAAATCTCGTGGACAATCCCGACGCCGTCACCGTCACTGAGGTGGAGGGCGAGACGACTGTCCTGGAGCTGCGGGTGGCCCCCGAGGATATGGGCAAGGTCATCGGCCGTCAGGGCCGTATTGCCAAGGACATCCGCACCATCATCAAGTCCGTTGCCCAGCGCAATGGGCAGAAGGTTTCCGTCGAGATCGTTGATTAAGGCCCAATGGAATGTGCGTGGCAATGTTGCCACGCATTTTTCCGTTTTATGTGCAGGATCGTTTACTGCCGATGCGTGGCCCCGGCGGTGCGGCCCTGCATCATGTTGTTGTTAAACGCTATTTGGATAGAATTAAGGAGGCGGCCCATGGCCAAGCAGTATTTGGAAGCCGGCGAGATTGTCAACACCCACGGCATCCGCGGCGAAGTGAAAATTAACCCCTGGGCCGACGGCCCGGAGTTTCTGGTGGACTTTGACACCTTCTATCTGAACGGCACGGCCTATGAGGTGGAGAGCGCCCGTGTCCACAAATCAGTGGTGCTGTGCAAGCTCCGGGGCGTGGATACCGTCGAGGCGGCCCAGAAGCTCCGGGGGACCGTGGTCTGCATTGACCGGGATGAGGTGGAGCTGGAGGAGGACGCCGTGTTTATTGCCGACCTCATCGGTCTGCCGGTGCTGGCCGACGGCGTGGAGATCGGCAAGGTGGAGGATGTGCTCACCATGCCCGGCAACGACGTCTATGTGGTCAAGGGCCAGCGCTCCTATATGATTCCGGCGGTAAAGGAGTTTCTGCTGGACGTCAATGTGGACGAGGGCTATGTCAAAGTGAAGCTCATTGAAGGAATGTGTACCGATGAGAATTGACATCATGACGCTGTTTCCCGACACGGTGGGGGATATGATGAACGAAAGCATCCTGGGCCGGGCCCAGGAACGGGACATTATCCGCATTGAGGCCCACCAGATTCGGGACTTTACCACCAACAAGCAGAACCAGGTGGACGATTATCCCTATGGCGGCGGCCATGGGGCGGTGTTGCAGGCCGACCCCCTGTATAACTGCTGGACCCACATCTGCGACGAGGTGGGCGGCCCGGTCCATACGATTTTTATGTCCCCCTGCGGTACCACCTTCAACCAGCAGAAGGCACGGGAACTGCTGAAACAGGAAAATATTATTCTCGTCTGCGGCCATTACGAGGGCATTGACCAGCGGTTTCTCGATGAATGTGTAGACGAGGAAATTTCTCTTGGTGACTTTGTCCTGACCGGCGGCGAGATTCCAGCCATGGCCGTGGCCGACTGCATCTGCCGCATGGTGCCCGGCGTCCTGTCGGACCCGGAATGTTTTGAGGATGAGAGCCATTGGAACGGCCTGCTGGAGTATCCCCAGTATTCCCGGCCGGAGGTGTGGCACGGCTTATCTGTGCCGAAAATTCTCCTGTCGGGCCACCACGGCAATGTGGCCCGGTGGCGGCGGAAGCAGTCCATTCTCCGGACGCGGCAGCGGCGGCCCGATATGTATGAGCAGCTGGATTTGTCCTCCAAGGAAGACCGGAAACTCCTTCGGGAGCTGGAAGAGGAAACCGCGGAACAGTGAACACTGTCCCGCGGTTTTGTCTGCTTATTTCAGCTTTGCCCCGTCCCGGAAGGCGTTGCCGGCCTTTTCGCCCAGTTTGCGATAGGTATTGTGGATGGGGTCGAAAATAATGGGCTGGAGCTTGTCCGGGTCAATTTTCCCGTCGGCGTCCAGGACCGATTCATCGGCGCTGACGTTGACGATTTCACCCACCAGACGGCAGCTCTCCGGGTCGTAGCTGACCAGACGGCATTCCACAGCCATGGGCAGCTCGTCGATGAGAGGGGCGTCCACAAATTCCGAGGGGGTGGTATGCCAACCGGCCTTGGAGACCTTCTCGGGAACCCGGTTGCCCGATTCAATGCCCACGTAGTCACAGGCCACCAGCTGGTCCACTGTGGCCATGCTGACGGTAAACGCCTTGCGGGCCAGAATGTTGGCCGTGGTCTTGTGCTCGGCGCTGATGCACATGGACAGCTCCTTCTCCTCGCTGATGCCGCCCCAGGCCGCATTCATGGCATCGGGCGTGCCGTCCTCACCGTAGGCGGCCAGAATAAAAACCGGCTGGGGATAGGTCCAGGGTTTGGCTCCAAAATTTTTACGCATAGAAAGACCTCCTGTTTCAGACATGGTGCAGCGGGTCCCCGCGTCGCGGCCGCGGTGGAAACCGGCTGGAAGATTGTCTCCATTGTACCGCGGCGGCGGCGGTTGTGCAAGGGCTTTCCCGGTCTTCCCGGATTGTCAGATGGGGTTGCCCATGCTATGATAGGGCTGACAACGTCAGCCGGTTGGCGCGGCATGGGAGGACGGTATCATGGAAAAACAGGAAATTTATGACCTTTTGGATGCGCAATCCATATGGTATGAGGTGACAGAACACAAAGCGGTGTATAATATGGCCGAGGTTTCGGAAATCGATCTGCCCTATCCGGAGGCCAATGCCAAAAATCTGTTTCTCCGCGACAGCAAACGGGGTGGTTACCATCCGATTACGGCCAGAGGGGACCGGCGGGTGGACCTGAAAGCATTTTGGCAGCAGAGCCATATCCGCTCGCTGAACTTTGCGTCGCCGGAGCAGCTTCTGGAGATTTTGGGGCTGATTCCCGGCGCGGTGACGCCGTTGGGGCTGCTCAACGACCGGGAAAGGGTCGTGACCTTGTGGATGGATAAGGTGTTTTTGGAGCCGCCGGGGCTGATTGGCGTGCATCCCAACGACAATACCGCCACTGTGTGGCTCAGGACAGAGGATTTGCTCCACATTCTGCGTCAGCATGGGAACCGGGTCATGTTGTTTGAGGGCTAGAAAAAGTTTGCATCGGAATAGACGTTAATCCATTCCGATGCAACTTTTTTTATGAGTTCTGCATGGCCGAGACGCTGCGCTTGAGCTGCAAAAGCAGCAGCACCAGGCTGACGCCCAGCAGGACGTGACCAATACCAGCCATGCCGGAGATGGCCGCATTCATACCGGCAGACAGTGTGGTACCCAGCACTTGGACCACGCCCCGGACCACCAGCATCACAGCCGTCAGATTCAGGCCGATGTGATAGACTGCCAATACCCGTCCGGTCTTCGGGCCGGTAAAGGAAAAGCTCTTTTCCAGCACCAGCAGCAGCAGGAACAACACCATACCCAACAGAAAATAATGGGTATGTACCACGGAAAGGGTGGTTTTTGCCGTAAAGCCGTTAAATTTGGTAAACTCCCGATAAAACACGCCGCCCACCATGGCAAGGATGGCGTACAGCAGCGCCGTATTCATGTAGCGTTTCATGATGATGTCCTCCTTTTTAGTTGCATTCCCGTTTCATGGCAAAATATCCGATCAGCACTGTCCAGACGTAGGCGCAGGTCTTGGGAATCATCAGCATGCCGATCAGGGGGATGGTGTCAGCCCACAGCACCACCGGAATGTAGAATCCGAAGCTCAGAACGATGGTCAGCCACATCCAGCGGAACGCCCGGTCCTTGTGCTCCTTGGCGCTGCGGAAAAACAGCACAATGATCAGCAGCCCCAGCAGGGCAAAGGGAATATTGCGGTATATGCCCCAGGAGAGAGGAGCGTCAGCGCTGAGCCACTGGTTCTGAGGCATCATGCACAGCAGCACCCGCAGACCGACCAACACATACACGGCGGCGGTCAGTCCGCCCTGCCCCTTAATCTGGTACCGCTGCCGCCACACATAGTAGAGCAGTACATAAAATACCGTCATGGTGACGGAGGTAATCCATTTGCCAAGCCCCAGGGCAAAGGTGTAGTTCTCCAGACCCGTGGTACACAGGGCTACGGCACGGGGAACCAGATGGAATGCGTCGCCCGCGCCCAGCACCACCGCCATCACGCCGAACAACCAGAATTGACGGTTGCCCTTGCTGCCCCGGAGCATCAGAATACCGATGGTAATGACCGAGATCAGATAGACGGCATCAAACAAAGTTTCCATAATTGCCTGCATCGTTGATACTCCTTTTTGCGTTTATTTGCTTTGCGCGGTGACGGTGGAACAGATCGCCCGGCCATAGTTGCGGCCGAACAGCAGACCGGCCAGCAGCAGCGCCGCGCCCAATCCTGTGTAGAAGACGGCGATAAACCGTTCCGGCGCCAGACCGCTGACCCGCAGCCCGATACCGCCTCTCATCATCACCGCCATAATGGCAAAGGCTTTCCCATCGAAGAATTTCAGGAAAAAGTGCCGTTCTTCCCCATAGGACTGGATTCTGGCCGTGTGTTTTTTCACCAGTTTTCCAAAGATCATCCACTGAAATACCGCGAAAACCAGCACAGACAGCAGATAATTCACCACGGTACCATAGGCCGGATAGGCCAGCAGCCCGATGCGCAGGATATTGCATCCCGCCGCGCTCCACACCAGACAGGCCAGAAGCAGCAGGGTGTTCCGTTTGACTTTCATCCGCAGCCTCCTTTTGAATGAACATTGTTCAAATTCCGGGAGATAAAATTCCCACAGCTTTGTGGGAATTTTAATAGAGGGTCCGACGGACCAGCTCCAGCACCGTCGTGGGGTCGTAATCCTGCCGCAGCAGCGCCGACAGCATCAGAGAGAACAGCAGGTCCGCAAAGTTTTCCACCGTAAACTGTTCCGTAAAGGCGTCGGGCCGGATTTTGGTATCCCGCCGCAGAACAGCGCGCAGCCCATCGGTAATGTGCTGCCACGTCTGCTGCATTCGCCGTTTTCCGTCGGATTTGTCCACCCCCAGAAAGCCCAGGGAATGGAGATTGAAAAATCCGGGGTACTGTTGGCCGCCATATTCCATCCGCCCATACAGCCAGGTGAGACAGGCCAGCGTGTCCTGAAACACAGCCCCGTCCTCAGGCCGGTGGAAGATTTCACACCAGACGCTTTCCACCGTAGCGGTCAGCAGCGCGGCCTTGGAATCGAAATAGTTGTAAATGGACCCTACCGACACGCCGCAGGCCGATGCCACCGAGCGGATATTGACCGCCGACCAGCCCTCCCGCTGAATCAGCTCCCGGCTGGTTTTCAGAAGTTCCTCTTTGGATGTGACAATGGTATTCATCCGATCACCTCAATATGAACAATGTTCATTATAGGGATTTTTGTTCTGTTGTCAAGTATTTTTTCTGCCCGCCGCCTGTGTGGCTGAGGTGGATACTCTGAACAAGAAAAGCCGGAGTAACGCTTTTGCTGCTTTTCGGTACTGCCAGAACCAAAAAACTGGGTGGACCGCCATGACGATTGCAGTCCACCCAGTTGGTCATTTATACGGTTTTCGCCAGCGCGTTGGCACGGGCAAACTTGCTCTCGGTCAGCGCCGCCAGATCGTAGGTGGATGCCACCGTACCGGCAAAGCGGCGGGTGGTCTCCTCGTCGCCCTCCTTGTGCTCCACCTCAATCTCACACAGGGGCACTTCCTTTCCGCCGCCCCGCAGGACGCCGTCATCCAGTGCCACCTCCGCCTGGGCCTTACCCAGGGCCACCGTCAGACACCGGCGGGTAAACGATGCGCCGCAGATCTCCCGCAGATCGCGGCCGTCGGTCAGCTGCCGCAATTCCGCCGGAGCGCCCGCCGCCGTCAGCTGTTCCACTGCCGCCGCCGGGTCGTCACCCTGCCACTCCCATTCGCCTCTGGCCTCGCCGCTGCCCGGTGTCTTGAGACAATAGACCGAGCGGCCGTTCTCCATGCGCTGCCGGAACGTCCAGCGCCGTGCCGCAAAGTCACCCCGCGGCGTATCCAGATATCGGGTCTCCATGACAATCTGCCGCCAGCCGCCGGGATGCTCCCGCTCCGCCGCGTCCAGTATCGCCCGGTCCGCCGAAAATTTCCATTCCAATTCCCGTCCCATACGTTCCTTCCTCTCTGTGGTATTGCTCCACTATTGTACTACCCAAACCCCTGAGTGGCAAGGGCCATTTCCCGACATGTTATTTTTCCAGTTTTTGTTATACTTTGAAAAAACACTATGGGGA
Organism: Candidatus Avoscillospira avistercoris; assembly: GCA_018716875.1. Lineage (GTDB taxonomy): Bacteria > Bacillota > Clostridia > Oscillospirales > Oscillospiraceae > Avoscillospira_A > Avoscillospira_A avistercoris. The sequence continues at coordinate 21,000 of DVJJ01000050.1, forward strand.
GATGGAGAACTTGAAAGAAACCCTCGCCGCCATTCGATCCGTGCCGGACCGGATGGCCCCGCCCCTGGCGGCGGTGCCGCAAAGCCGCGTTCTGGGGCTTTTGATCCGCACCGTAGCCATCATGGGCCTGTCTCTGCTGCTGACGGGGGCCCGGTTGGGCAGTCAGGCCCTACCCCTGGCCGTCTGCCTGACGGCGGCGGCCGGTTCGGCGTTACAATCCCTGGCCGCCATGCTGGGGGCCGTACTGGGCTATCTCTACTTTCAGGGTATGCCGCTGGGACTGGAATATGCAGCCGCCGCCGGATTGGTCTTTGCCGCCGTCTGTGTGGTGGGCTGCTTGCACCCGCCCCGCTGGTGTATGGCGGTTCTGGCCACCCTGCTTACCGCCCTGGCCGGACTGCTGTTTCTGGCCCAGGCCCGATTTTCACCACCGGCGTTAATCTGGTATGGCCTACGGCTGGCCCTGGTCTATCCCGTGACCCGCAGTTTTTCCAGGGCGCTGGCGGGACGGACGGCGGATCGGCTTTGGCTCTTGGGCTGCACCCTCTGCGGCTGTGCCGCTGTGGAACTGACCGCCGGCATTACCTTGGGGCAGGTGGCCGCCGTGGCTTTGGGGGCGGCATCCTCTGGTACGGCGCCGGGCTTAGCAATCTGTGCCGCCGCCGGTCTGGCTGTGGATGTTTCCTCCCAGGCCACTGTAAGTCTGACCGCGTTGTTGTGCGCCGCCGCCCTGGTAACACTGTGGCTACCGGTGCGTATCCGGCCCCTGCGGGTCCTGCTGTTCTTTACCACCGTGGCCCTGGGCGTCCTGCTCACCGGCGGCGATATGCCCCAACTGCTGCCGGCGGCCGGTCTGGGAGCCGCAGCCGGTCTGTTGATTCCCCCTTCCCTGCTGCCTTTGGAGAGCCGCCGTCAGCTGGTGGCCCACCGGCTGGAACTGGCCGCCGCCGTGCTGGATGAAATCGGCCAATCTCTGGACGACCGCCGCCGCCGGGAACCGGTGGGGGCTTCCATGATTTTCGACCGGGCTTCCGACCAGGTCTGCGGCGGCTGCGTCTTGTGGGGTCAATGCTGGCAGCAGCACAGCAGTGAGACCTACCACGCCCTCTGTGCCGTGGCCCAGCCCATGCTGGAACGGGGCGCCGTCCAGCGGTCCGACTTTCCCCACAGCTTCACCGACCGCTGCTGCCGGCTGGACGGTCTCATTGCTGCCATCAACCGAGGACTGGACGACATGGTATGCCGCCGCCAATATGACAGCCGCTTGCGGGAAAGTCGGGCGGTCCTGGTGCGGCAATACCGGTTTCTGCGGGATTATTTATTGCAGACGGCGTCGGAGGACCCGGCAGTCCGAGAGCCGCTGCTCCGCTACCGGCCGGAGCTGGGGGTGGCCGGGGCAGGCCGGGGCGGACAAGCCCTGTCCGGCGACCGGGGTGCCTGCTTCCGGACGCCGTCCGGCCTTTACTGTCTGCTGCTGTGCGACGGCATGGGCACTGGGCCCGAAGCCGCCGCTGAAAGCGCCGCCGCCATCCGGACCGTGGCGGGCCTGATTCGGGCCGGGGTCCATCCGGCGGCGGCACTGGAAACCCTCAACGGTGCATACATTCTCCGGGGGGACGGCTGTTTTTCCACAGTGGATTTGCTGGCCGTCAGTCTGGTGACCGGTGAAGGAACCCTCTATAAATGGGGCGCGGCTCCGTCCTATCTGAAACGGGGAACAACCGTGAAACGCATCGGGACAGCCGCACCCCCGCCGGGCCTTGGGGTTGGAGAAGGCCACAAGGCGGCGGAGTATGGGCTGTCCCTGGGAGATGGAGCGCTGCTGGTACTGCTCAGTGATGGCGCCGGTGGAGAATCGGCTGCGCAGCAGATTGCCGCCCTGGGGGATGGAGACCCCAAGGCGCTGGCGGCTGCGTTAATCGGGCAGCCAGCAGCGGATGGAGAGGATGACCGGACGGCTCTGGCAATCTGCCTGCGACCCGGTGCGGTCTGACCTTAGTGTACCACGGCGGCGGCAACAGTTCTGTCGAACTTCGTCGAGTGGGAAATATTCCCCAATTTTTTACGCACAAATGCTCTAAAAAGGACGTGCTGCTCTGGGCAGCACGTCCTTTTGCTATACGGTCCGCTATCGAACACGGTCCGGCATTTCGGCTTTGTGTTGACTTTTCATGGCATACATCTCCTGGTCGGCCCGTTCCAGAACGGTTTCAAAGGACTCCCCCGGTTCCCACTGGGCCACACCGTAGCTGAGGACCATGGGCAAATCGATTTCTTTGGCCTGTATTGCCAGGGTGCCGGTAACCGCCGTCATCCGCTGCTGGGCGTTGGACAGTCCCGCCCCCACAAAGGCCAGCAAAAATTCGTCGCCGCCGTAGCGGCAAACCACATCCTTACCCTGGCGGCAGCACTGGGCCAGGATTTCCGCCACCGTCCGCAGGTAGCGGTCTCCCTCCTTGTGGCCCAGGTGGTCGTTGATGTACTTCAGGCCGTCCAAATCCACCATGCAAAGGCACAGCTGCCGGTGGGCCTGGAATGCCTCCAGAATCCGCTGCTGACCCGTCAGCCGCGTCAGTACGCCGGTGAGTTCATCCACCTCGATGGTCTCCAGCAGCGCCTCCTCCTCCCTGGCCCGCCGGTCCAAGTCCTGCTGCATAATCACGTTGCAGTCGCTCATATAGCTGAGAATGCTGACCTGGATGGCATACCGCAGAGCAAAGAGGTAGCCCAGAGGAATATACAGGCAGGAGACCAGGCTCCACAGTTTGGTGTGGATGTCATCGGAGGTCTGTCCGTTGTTTTCATACAGATAGGCCTGCATGGCCAGAAACACCAGCGCCAGTATCATACAGGCCGCCAGAAATCGCAGCTGAGAGCCGCCTGTCAGCAAATAGCGCATGGATTGCCGCTTTCGTGTATTGGCGTAGCGCCGGAATACGAAATAGCCTGACAAAAGCCCCAGGAGCACCGGCACCGGCGCCCAGATATCTTGAGAATGGATGCTGTTGTCAAAGGCATACAGGGGCTTTTGCAGTACAATGGCCAGCAGAGACCGGTAAAACAGTATGGCACTGAGGCCGCAGATCACCGTTTCCAGGGCCAGACCAATGGCCAGCCAGCGGCGAATGTGCATCAAATACCGCAGCTCCAGATAGAGCACCGGCAAAATAATCAGCCAGTTGGCCATAAGGCCCAAATGGGCCATATTGCAGAGGATGAACAGCGTACCATTGACAGCCGACGGAATCAGAGCATAGCGCCGGGGCACCTGGTTTGCCTGCTCCCGGTCCAGGCTCACAGCCAGTATTGCTGTGCCCTGATGAAACAGAAACAGCGTGAGCAGATATCCTCCCAGGAGGAGCACTTGCTTCGTCATACGGTGACCTCCTCGCTCCGCTTCTTGTCGTCGTACATACGCTGATCGGCCAGCGACAGCAAATCCTCCAGATTGTCGGCCTCATCACTCTCCACCACACCGGCGCCAAACGCGAATTGGTCGATGTCTTCCGCCATACGGCGGCGGATGACATCCAGACGCTTCTCAGCGTTCTCTTTGGAGCAGCCCAGCAGAATCAAAATAAATTCATCGCCGCCCAGCCGGGCCAGAATATCGGTATCCCGGATCTGCTTCTGCACATTGGCAGCAAACCGCCGCAAATAGGCGTCACCGGCGGCATGGCCCAGGGTGTCATTGATTTTCTTGAGACCGTTGAGGTCCAGATACACCAGGGAAAAGGAGGTATGGTAGCGTTTCAGCTGGCCCAATGCCTGCATCGCAAATCCCCGGGACCGGGCGCCGGTGAGATTGTCGAAGTGGGCATTGCTGCGCAAATCGTCCAACCGCTGGTTGGACTCCATCAGGGAAGCCGACAGACTATAATAGCTGTTTTCCACATGGAATTTCCGCAGAATTTCCGTCAGGCTGATAAGATAGCAGCTGATATACATTAAGGTAATCAAGTTGCTGCACAGCAGTACCGCCATATGGGGGTCCACCGGGAAACGGAACTGGGACAGCAACGTCTGCAAAAACAGATAGGCCACCGTCAAATCGAGAAACCAGTAGAGGTGACGGAAGTCCCGCTGTTCCTCCGGCTCAATCTGGAAGTCCATCCGGCTATGGCTGATCAGGGCGGTACACTTAATGGCCGCCGTCAGCAGCATGGCCAGCGCTGTACTGGTACTGAGCATAACGCCCCGGTCCACCACCATATTGTTGTCCCACCGGACCAGAATCAGGGACGCCACGCCCAGCACAGTCATATGGATACAGCCGAAGACGGCGAAGCGTGTCCGAATCGAATAGTTGAACATATGCTCGGGCGTGGGTACCACCCGCTCCTGGATGGCACACACCAGAAAAAACAGCAGGTAGAAAATCGGCAGACGAAGGGGGGGCAGCAGCATGGCCAGCGCCGGTACAAAGGCCGGCAGCGTATAACCCAGCCGCGCACGCCAGGACAAGGGCTTCATTCCGTTTTTCCGCCAGATCAGCAAACGGATATGGCTCTCCGTCATCACCGTAACCATCAGCAGCGCCACCAATGCCAGGTCCACAGCCGGTCTCCTCCTCTCCTGTCGGCATATCCATGGTTCTGTGTCAGTGCAATTATACCTATGCGTTCCATATCCTGTCAAGAACGTGTAAAAAAGCCCCTGCCGTACATCGACAGGGGCTTCGAGTATGCCAATCTCACAGGGCAGCGGTTATTTCTGCTGCTGGGCCAATTCCCGCAGAGCGTCCTTGCGGCTCAGGTTGACGCGGCCCTTCTCGTCGATCTCCATGACCTTGACCCAAGTCATATCGCCGATGTTGAGCACGTCCTCCACCTTTTCCACGCGGCGGTTCTCCAGCTTGGAGATGTGCACCAGGCCGTCCTTGCCGGGCACCAGCTCCACAAAGGCGCCAATGGGCAGAATGCGGACCACCTTGCCGTAATACAGCTTGCCCACCTCGGGGACGAAGCAGATGTCGTCAATCATCTTCTTGGCAGCCTCGGCGGCAGAGCCCTCGATGGCCGAGATGAACACAGAGCCGTCGTCGTCAATGTCGATCTTGGCGCCGGTGTCGGCACAGATCTTCTGGATGGTCTTGCCGCCGGAGCCGATGACCTCACGGATCTTGTCCACCGGAATCTTGATGGACAGCATCTTGGGGGCGTACTCGGACACCTCGGGCCGGGGCTCAGCGATGCAGGGCAGCATAATCTGCTCCAGAATCTCTAAACGGGCCTTGCGGCAGATCTCCAGGGCGTTCTCGATGATCTCCATGGTGAGACCATCGTTCTTCAGGTCCATCTGAATGGCGGTGACGCCTTCGGTGGTACCGGCCACCTTGAAGTCCATTTCGCCGTGGAAGTCCTCCACGCCCTGGATGTCGATAAAGGTTCTCCACTCGCCGGTCTCCGGCTCGGAGATCAGGCCGCAGGAGATACCGGCCACAGGGCGCTTGATGGGCACACCGGCGTCCATCAGAGCCAGCGTGGAGCCGCAGATGGAGGCCTGGGAGGTGGAACCGTTGGAGGACATAATCTCACTGACCACGCGGATGGCGTAGGGGAACTCCTCCACGGAAGGAATCATGGGCAGCAGAGCCTTTTCGGCCAGATTGCCGTGGCCGATCTCGCGGCGGGAGGTGGAGCGGCTGCCCCGGGCCTCGCCGGTGGAGAAGGACGGGAAGTTGTAGTGGTGGATATACCGCTTGGTCTCCTCGTCGTAGATGGTGTCCAGCTTCTGCTCCATGGACAGGGTGTTCAGGGTGCAGATGGAGAGCGCCTGGGTCTGGCCGCGGGTGAACAGGCCGGAGCCGTGGACTCTCGGCAGAACGCCGACCTGGGCGGACAGGGGACGGATTTCGTCCATCTGACGGCCATCGACGCGCTTACCGGCCAGCAGCCACTTCTTGACGACCTTCTTCTGCATCTTGTACAGGCAGACCTCAATGTGCTGCTCGTAGTCCTCGTACTTCTCAGCGAACTTCTCAGCGAAATCCAGACGGGTCTTGGCCAGACGCTCCTCGCGGACGTTCTTGTCGGGGGTGTCCAGGGCGTACTCGATCTGGTCCATACCGTAGGCCATCAGGTCATCCAGCATCTCGTGGTTGACGGCGGCCTTCTCGAAGGTGAACTTGGGCTTGCCGATGGCGTCCACGATGGTGTTGATGAAGGCCACGATCTTCTGGTTGGTCTCGTGGGCCAGACGGATGGCGCCCATGAGGATATCCTCGGGGACCTCGTCGGCCTCGGTCTCAATCATAACCACCTTCTCGGCGGTGGAGGCGATGCAGCAGAACATCTTGGCCTCACGGCGCTGCTCGGAGGAGGGGTTGATGATATACTCACCGTTCAGATAAGCCACCTCGGTAGTAGCCATGGGGCCATTCCAGGGCACATCGGAGTAAGCGGTGGCGATGAAGGCGCCCAGAGAAGCCACGACTTCCACGGGGTTCTCATAGTCGTTGGCCAGGACGGTGCAGGTGATGACCACATCATTGCGCAGCTCATCATCAAAGAAGGGGCGCATGGGGCGGTCAATCAGGCGGGAGTTGAGGATGCCGCGCTCAGAGGGACGGCCCTCGCGGCGGTTGAAGGAGCCGGGAATGCGGCCCACGGCGTACATACGCTCCTCAAACTCAATGGTCAGGGGGAAATAGTCAATGCCGCTCTTGGGGGCGGAGGAGGCCACGACGGTGACCAGCACCACGGTGTCGCCGTACCGGCAGATGCATTCGCCGTTGCACAGCTCGGCTACCTTGCCGGTCTCCACGGTAAAGGTACGGCCGCCGATTTCGGTTTCAAAGATGTGGTGGTTGGGGAATTGCTTTTTGGTAATCATGCAGATCTCCTTTCACTGGCGGGAAGGACACGGAACGTTAGCACTTGAAACAGCCGCCGAACGTGCAGCGGCTCTTTCAACTGCTAACCTTCTCCGTGTCATTCTCTTAAAAAAGGGCGGCCAAAGGCCGCCCTTATGGGTTACTTACTTACGGATGCCCAGCTTGGCAATGATGGCACGATAACGGTTGATGTCCTTGCGGGCCAGGTAGTCCAGCAGGTTGCGGCGCTTACCGACCATCATCAGCAGACCGCGGCGGCTGTGGTTGTCGTGCTTGTGCACGCGCAGGTGCTCGGTCAGCTCGTTGATGCGGGCGGTGAGGATGGCAATCTGCACCTCGGGGGAACCGGTGTCGCCCTCGTGGGTAGCGTTCTCGGCAATAACCTTGGCCTTGGTTTCCTTCAGAATCATGGGATGATCCACCTTTCATAAAATTGTTCTCCCACAGGCTAAGTACCGGGCTGGCGGAAATGCCCTGTGAACAGCGGCGCTGTCCCGGAACTGAGCGCGGGGTCCGCTAACTTTGCGTTAGCTATACTACAATATCACAGGATACCCGGAATGTAAAGGTTTTTTCCCCGATTTTAAAAAAATTTCGCTTCATTTGGGCGCACCTCCGGCATCTGTCCATCATAGACTGTCGGGAAAGGAGGAATTTTGAAATGTGGAATCCCTATGAGTCCAACGACCGCACCGGCGACGTGCGCTACTTCGGCTACGCCGTCCAGCAGGTAGCCCCGGCGGGCGAACTGCTGATGGCCCGGTACTGCCCTGCAGAGGATACGGAGCCGTCTCCCACGGTGTATCTGCCCGGCGGCCGGTATCTGATTGCCTACAGCGTCAACGCCTCAGCGGCGGAGCCGGCAGCGTCTGATACGGCCACCCTGGGCATTGCACCCCGGTTCAACGGCGTACCCTTCCCACGGGGCGGCAGCTTCGCCACGGTGCCCGACGACGGCAGCGCACCGCTGAACAGCACCTTTGTCATCACTCTGCCCCGGGCCGTCAACACCCTGAGTTTTACCAATACCGGCAGTCTGAATACATCCTATCAGCTGCTCAACGTCACCGTCAGCCGGTTACGCTGACGGCAGCGCTTCGGCCCAGGCCAGAAGGTCTTCCAGGCTGCCCATGGAGAATCCCTCCGTGGGCAGCTGCTTTTCGTTGACGAGACAATCCTCTATCAGCAGAACCTCCACACCCAGGGTTTTGGCCGCGCCGTCCTCCAGCACATCATTACCAATATGGATGCAGTCTTTCGGCTGAACGCCCAGGCGGTCACACACCTGACGGTAGTATTCGGGGTTGGGCTTGGCGTAGGTGCTGGTCTCAAAAGTGGTCACCAGGGGGAACGTAACGCCCTCCAAGCCGGCCCAGCGAAGCCGGGATTGGGTGGCAATCTCCGGGAAAATGGGATTGGTGGCCACAGCCACGGTGTAGCCTTTATGTTGCAGGGTGGTGACGATTTTCCGGCTCAGTTCCGAGGGGCGGCACACATCGGCACAGCGTTGGAACTCCTTGGCATAGTAATCGAGAAATTCCGCCTCCTGCTCGTAGTAATCCACGCCCAATGCCTGGGAAAAGACGGCAGCAAAGGCCTCCCGGTTGGTGCGGGAGCCGTCATTTTTCACCATAGCACCGGTACCGGCCCACACGGCCTGACTCACATCCTGCGGGTTGTATTGGGAAAAGCGGCCGCAGAGGGTTTTGAAATAGGCTTCCGTAAAGGTTTTCATATCCAGCGGCAGCAGGGTACCGTCCAGGTCGAAGAGAACCACCGGACGGGGTGCGGTTGTAAAAGCCATGTACATGCGCTCCTTTTTCCATAGTACACCGCTATTGTGCCAGAGACCGGCAAAAAACGCAAGTCTTTCCCGCCGCCGGGTTGCAGCGAATTCTACCCGCCGCCGGTAACGGGTACGTGAAAAGGCCGCCGTCCACCACCCACATAGGGGTGGGGACGGCGGCCTTACGGCTGACGCCGTGTGGATTGCGCCATCTGCGGATGGCGCTTTGGGGACGCTTGGGGTATTTCGCCCGCTGCGGCGGGCGACCAAAGGCGCTGCCTTTGGAAACCGCGATTTTTTGAAAAAAATCGAGTAAAACTTTTTTATTGGGCCATCGTTCTCCAGCAAAACCGGGTGAAACACCGCCGCCGTCCCAAGGGGGCAGGGACGGCGGCGGCGTTTTGTGGGTATCTATTTGTATTGAACTGTTGACAAAAACGGTTATGCCGGGCAGTGGCAATGGTCGCAGCTGCCGGAGCAACGGGGCTGCAATTTTTCCGGCACCGGCAAGCCCTTCCGCTCATAGTAGTCCCGCAGTGCCGCCTGAACGGCTTCCTCTGCCAGGACAGAACAGTGGAGCTTCACCGGAGGCAGACCGTCCAGGGCCTCGACAACGGCTTTGTTGGTCAGCTCCATGGCTTCCTCGATGGTCTTGCCCTTAATCAGCTCCGTAGCCATGGAGCTGGTGGCAATGGCCGCACCGCAGCCGAAGGTATTAAAGCGGACATCCTGAATGACATTGTCCTGGACATCCAGATAGATTTTCATAATGTCGCCGCACTTGGCGTTGCCCACTTCGCCCACGCCATTGGCGTTGTCCAGCTCGCCCACGTTGCGGGGATTCATAAAATGGTCCATGACCTTTGCACTGTATGCCATATCAGACGGCCTCCTTCTTTATCATATCTTTCCAGACGGGAGACATATCCCGCAGCCGTTGAACCACTTTGGGTACCACGGCCAGAATGTGCTCAATTTCTTCTTCGGTGTTGGTGCGGCATAGGCTCAGACGGAGGGATCCGTGGGCCACCTCATGGCTCAGGCCGATGGCCAACAGCACATGGCTGGGGTCCAGGGACCCAGAGGTGCAGGCGGAACCGGAGGACGCGGCCACGCCCATGGAGTCCAGGAGCAGCAGCAGCGCTTCGCCCTCCACGCCGGGGAAGCTGAAATTAACATTGCCGGGCAGGCGGTGCTCCGCGCTGCCATTGAGCCGGGCGTAAGGGATGTTGGACAGGCCCTCAATCAGCCGGTCCCGGAGCTTCGTCACATGGGCCGTATGCTGGTCCAGATGCTTGCAGGCCTCATCCAACGCCACGGCCATACCCACGATGGCTGGGAGGTTTTCCGTACCGGCCCGCTTTCCTCTTTCCTGGCCGCCGCCCTCGATGAGGTTTTGCAGCCGCAGGGCGCCTTTGCGGACGTAGAGGACGCCCGCACCCTTGGGGCCGTGGAACTTATGGCCCGACAGGGACAGCAAATCGATATTCTGGGCCGCCACGTCGATATGCAGGTGACCTGCCGCCTGGACGGCATCGGTGTGGAACAGAACGCCCTTTTCCCGGCAGATTGCGCCGATTTCCGCAATGGGCTGGATGGTGCCGATTTCATTGTTAGCGTACATAATGGTGACCAACGCCGTGTCGGGCCGGATGGCATTCCGTACTTCCTCCACCCGGACAATGCCGTCCTCATGGACGGGCAGCAGGGTGATTTCCCAGCCCTGGCGCTCCAGCTTTTGCAGGGTGTGAAGGACGGCGTGGTGTTCAAAGGCCGTGGAGATCATATGGCGCTTGCCCTGCTTCTCCCCTGCCGCGGCGGCGGACAAAATGGCCTGATTGTCGGCTTCGCTGCCGCCGGAGGTGAAGGTGATCTCGTCGGCTTTGGCCCCCAGGCAGCGGGCTACGGTTTCCCGTGCCTCCTGCAAGGCGGCGGCTGCCGCCTGACCGAAGCTGTGGGGGCTGGAGGGGTTGCCGTAGATTTCATCAAAATACGGCAGCATGGCGGCCTTGGCCGCAGGGCTCATGGCGGTGGTAGCCGCGTTGTCAGCGTAAACTCGCAGCATCTATACATTCCTCGTTTCTATGATACACAGGTGGGAATTTTTTCTTTCCCTTTATTCCTATCTGTTTTATGCGCTTATACTACACCATAATTTTCCCCCTGTCAAGATAAACCTATCACTTTCCTAGGAAAATATTTTACAGAAAAAGAGCGCGGGTTTTTGACTGCCCGCGCTCCTGTGTTATTTCAATGTAATTTGAACGTCGCCGGTATCCGTGCGGATTTCACAGACACCGCCGGTGACGGTTTTGGGAACGTCGATGTCCCCCGTATCGCTTTCCACCAGGAATACTTTTTCTGACAGCAATGTGCCGGTCACGTCGCCGGTATCAGTCACAATGTAAAGCTCTCCGGCATCGCAGCCGTCAAACTGCACTGCGCCGACCTCACTTTGGAGTGTCATGGCGCCGGTGGCCGTCACCTGCTCCAAAAGCAGGTCGCCGGTGTCGGCAATGGCCGTCAGACTGCCGCATTGCACATCGGTGAGCCGGGCCGAACCGGTGTCCACTTCCACCTGTATTTCCTTGGCACAGGTCACAGAAGTGACGGTCACATCGCCGGTGTCCGACGTCAGGTTCAGCGAACCCGCCGACAAATTCTCCAGCTGCATGTCTCCCACATCCAGCTCGATCTTAAGCTGTTTGGAGACAGAAGCCCTGCACAAAACGCTGCTGGTGTCACCGGAAATTGCCACGGTTTCAAAGGAAAACGCGTCGGGCAGCTCCACCGTGCCCACGCTGCCGTCAATGACAAGGGCGTTATATGCTTTCTGGGGCAGATAGACGGTAATTTTCGGCGTTTCCAGCGTGATGCCAATGAATTCATACCACGCGTTCGCGTCCACCGCACGAATATACAGCGTGCCGTTTTTCACCTCTACATTATGGTGCATCATCTGCCGTTCATAGCAGACCACTTTACAGGTCTCGTCGTCGGACGGGACAAACAGCAGGTCTGCCACATCGGTGTGGATGGACAGGTCCTGGAATGTCTCGTCAAATTCGTAGGTGTTTGTCTCATATTTTACCGTACCGAGCCGGGAAAAGTCCCAGTGATTGATGGTCATCACCACGCCGAAAATCAGGACGCCCAGCACCACCAGAACCGTCGCAATCGTCAGCCATACCTTTACCGCCTTGCTCATGCTGCCGCCTCCTTTTTAACGAAACAGGTTTTCAATGCCAAGAGCAGTTTCCCAGTCAGCCGCAAAATGCCCTTGGTCACTTCCTTACACCCGAAGAACAGGAAAATCGACAGGCCCGCGCAGGCCAGCCCCACGCCAATCACAGCAATCCCCGCCAGCACATTGCCCCGGCAGGCAAACACCGTGCCCAAAACCACGCCGCTCAGGGCCGAACCAATCAGGGCGCTCTCCACCAGCCACAAGGAAAGAATCACCGACCATACAACCACATAAAACGACACGACAATGGCGGCGGCGCTGACCAGCAGGGACAGCCACAGGGGCGACCCCAAAACCAGCAGCACGATTTCCCAGGCTTTCAGGGTGTGCTTGGGCTTCATTTTTTTCTTGACCAGCTTTGTCAGAGGAATGTCCGCTACAATCTGCGCCAGCACCTCCTCCACCGGGCCGATCTCCTCCACGGCTTCCGCTTCGGCGCAGCCTTCCTCCATCCGGTCATCGATCATCTCACTGTAGAACGTCAGGCGCTCCTCTACGTCCTCCTGCGGCAGGCCGGACATTCCCTTCCGCAGCTGCGCCAGAAAGGTCTGTTTATCCATGCTCCCCATCCTCCTTTGTCACAAACTGATAAATGGCCAGAATTTCCTGCCATTCTTCCTTGAACTCCTCAATGCGCTGCAGGCCCGCTTCCGTAATGTGGTAGTACTTCCGCAGTCTGCCGCCGTGCTCCGCCGTTCGGACCGTCAGCATCTTGGCCGTTTCCAACCGTTTCAAAATGGTATACAGCGTCGATTCGGACAATTCAATATACGGTTTCATATCTTTGATGATCTTGTAGCCGTAGGAATCCTCGCTTTTGATGGCCGCCAGCACACAGACGTCCAAAAGGCCCCGTTTCAGCTGAATATCCATACGATACCTCCCTTCGTGTAATACATCATATCACGAAGTATCAGACTTGTAAAGAGCCGCAGCAAATTTTTTATTTTTCCATCCCGGCGGAATTCCGCGTGCCGAATTCTTAATTTTTTTAAAAAAAGGCGATATTATTATCGTAAAGATAGTAAATCTTTCGCCAGTTACCAGTCATTTGCTATGTAAAAGGAGATGAAGCAGCATGACCATCACAGATATGGCCCGTATGCTGATGAATGCGGATCGGTATCAGCGGGGAGCCACACAGCCAAAGTATCCAAACGGCGCTGCGGTCGCGCATCCTGATACGCCGGATGACGGGATGGATATTACCGGGATGACTGCGGCGGATTTTCATATCATCCCTGTGTCCAAGGAGATTGAGCAGAAGGTGCGGGACAGAGTATTTGAGAATATGAAGTACCGCTATGGCATGACCGGGACAGGCAATGAATATGGAGAAATGGTACATAGCTATTTGATGTCTATCCCCGCCAAAGACCGGAGGGACGCGGCCTACACCATAGAGCAAATTCATTTTGGCGAAGTGGAAAAAATCAATGCCTTTGTCAAAGCCCGTGTCCCCGGCTGGCAGCCTGGAGAATCCTTTGATACCGGTATTTTGGGGGAATACAGGCAGGGGACGATGGATATAAAGGCATAAACATTTTCTGCTCACATAACAGAGGGGGAGCGCTGTCGCGGACAGCGCTCCCCCTCTGTAAATATTCAGGGCTCTTTCAATTCCGATGCAATGGTCTGGTCCACCAGATCGCGCAGGGTAACGCTTTCCAGATAGTCGTCAATCAGGTGGTCCAGATGAAGCCACAGGGGCAGCGTCTCGCAGCGGGTGGCGCGGCTGCACGTGCAGCGGCGGTTTTCCAAACAGGCCACAGGCGACAGAGAACCCTCCGTCAGCTTCAGGATGGAACCCACGGTATACTCCTCCGGCTTGCGGGACAGGCGGTAGCCGCCGGACTTGCCGCGGGTACTGTTGACAAACCCCGCCTTGTTGAGCACGGAGACAATCAGCTCCAGGTACTTGGCCGAAACCTCCTGCCGTTCGGCAATATCCCGCAGGGAAACAGCGTCCTCACCCGGATGCTGGGCCAGATCAATCATAATGCGCAGGGCGTAGCGGCCCTTGGTGGATATCTTCATGGTCAACACCTCCCAAGTTATCCCTATTATACAATAGGAATGCTCGGCTCGCAAGTGGTGGCTATAAAATACCTATGTTTTGCATATGTTTTTTCCTATGAATCTAGTCCCGATGGACCGAATCATAGCCGCGTCCCTCTCGATAAGCCGTCATAATATCCTTGAAAATCTCGCCGCAGGAGGGCGGTGTCCAGGTGATGGCGTTGGCGCCGGCCTCGATGGTCCGTCGAATGGAGTCCTCATGGGCGCCGCCGGTGGCGATGATGGGCACATGGGGAAACCGCTCCCGGATGGTGCGGACCACCTCCGGTGTACGGGCTGCGGCGGAGACATTGAAAATGCTGGCTCCAGCCTCCATGCGGCCCTCAAAATCCTCATCGGCCCGGGCCACGGTGACCACCACGGGAATGTCGATGGTCTGGGCCGCCTCGGCAATGACCTGATTGGTGGTGGGCGCGTTGACCACCACGCCCATGGCGCCTTGCATTTCAGCGAACATAGCCAGATTCACCACTCTGGGGCCTTGGGTCAGGCCGCCGCCCACGCCCACAAACACCGGAATATCGGCGGCCAGCATCAGCGCTTGGGTGATGATGGGCTGGGGCGTAAAGGGATAGACGGCAATGACGGCGTCGGCGTTGACATTGCGGATAATGCTGACGTCAGTGGTAAAAACCAGGGACTTGATCCGCTTGCCGAAAACCAGAATACCGGAGCAGTCGCGAATGCACTCGGGCACCTTGAGGGTCACGCGGCGCAGAGCGCCTTCCACCGGTGTAGGAAATGTTTTCATGGTTGCTCACCCTTTCCGGATCACGCTGTACAGCGGTGTATTTTTCTTATCATATCATAGAATTTTTGCGAGGATATTGCAAAATTGTGAAGTTTTTCTTTCTGAGCTCTCCCCTCTGCCGCCCTTGCAAACGTTGCGGAAAGCTGGTAAAATAAAATGATATTTAAACGATAATGGGAGGATACCCCCTTGGAACGTAAGACCACTGTGATCTCATCGGAACAGCTGCGTCAGCAGCAGGAATTCTGCGGCCGCATCCGCCAGCGCTGGGAAGCATCCGGCGTTGTGCCCACGGCCTTTGTGGACACCTACGGCTGTCAGCAGAACGAAGCCGATTCCGAACGCATCCGCGGTATGCTGGAGCAATGCGGCTACACCATGCAGGACAGCGAGGAAGGGGCCGACGTCATTGTCATCAACACCTGCGCCGTCCGGGAACACGCGGAGCAGCGGGTTCTGGGCAACGTAGGCGCCTTGGTCCACACCAAGCGCCGCCATCCCGGCCAGAAGATTTTCCTCTGCGGCTGCATGATGGGCGAGCCTGCCGTGGCGGAAAAAATCCGCAAGAGCTATGTCCATGTGGACGGTGTCTTTTCCACCCATCACCTGTGGGAGTTCCCCTCCCTGCTGTATCGGGTCTTGGACACCGGGAAACGGGTCTTTGCCACGGAGGACGAAGCCGGCTCCATTGCTGAGGGTCTGCCGGTGGTGCGCTCCAGCGCCTTCAAAGCCTGGGTCAGCATCATGTACGGCTGCAACAACTTCTGTACCTATTGTATCGTGCCCTATGTCCGGGGCCGGGAGCGGAGCCGCAAGCCCGAGGATGTCATTGCCGAGGTGAAAGAGCTGGTGGAAAGCGGCTGCCGTGACATCACCCTGTTGGGCCAGAACGTCAATTCCTACGGCAAGGATCTCGATTGCGGCGTGGACTTTGCGGACCTGCTGGCGGAATTGGCCCAGCTGCCCGGTGAGTTCCTGCTGCGATTTATGACCAGCCACCCCAAGGACGCCACCAAGAAGCTGTTTGACACCATGGCCAAATATCCCAAAATCGCCCGCCATATCCATTTGCCCTTCCAGGCGGGCAATGACCGGGTCTTAAAGGAAATGAACCGCCGCTATACGGCGGCACAGTATTTGGAACTGGTGGAGTATGCCCGCTCCGTCATGCCTGATATCGTTTTGACCTCCGATGTTATCGTGGGCTTCCCCGGCGAGACCGATGAGGAGTTTGAAGACACCCTGAAATTGGTGGAGCAAGTCCGGTATGACGCATTGTTTACCTTTATTTATTCCCCCCGCACCGGCACCCCGGCGGCGGAGATGCCCGACCCGGCCACCCGTCAGGAGAAACTGGCCCGGTTTGACCGGCTGTGTGCGGCCCAAAACCGCATTTCTGAGGAGAAGCACCGGGAGTATGTGGGTAAGACCGTCCGGGTCCTGGTGGACGGCATCGATGACGGCGTTTTGACGGCCCGCACCGGCGGAAACCGCCTGGTTCGTTTGGAAAACGGCACGGAAGACCTCATCGGCCAGTATGCCGATGCCACCATTACCGGTGCAAATACCTGGTCTCTTTTGGGAAAACTGTAATTTCCCCTAAAAATTTACGGCTGCCGAAGTATAATTACAGCGGCGAAGCCTACTTCGTCACTATCTGCACCAAAAACAAGGAATGTACCCACAATCATGCTGTGGGGGGCACTGCCCACGGCGCACCTGTGCGGCAGCATTCCCATCCCGAACATATTATCCGCAATAAGGCGGATTTTCTCTCCATTTGCCGCTATATTCAAGGCAACCCCGCCCGTTGGGCGGACGACCGATTCTACCAATGAAGGAGGCCGCTACATGGCCCAGCAGCAACTTACCCCCATGATGCAGCAATACCGGCAGATCAAAAACGATCATCCGGACTGCATTCTCTTTTTCCGTCTCGGCGACTTCTATGAGATGTTCGACGAAGATGCCCGCACCGCTGCCCGGGAGCTGGACCTGACCCTCACCAGCCGCGACCGCACCAAGGCCAAGGACGATCCCAACCGGATTCCCATGTGCGGTATCCCCTACCACTCCAGCGAAGGCTACATTGCCCGTCTGGTCTCCAAGGGCTACAAGGTTGCCATCTGTGAGCAGATGGAGGACCCGGCCACGGCCAAGGGTCTGGTCAAACGGGACATCACCCGCATTGTCACCCCCGGCACTGTCACCGAAAGCTCCATGCTGGACGAGCGGCGCAACAACTATTTTGCCTGTGCCTACGGCCGGGACGGCATCTTTGGCCTGTGCTTCTGCGACGTGTCCACCGGTACCTTCTATGCCACCTGTCTCTCCGGCCCCCATGCCGTGGAACAGACCATCAATGAGCTGGCCCGCTTCTCCCCCTCCGAATTGCTGCTGGGCGGCGAGGCCGACGATGTGACGTTGCTGCCCGAAGCCCTGAAAAGCCGCCTGCACTGCTGTGTAGACCGGGGCGATGACGCCCTCTTTGCCCTGGATGCCGCCACTGCTGTGGTGGAGCAGCAGTTCCGGCAGAGTTTGGCCGCCCTGGGTCTGGAAGCCGTCCCCACGGTGGTCTGCGCTGCCGGTGCGCTGCTGGCTACCCTCCACCGGGTACAGAAGTCGGATCTGGGCCACATTCGGGCCATGGATTACTATTTGTCGGGCCGGTTCCTGGAGCTGGACCTGACGGCCATTCGCAATTTGGAATTGACGGAAACATTGCGCTCCAAGGAAAAGCGTGGAAGTCTTCTGTGGGTCCTCGATAAGACCGTCACCGCCCTGGGCGGGCGGCTTCTGCGGAGCTGGTTGGAAAAGCCCCTCCTGTCCCCGGCCCTCATCGGCAAACGGCTGTCCGCCGTGGAAGAACTGGTACAAAAGACCGTGGACCGCGAGGAGCTGCGGCAGCTGTTGCGGGAGGTCTCCGATTTTGAACGGGTCATGGCCCGCATTGTTAACGGCACGGCCAATGGCCGGGATTTGCTGTCCCTGTCCAATGGCTGCGCCTGTCTGCCCGAATTGAAGCACGCCCTGGGCCAGCTGGATTCCTCTATGGCCCGGACCCTGGCCGAACAGCTGGACGACCTTTCCGATTTGAAAGCCCGCATTGACCGGGCCATTGTGGACGATCCCCCCTTTACGGTCCGGGAGGGCAAGCTGATCCGCCCCGGCTACAGCGAGGAGGCCGACCGGCTGCGGGATATCCTGTCCGGCGGCAACGGCGCCATGGCCGAAATTGAGGCCAGGGAAAAAGAACTGACCGGCATCAAGACGCTGAAAGTGGGCTACAACCGGGTATTTGGCTACTATATTGAAATTTCCAAGAGTCTCAGCGAACAGGCCCCGGCCCATTACATCCGCAAGCAGACCCTCACCAACTGCGAGCGCTACATCACCCCCGAATTAAAGGAGCTGGAAAACACCATCCTCACGGCCAAGGACCGCATCACCTCTCTGGAATATGAGCTGTTCAACGAGGTCCGGGAGTGGCTGGCGGGACAAGCTGACCGGGTGCGGCTGACGGCGGGCGCCGTTGCCACCGCCGATGTACTGTCCAATTTGGCCCATGTGGCCGTCCACAATCACTACTGCCGCCCCGAAGTGGACCTGTCCGGTGAAATCGTCATCAAGGACGGACGCCATCCGGTGGTGGAGCAAATGCTGGAGGGCAGTCTCTTTGTAGCCAATGACACCACCCTGGGCGTCGGCGGCGACAATGTCGCCATTCTCACCGGTCCCAACATGGCCGGTAAATCCACCTATATGCGCCAGGTGGCCCTGATGGTCCTGATGGCCCAGATGGGCAGCTTTGTCCCGGCCAAATCGGCCCGGATTGGCATTGTGGACCGTCTGTTCACCCGTATCGGCGCGTCGGATGACCTGTCCTCGGGCCAGTCCACCTTTATGGTGGAGATGACGGAGGTGGCGGAGATTCTCCGCAACGCCACCCCCCGCTCCCTGCTGATACTCGATGAAATCGGACGGGGTACCTCTACCTTTGACGGCATGGCCATTGCCCGGGCCGTTCTGGAACATACAGCGGACCGGAAAAAGCTGGGGGCAAAAACCCTGTTTGCCACCCATTACCACGAGCTGACCGTCATGGAGCAGGAGCTCCAGGGCGTGAAAAACTACAACATCGCCGTGAAAAAGAAGCAGGATGAAGTGATTTTCCTGCGGAAAATCGTCCCCGGCGGAGTCGATGACTCCTTCGGCGTGGACGTTGCCAAAATGGCCGGCCTGCCTGACTCGGTGATCCGCCGGGCCCGGCAACTGCTGCACCAGTTGGAAGCCGGCGACGGTGCGCCGTCCCCCGCTCCCGCCGCTGCGTCCGCCGTGGACGATCAGGTATCTCTCATGGACATGACCGGCAGCGAGCTGCGGCAGAAGCTTCAGGCCATGACCGTGGAGACCATGACCCCCATTGAAGCCCTCAACGCTCTGTACCAGCTGAAACAGCTGGCGGACAAGGGCGTATAACGTCAGAAAGGAATCCTTCTATGGCAGTGATGAAACACAGCGTTCCCGGCCCCTCCATGACCCGATTGGAGATCATCTGCGGTGTCATTTATCTTCCCATCTATATGATCGGCCTGTCCCTGGGACTGAATCTGGTTTTCGGTCTGCTGAACGTCCATCCCACGGAAGTGACGGCCAACCTGTGGTATTTTGCACTGAATTTTCTCTTTTTGGCCCTGATTTTCCGCCGTTGGCTCCTGGCCTCCCTCCCCGTGGGTCGGTGGAAATTTTGGCCGTTTCTACAGGCCGTGGTCCTGGGCTTTGCGCTGTACTACGCGCTGACGTGGCTCCAGGGATTGCTTTATGAGCTGTTTTCCCTCTCACCGTCCAGCCCCAATGACAATTATGTCGGCAGTTTGGTCAGCGCGCAATTTACCGCCATGGCCATTTCCATTGTGATTCTGGGGCCCTTTGCGGAAGAAATTCTTTTCCGGGGCGTGATCTTCGGCAATCTGCGCCGCCTCCATCCGCTGGTGGCCTATATCGTCTCTGTAGTGCTCTTTGCGGTGATCCATGTGGTGAGCTATATCCCCCAAATCGGCTGGAGCGCCGCGCTTTTGTCCGCCATTGGATATTTCCCCGGCGGCATTGCTTTGGCCTGGACCTATGCCAAGGCGGATTCCATCTGGGCCTCCATGACCCTCCATGCCATCCTGAACGGCATTGGCGTGGGACTACTGCAACTGGAAGGATTGGGTTGATTCTATGGCAGTCATTCAACAGCTGTCGGCCCATGTGGCCGACCTCAT
This sequence comes from Candidatus Avoscillospira avistercoris, assembly GCA_018716875.1. Lineage (GTDB taxonomy): Bacteria > Bacillota > Clostridia > Oscillospirales > Oscillospiraceae > Avoscillospira_A > Avoscillospira_A avistercoris. Next base: position 40,965 of record DVJJ01000050.1, read on the forward strand.
CGCCGCCGGTGAAGTGGTGGAGCGTCCGGCCAGCGTCGCCAAGGAGCTGCTGGAAAACGCCGTGGACGCCGGGGCCAAACATATTACGGTGGAGATTCAAAACGGCGGCATGACCTTTCTGCGCGTCACCGATGACGGCTGCGGCATGGACCCCGACGACGCGGAAACCGCCTTCCTCCGTCACGCCACCAGCAAGCTGCGCTGTGCCGATGATCTTTCGTCCATTGTGACCATGGGATTCCGGGGCGAAGCCCTGGCGGCCATTGCCAGCGTCAGCCGCATTGACCTTTTGACCCGGCTCACCGGGGCGGCCTCGGGCACAGCCCTCCATCTGGAAGGTGGACAAGTCACGGAGCACACCGAAGCCGGATGCCCCGACGGCACCACCATTCTCGTCCGGGACCTCTTCTATAACACCCCGGCCCGAATGAAATTTATGAAATCCGACGCCACCGAAAGCTCCCACGTCTTCGCCGCCGTCCAGCGGCAGGCCCTTTCCCATCCTGACGTGGCCATCCGCTTTTTGAAGGACGGCCAGGAGATGCTCAGCACCCCCGGTGACGGGGAGCTCCGCAGTGCTATCTATTGCGTCTACGGGCGGCAGTTTTCCGCCGGATTGGTGCCGGTGGACAGCCATTGGGAGCACTATACCCTCCGGGGTTTTGTGGGCAAGCCCACAGCCACACGGGGCAACCGGTCGGGCCAGCACTTTTTCGTCGGCGGGCGGCCCGTCAAGTCCAAGCTGCTGACCTCGGCCCTGGAACAGGCCTACCAAAATCAGATGATGCAGGGCCGGTTCCCCTGCTGTGTGCTCCATTTGGATTTGCCGCCCCATTTGATGGATGTCAATGTACATCCGGCCAAAACGGAGGTCCGGTTCCTGTCGGAACGGGCCGTCTTTGACGCCGTCCACTACGGCGTGTTGGGGGCCTTGTCCCATGCGGTAGACCGGCCCGAATTGAAGTTGGCACGGGACCCGGCGCCCATCGCCGCACCCCAGCCGAAACAGGACTTTTTCAAAACCATGGACTCGTCCCAGTTCCGGGAGTTTGCCCAGGCCGTGTCCGATGCCCCCAAGGTCACACCGAAAAAAGAGACCGTGGCAGCGGTGTTTGGGCCCCACACCGTGGAACCGCCGGTTCCCCATGCGGATCCGGTGACACCTCCGGCCCCGGTTGTTGTCCCGTCCGCCGCTGCATCGGAGGAACGGCTGGACTTTCTGCCCACGGAAGCGGAAATGCTGGCGCTCGGTTCCCCCACCAATACGCCGGCGGCAGAATCCGCGCCGGTGGAGCCGGAACAGCAAGCCCTTTCCATGCCGGAAGTCCCCGATTACCGCATTGTGGGGGAAGTCCTGAACACTTATATTGTCATTGAACAGAATGGAGCGCTGCTGTTTCTGGACAAGCATGCCGCCCATGAACGGCTGCTGTTTGAAAAACTGCGGTCCTCGGAACAGCAGATTATGGGCCAACAGCTGTTGACGCCCATTCCCGTGGAGGTCTCCCGCCAGGAGGCGGCGGCTCTGCTGGAAAACGCGGAATTGTTGGAGCAGTTCGCCTTTACGGTGGAGGAATTTGGTGACGGCGCCGTGATGGTGCGGCAAATTCCCGCCGATCTGCCCCAGGAGCAGGCCGAAGCCACCCTACAATCGCTGGCTACCGCATTGTCTGAGGGACGCCGGGCGGACCCGGCAGCTTTGCGGGACCATATTCTCCATTCCATCGCCTGTAAAGCAGCCATTAAGGCCGGCTGGCATACCACCGACGCCGAATTGGCCGATCTGGTGGCCCAGGTCTTGTACCGGCCTGACATCCAGCATTGTCCCCACGGCCGCCCGGTCTGCATCACCGTTACCCGCGGGCAGCTGGAACGACGGTTCGGCCGCGGCTAAGGAGGAACGCCCTATGCACGATATCATCGCCGTGGTGGGACCCACGGCATCGGGAAAAACGGGTCTGGCCATTGGGCTGGCCAAGGCGCTGGACGGCGAGGTGCTGTCCTGCGACTCCATGCAGCTCTACCGCCATATGGACATCGGCACCGCCACGCCTACGGCAGAGGAAATGGACGGCATCCCCCATCATATGATGAACGTCATTGACCCCGCCGAGGATTTTTCCGTCAGCCGCTATGTGGAGATGGCGGACCAATGTCTCCGGGACATTCTGGCGCGGGGGAAACGGGCCATTGTCTGCGGCGGCACGGGGCTGTATTTGGACAGCCTGCTGCTGGGCCGCTCCTTCGCCTGTCCCGCCACGGGGCACCGCCGCCGTCTGGAGGAGCAGGCGGCACGGGAGGGCATCGAACCCATTCGGGAGTTTTTACGCACCGTGGACCCGGATACTTATGCGCGCCTTCCCGCCGGAGACCACCGGCGCATCATCCGGGCTGCTGAGATCTATCTGGAAACCGGCATTACCATCACCGAACACAACCGCCGAACCAAGCTGCTGCCGCCCCGCTACGAAGCCCGGTGGATTGGTCTGGATTTTGCAAACCGTGCCGCCCTCTATGCCCGCATCGACCGGCGGGTAGAGCTGATGATGGAGCAGGGTCTTCTGGAGGAAATCCAGGCCCTTCTGGACCGGGGCGTTCCGCCCACGGCCACCAGTCTCCAGGCCATCGGTTATAAAGAGCCTATGGCGGCGCTGCGGGGCGAGATCACCATGGCCGAAGCTGTGGCGAAGATTCAGCAGGAGTCCCGCCGCTACGCCAAACGGCAGCTGACGTGGTTCCGCCGCAACCCTGCCATCTCCTGGATTGTCCAACCTGACGAACCCGACGCCCATCAAACGCTGGAAACGGCGCTTCATCTGGTGAGGGACGGCATTTCGGGGGATTTCGCGCCATAGAAATGGTAGATTATGGGTATCCCATTCCCGGCCCCAGGCCGGAACAGACAAAGGAGAGATACCCATGCAACATCCCTACAATTTACAGGAACAATTTCTCAAAGCCGTCCGCCGGGAGCAGTCCCAGGTCACCGTTTTTTTGATGAACGGCTTCCAGCTGCGCGGCGTCGTCACCGGCTACGACAACTATGCCGTCATCATCCAGTCGGAGGGACGGCAGAACATGATTTACAAGCACGCAATATCCACGATTTCTCCCGCCGTTGCCGTGTCGCTGCGGGAGCAGACAACCCCCGCGCCGTGACGCTTCACCCGGCCCGCGGGGTCGGAAGGAGTCTCCATGAAGCTGCAACTACTGTCCAAATCCGGTAAATTCTACAACCGTATCATCGTATTGATTGCCGTGGCAGCTCTACTGCTCTATGCGGGCTACATGGCACTGAACTATTTTCGAGATCCCCTGTCCACCATTCTCGCCGTGGAGGTCTCCGTCAGCGAAGGCCGTTCCGTGGAGGGCTGGGTGGTCCGGGAGGAGCAGCTCTTGACCTCTTCCAGCGCCATTACCGTTCCGGAGCGCAGCGAAGGGGAAAAGGTCGGCGCCGGTCAGGTGGTGGCCATGGGCTACAGCGATGCCGATGCCCAGACACGGCAGGATCAAATTGAACTCCTGTCGGCTCAGCTGGAACAGCTGACCTATGCCACCACCGTGGCCGCCGAAGCCGGCGACACCACCTCCCTGGACGACGCCGTCTTTCAGCAGTTGACGGCCTGGGCCAAACTGACGGCCAGCCAGTCCCTTTCGGAGAGTGTAGACGTGAGCACAGCGCTCAAAGGTCTGATTCTCCGCCATGGCGCCGATGACGGCGCATTGACGGCCCTCAACAGCCAGATTGCTCAGATCCAATCCCAGCTCACTTCCCTGGAAACCCAGGCCGTTGGCGACACCACCTCCATCAACGCCCCGGTGGCCGGCTACTTTTCCGCCGACGTGGACGGCTACGAGCAGGTGTTGACGCCGGAACTGCTGTCCACCATGTCCATAGCCCAGCTGGAATCCCTGGAGCCCACCGCCATCAGCAGCAACGCGTTCGGCCGCCTGATCACCAGTTCCCGCTGGTACTATGTGGCAGCGGTACCCACGGAAAACCTGAAGGAACTGGATGTGAACGACACCGCGACGGTCCAGTTTGCCATCAGCGGCAGCGAAAGCCTGCCCATGCAGGTGGAGCGTCTGGGCGACGACGAAAACGGCCAAAGCCTGTTGGTGCTGTCGTCGGAATCGTCTCTGCAATCGGTGACGCTGCTGCGCCGTCAGCAGGCCGACATCATTCTCCGGTCCCACCACGGCCTGCGGGTGCCCAAGGAGGCCATCCGCACCGATGAGGCGGGCAACACCGGCGTCTATATTCTCGAAACCACCTCCGCCCAGTGGAAACCCGTCACTCTGCTCTATGACGACGGTGACAGCTATGTGGTGGCGCTGGATAAATCGGCCACGGACAATCTGTGGCCCGGCGACGAAATCATTGTCAATGCCAAAGAACTATACGATGGGAAGGTTGTGATCACCTCATGATCCACGAAAATGTACAGACCATCCGGGCCGCCATGGCCCGGGCCGCCGAGGCCGCCGGCCGCGACCCCAAAGAAATTCTTCTGTGTGCCGCCACCAAGATGAACGATGCCGACGCCGTCCGTCAGGCGGTGGCCGCCGGTGTGGACTGCTGCGGCGAAAACCGGGTCCAGGAGTTGTTGGAAAAGCAGCCCCAGGGCGCCTATGAAGGTGTACCCGTCCACTTTATCGGCCATTTGCAGACCAATAAGGTCAAGCAGGTGGTGGGCCGGGTGGACTGCATCCAGTCGGTGGACCGTCTGCCCCTGCTGGAGTGCATCCAGAAGGAGGCCGCCAAGCAGGGCATTGTCCAGGACATTCTGCTGGAGGTCAATGTGGGCGGCGAAGCCAGCAAATCGGGATTCACCGTGGAAGAAGCCGCCGCCGTGGCGGCCCGGATGGGCGAATTTCCCGCCGTTCACCTGCGCGGACTCATGGCAATTCCCCCCATCAGCCAAAATCCGGGGGATAATTGCAAGTTTTTTGCACAAATGCGCAACCTTTTTGTTGACATTAAGGGGAAAAAGTGCGACAATGTCTCTATGGACTGCCTATCTATGGGTATGTCGGACGATTTCACCGACGCCATCGCTGAGGGCAGTACCATGATACGCGTGGGCACCGCTATTTTTGGCGCCCGTCACTATGGATAAGATAACGTGGATCGTTTTTACTAATAGGAGGATTTTGCAACATGCGTTTTATGGACGAACTCAAGCGTTTAGCCAAGCCCTTTTCCGAGGACTCGGAGGACTTTGACAATTACGATGACGGACTCAACGACGAGACTCCCAACGTGCCCCCTGTCTCCAAGGCTTCTGTGGCCCCGGCTTACGATATGAACGATCTGGGTCTCGGTTCCGCCACTGCCACGGTCAACAACGACACCCGCAGCAATAAAGTCGTCAGCATCCACCCTACGGTGCAGATGCAGGTCATTCTGGTCAAGCCCGAGTCCTTTGACACCGTTACCGAAATCGCCGAGCACCTGCGGGCCAAGCACGCTGTGGTGCTGAACTTGGAGAAGACAGACGCCGCCATCGCCCGCCGCCTGGTGGATTTTCTCTCCGGTTGTGCCTACGCTCTCGACGGCAAGATCAAGAAAATCGCCATTTCCACCTATCTGATTACACCCTATAATGTGGATATCATCGGGGATGTCATCGATCAGCTGGAAAACAACGGCGTATACCTGTAATCGCTGAAAGGAGCTCTGCCCTGTGTTTACCCCTCAGGAGATCGAAGAAAAAACATTTGTCAAAGCCGTATTCGGCGGCTATGACATGGCCAGCGTCGATGAATTTCTCGAGCCGCTGACCGAGGATTACATTGCTCTGTACAAGGAGAATGCTGTCCTGAAAAGCAAGATGAAAATTCTGGTGGAAAAGCTGGAAGAGTACCGTACCCAGGAAGACAGCATGAAAAAGGCCCTGGTGGCCGCTCAGAAGACCTCCGATACCATGGTGGCCGAAGCGGAAAAGAAATGTGCCCAGCTGACCAGCCAGGCGGAAAACATCGTCCGCACCAAGATTCAGGAGTCTCAGCAGCAGATCAGCGCCGAAGAGGACCGCATTGAGCGCGCCAAGCAGGCCGCCCGGAACTTTATCGAGATCATCGAGAAGGATGTGGCCCGTCATCTGGACCTGCTGAACAATCTCAAGCTTATGAATCTGGGTCCCCAGCCCTCCGCCTCCTCCTTTGACTTCCACGCCGAGCCCCAGGCTCCCAAGACGGAGACTGTGGAGCCCATTACCGTTCAGTTGCCCATCGGCAAAATCCGTGAGGCCGAAGCCCAACAGGAGAGCGAGGCCGAAGAGATTGCCCATCAGATTGAGCAAAACCTGGAAAAGGTCATTGGTCCCAGCGACGACGGCGATTTGGAAAAAACCCGTGTCGCCCATAAAAACGACAAGTTCGCTGACTTACAGTTCGGCAAGAACTTCTCCCCCGACCGGGAGTAATTGCAGAGTGAAAATCGAGGCGCTGCCCTGGAGCAGCGCCTCGGTTTTTTGTTTCCGCTGTTTGGCGGTTACCAGAAGTTCGGCAGGCACGCCCAGTTGATCTCGTAGGGCGGGACCTGCGTGTCCCGCCGTGCGGCAGCCCCTGGCTGTTACTGGACAGCACCGGGGCGAATCCGCATCCACATTCGTAGGGCGCGGCATCCCTGACGCGCCCCTGGCACACTCTGTCCGGGGCCGTCAAGGATGCCGACCCCTACGTTGTTGTTGGCCGATGGTGCATACCAGCGGCGGGACACATAGGTCCCGCCCTACAAATACAATTCAGGCCCCCCATACTGTACTTCGCATAACCACCATACCGTGAAACAAGGCGCGCTGCCGTTAGCAGCGCGCCCATAAACTTTATTTCTCGGATTTACCGTTTTTCTTGCCGTTTTTTGTCTCTTCGTCGGCTTCTACCTCCAGGACACGGACCTGAATTTCCATGACCCGGCGGTGTTCCACCTTGGTAACCGTGACGTCCAGACCCTCAGCCTGGAAGTGGTCTCCAATCTCCGGCACCCGGCCCACCTGTTCCATGACCCAGCCGGACACGGTGACAGCGTCGGAATCGTCGTTGCCTTTGACTGAAAACAGATCATACAGGTCATCCAGGTCGGCGGTACAGCCGATAAGGTAGCTGCCGTCCTCCTGCTTCCGGAACAGCTCCACTACTTCGTCGTGTTCGTCCCAGATCTCGCCCACCAGTTCCTCCATGATGTCCTCCATGGTCACAATGCCTTCCGTACCGCCGTATTCATCGACGACGACGGCCATATGGGCTTTGTTCCGCTGGAGCATCCGCAGCAGTTCGGAAATCTTGGTGGTACCAGTGGTGTACTGGATGGGGGCCTTCAAATGGAAGATATCGCTGAGGCCACGGTAACGGGCCGCGTAAAAGTCCTTCTCATGAATGAGGCCAATGATATTATCGATGTTGTCGTGATAGATGGGCAGACGGGAATATCCGCTTTCCACAAACAGCCGTGCCACCTCTTCCACGGTGGCGGTGTCCTCGGCTGCCACCAGGTCCACACGGGGCGTCAGGATTTCCGACACCTCCAGATCACTGAACTCGATGGCGTTGCGGATCAGATCGCTCTCGTGCTCGTCGAGACCGCCCTCATTCTCCGCCTGATCGACCATGCCCACCAGTTCCTCTTCGGTAATGCCGTCATCGCCGTTGTTGCGGAATACCAGCGACAGGAGCTTTTTCCACACGGTAAACAGGAAATTGGCCGGGGTCAGAATCCAGGTGAAGAACCGCAGCAGCGGTGTGGCAAACATGGCCCAGGCTTCGGGGTTCTCCTTGGCCAGGCTCTTGGGGGAGACCTCACCGAAGATCAGAATGACAACGGTGAGCACGGTGGCGGAAACCGTAGGGCCGCGGGTCTCGCCGATCAGCCGGATAAACAGCACGGCGCCGATGGTGGTAGCCACGTTGTTGACGATGTTGTTGCCGATGAGAATGGTGGAGAGCAGCTTGTCGTAATCCTCCGCCAGCGCCATCGTTTTGGCGGCCCGGCGGTCGCCGTTTTCGGCGCGGTTTTTCAGACGGATGCGGTTGAGCGATGTAAAGGCCGTTTCTGTGGCGGAAAAATAGCCGGACATGGCGACCAGGGCCAACAGGGCCACGATCATCACTAAATTACCTGTACTGTCCATTTGGGACGAATCAACTCTACTTTCATCATAAAATTTATCAGCATGACAAGCACTGATATGGTTTTTAGTTTATCACATCATTCTCCCCATTGTAAAGGGAGAATTCCGAAACCTTCGGCTGTTCCCGGTGGGCAAAATAGGCACGGGTCTGGTCGGCATTCAACAAAATCGCCTGCCGGAGCTGGTCTAACCCATCAAATTTCTGCTCTGGGCGAAGAAATTCATAAAAATCGACCCGAACTTCCCGGTCATATAAATTTCCTGTAAAATCCAGCAGCCACGGTTCCACAGTCACCGCGCCCACACCGTCCACCGTGGGCCGGACGCCCACATTGGCCACGGCGGCATAGGACCGCTCCCCCACCCAAACCCGGGTGGCATAGACGCCGTAGGCCGGAGCCAAAACGCCGTCGGGCAGCAGCAGGTTGGCCGTGGGGGTACCCAGCTGGCGGCCCAGCTGGCGGCCGTGGACCACCCGGCCCGTCAGACAGTGGGGATGGCCCAGCAGTTCATTGGCCCCGGCCACGTCGCCCCGCTCCAACAAAGCGCGAATGCGGGTGGAGGACACGGCGCTGCCGCCAATCTCCACCTTGGGAATCACGTCGCAGCCCATCCCCAACCGGGTACACAGCTGTTGGAGCCGGACGGCGTCGCCTTCGCCCCGCCATCCAAACCGATGGTCTTCGCCGCAGACCACATGGACCGCCCCATACTGCCGGTGCAGCAAATCGCTGACGTAGGACCGCCACGGCATCTGAGCCGTCTCCCGGTCAAAGGGACAGATCAGCACCTCGTCCATACCGTACAGCCGCACCATCAGGCCCGCCCGCTCCTCCGGCGTACTGAGCAGTGAGACCGCCCGGCCGCCCAGCACCGACGCCGGATGGTGGTCAAAGGTCACCGCCGCCGCGGGCAGTCCCAGCCGGTCCGCCACCTGGCGGGCCCTGGCCAGCAGGGCCCCGTGACCTCGATGGACGCCGTCAAAAAATCCAATGGCAATGACACGTTGTAGTTCCAATGGCGTCACACCTCAAAAAAACTTTTTTCTGTCCAGAGTTTTCCCTTCCGGAACCGACCCACCATAAGGAATTCCCCGTCAGGACCGTAGACGCGGCAGCGGCTCCGGCCCTCCATGGCAATGGCCGCGCCGTTGCGGCAGGGCTTCACCTGCTCCGCTGTCAGCGTCACCGCCGGCAGGTCGGCAAAGAGACTGTCCACGGGCCGCAAATACTGTTCCGGATGCTCCGCAGCAATCAGGGTTTCCAGGGGGATACTGTCAGCCAGCGTAAAACAGCCGGCTCTGGTTCGCCGCAGACTGGACATACAACCGCCGCAGCCCAGGGCCGTGCCAATGTCGTGGCACAGGGTACGGATATATGTTCCCTTGGAGCAGAGGACCTCCAGCCGCAGCTCCTCCCCCTCCAGCAGACGCAGGCTATGAATGGTGATGCGGCGGGGCTTCCGCTCGATCTCTTTTCCCTGGCGGGCCAGCTGGTACAGCTTTTGACCGTTAATTTTCACCGCCGAATACATGGGCGGAATCTGGTCAATCTCCCCGGTGAACTGGGACAGTATCGCTTCCACATCGGCTCGGCTTACGGTGACGGGATGTTCCTCCAGCGTCTCGCCGGTGGTGTCCTGGGTGTTGGTGACACGGCCCAGGCACAGGCCCGCTTCATAGCCCTTTTCCGCCGATTCAAAAAACTCCACGGCCCGGGTGGCCCGACCCACAAACACCGGCAGAACGCCGGTGGCCATGGGGTCCAGGGTGCCGCCGTGGCCAATACGCTTTTGGTGGAATACGCCCCGCAGCTTGGCCGTCACGTCCTGGGACGTCCAGCCCTGGGGCTTGTCCACAATGACAATGCCGTTTGCCGCCATGGTCACACCTCAATGCCTTCGGCCCGCAGGGCGTCCAGCACCATGGCCCGGACCTCCTCATAGGAAGCCGTCACCGTGGCGCCTGCCGCCGCCTTGTGGCCGCCGCCGCCCAGGTGGGCGCAGATGGCTGACGCGTTGGCACAGCTGGCCGTCCGCAGCGACACCTTTTGCTGCCCGTCGGCCTGCTCCCGGATGGTGATGCCGATCTGCACACCGGACACGTTGCGGGAGAAGCCGGAAATGGAGTCCAGTTCCTCCTCCCGCAGCCCCAATTCCTCCATCCAGGACAGGGGAATGTGACAGAGCGCCACCTTGCCGTCAGCAAAAAATTCCAGGCTGTCGGTGAGACGGGATTCCAGACGCAGACGGGAAATGGACCGGGTGCCGAAAAACTCCTTGTTGATGGGGTAGGCCTCACAGCCCGCGTCAATCAGTTCCGCCGCCACGCGCAGGGTGTTGGCGGTGGTGTTGGCGTACTGGAAGCAGCCGGTATCTGTGGATACAGCCAGATAGAGGGCCGAAGCCATGTCCGCCGTCAGATGCACATGCAATTCCCGCAGAATGCCGTAGATCAATTCGCCGCAGGCGGCCAAATCCGGCTCCACACAGGCACAGTGGGCAAAGCCCGTATTGGAGCCGTGGTGATCCAACGCCAGCTGGATCTTCCCAGCCAGGGGCCGGGCGTTATCCGGCAGCAGGGATTCCGAGGCAATGTCCACAGAGACAATGGTATCATCGGTGGCGGGTTCCTCGCAGAGCAGCCCGTCATACCACTGGGCATAACGGGGGCCAAACTGGGGGTTGGAGAGAATGTGGGCCGTCTTGCCCAAACTCCGCAGACCGCGGCACAATCCCACGGCACAGCCGATGGTGTCACCGTCGGGGTTGCGGTGGGTCAGAATGCAGAAGTGGTCATGGGCCAGCAGCCACGCTGCGGCTTCACTCCTCGTCATGGCGTTCCCCCCTCTGCTCCTCCTGGTCGTGGAGCTTGGCAATGAGATCAAAAATGTGTGCGCCGTGCTCAATGGAGTCGTCCAGCTCAAAGACCAGCTCCGGCGTATAGCGCAGCTGGAGCCGGTTGCCGATCTCCCGGCGCAGGAAGCCGCCGGCGGACTTGAGGCCCTTTAAAACATCGCGGCTCCGCTCCTTTTCCAGAACGCTGATATAGACCTTGGCATAGCGGAGATCACCGGTGGTCTCCACACGGGTCACGGAGATCATGGCCTGGACGCGGGGGTCCTTCAGCGTGCGCAGCAAATCGGCCAGCTCCCGCTGGATCTCCTCGTTGATTCTTCCGATGCGATTGGATGCCATAGTAATGGACCTCCTTAGAAACGATGATACCGCACCGTGTCGGGCGGGGCGAACCCCCGCCGTGTTCGGTACGGTGTCGGTTGGTGGCGGCGGGGGGTTGCCCCCGCCCTGCAAATTGCGTGATTTCCGTATATGCCCGCCAGTGTTCGCACACTGGCGCGGAACGCTTAGTCCTTAATCTGCTCCATGACGAAGCACTCGAAGACGTCGCCTTCCTTGATATCGTTGAACTTGTCGATGGTCATGCCGCACTCATAGTTGGCAGCCACTTCCTTGACGGAATCCTTGAAGCGCTGCAGGGAGCCCAGCACACCCTCGTGAATGACGATATTGTCGCGCAGGACGCGAACCTGGGCGTCCCGGGTGATCTTGCCGTCCTTGACGTAGCAGCCAGCGACGGTGCCCACGGAGGAAACCTTGTAGGTTTCGCGGACTTCGGCGTGGCCGATGATGGCTTCCCGGAACTTGGGGTCCAGCATACCCTTCATAGCGGCTTCAATCTCGTTGATGGCGTCATAAATAACGCGGTACATGCGCATATCCACCTTGGAGCGCTGGGCCGAAGCGGCAGCAGCGGCATCGGGGCGGACGTTGAAGCCGACAATAATGGCATTGGCCGTAGAGGCCAACAGCACATCGGATTCGTTGATAGCACCGACGCCGGTGTGGATGACCTTCACGCGGACCTCGTCGTTGGAGATCTTCAGGAGGCTGGCCTTGACGGCCTCGGCGGAGCCCTGCACATCGGCCTTGACGATGATGTTCAGCTCCTTCATGTTGCCCTCCTGAATCTGGGCAAACAGATCGTCCAGGGTGACCTTGGTCATGGCCTTGGCGGCGCGGGCCTTCTCCTCAACCTTGCGCTCCTCCACCAGCTGACGGGCCATGCGCTCATCCTCAACGGCGTTGAAGATATCGCCGGCGCCGGGAACCTCGCCCAGACCCGTGATCTCCACGGGGACAGACGGACCAGCTTCCTTGACGGTCTTGCCCTTGTCGTTGGTCATGACGCGGACACGGCCCACGGCGGTACCGGCAATAATGATATCGCCCTGATGCAACGTGCCGTTCTGGACCAACAGGGTGGCAATGGGGCCGCGGGTCTTGTCCAGACGGGCCTCGATAACGGTACCCTTGGCGCGGCGGTTGGGGTTGGCTTTCAGTTCCTGCATCTCGGCGGTCAGCAGGACCATCTCCAGCAGGTTGTCAATGCCCTGGCCCTTCTTGGCGGAGATGGGCACCATGATGGTGTCGCCGCCCCACTCCTCGGGCACCAGATCGTATTCGGTGATCTGCTGCTTGATGCGGTCGGGGTTGGCCTCGGGCTTATCCATCTTATTGATGGCCACGATGATGGGAATTTCTGCGGCCTTGGCGTGGTTGATAGCTTCGACGGTCTGGGGCATAATGCCGTCGTCAGCGGCTACCACCAGAATGGCGATATCGGTACACATGGCGCCGCGGGCACGCATGGCCGTAAAGGCGGCGTGGCCGGGGGTATCCAGGAACGTGATGGGCTGGTTGTTGATCTCCACCTGATAGGCGCCGATGTGCTGGGTGATGCCGCCGGCTTCGCCGGAAACCACGTTGGTTTTCCGGATGGCGTCCAACAGAGACGTCTTGCCGTGGTCGACGTGGCCCATGACCACAACGACGGGGCTGCGGGGCTGCAGCTCATCGGCGGTATCCTCGTGGTCGTCGATAAGCCGTTCCTCGATGGTGACAACGACCTCTTTTTCCACCTTGCAGCCCAACTCCATGGCCACCAGTGCGGCGGTATCGTAGTCGATGACCTGATTGACCGCGGCCATGACGCCCAGCTTGATCAGCTGCTTGATGACCTCAGCAGCCGTCTTCTTCATGCGGCTGGCCAGCTCGCCCACGGTGATCTCGTCGGGAATCTTGACGGTAAGGGGCGTTTTCTTGGCAATTTCCAGCTGGAGCCGGCGCATTTTCTCCTGCTCCTCGTTGCGGCGCTTGTTGCCGAAGTTGCCCTTCTTCTTATTGTTGCTGCCCTGCTTGCCGCCAATGCGCTGCTTGCCGCCCTTGGCGTTCTGCATGCGCTCGGACACCAGGGAGTCCACCCGGTCGTCGAACCGCTCGGCGTTGACCGTAACGGCGGAGGTGTCAACCACACGGCGCTCGCGGCGGCGTTCGTCCTTCTTGGGCTCCTCTTTCTTCTGCTCGCTCTGGGGGGCGGCAGGCTTGTTCTCCTTCTTGGCAGCGGGGGCCTTGGGGGCCTCGGCAGGCTTATTCTCCTGCTTCTCTGCGGTTTTCTCTGCGGTCTTGGCCGGAGCCTTGGCCTCACCGGTGGCCTTCAGGGCCTCTTCCAGCGACGCCACCTGATGGCTTTTGGTAAATACATCGAACAGCAGATTCAGCTGGTCTTCCTCCAAAACCTGCATATGGTTCTTGGGCTTGCCGAAGTGCTTTTCGTACAGCTCCATCATGACCTTGGTGGGTACTCCAAAGTCCTTGGCGACCTCGTGAATGCGATATTTCATTAAACTCATATAGCCACCTCCGAGTTACTTTTTCCCGTGTTTGATATTGTTGCGATGGGCCTTTTCCTCCCGCCGCCGCTGCTGGACCCGCTCCACCCGGCGGTCCAGGTCGGCCAACAGCTCGGCGTACTTCTCCGGCTGACCCAGGGCGTTGACAAACGCTCTGGCCAGCGCCACATCGGTGATGGCGGCCATGGCGCACACGGCGCGGCCGCAGGCGTGACCCAATTCCTCTTTCGTATAGGGCACGCGAATAAACGTGGTTTTACCGGCATGGGAGAAGGTTTTCACCCGGCCGTAGGTGTTGTCGGCGGCGTCGGACGCCACCACGATGAGCCGGGCCTGACCGGCGCGGCTGGCCGCGCCCACGTTTTCCTCGCCCAGCTGGATATTGCCGCCCTTGCGCGCCAGGGACAGCAGGTTCAATGCACGATTACGATCCATCGTCTCCCGCCTCCATTCTCTCCACAAGGGTATCGTAAACCGACTGGGGAATGGCCGTCTCAAAGCCCCGCTCCAGGGCCTTGGACTTGATGGCCCGTTTGAGACAGTCGGTGTTGGGGCACACATAGGCGCCGCGGCCCGGCGCCTTCCCGCGAAAATCCACAGTGATTTCGCCGGTGGGCGATTTGACCACCCGCACCAGTTCCTTTTTTGGTTTCATCTCCCGGCAGCCGACGCATTGGCGCATGGGAATCTTTTTGGGCATGGCGTCTCCTCCTTCCGGGGTTGGGTCGTTAGGCCTGCTCTTCGGCGGATGCTTCCTCCGCCGCATCGGCAGCAGGCTCCTGCTCCGCCGTCACAGTCTCTTCGGACACCTCCGGCGCTTCCTCCTCAACGGGGGCCGGTTCCTCCTGCTCCGCAGGGGCCACAATGGGCTCCAGCTGGTCCTCCATGGACTGGGGCTTGATATCGATTTTACAGCCGGTGAGACGGGCGGCCAGACGGGCGTTCTGACCCTCCTTGCCGATGGCCAGAGACAGCTGATCGTCGGGTACGATGACACGGCAGGCCTTCTGGCCGGGAATCATGGTGACGGACACCACATCGGCGGGGCTCAATGCCGAGGCCACAAACTGGGCCAGATCCTCGGACCACACCACAATGTCCATCTTCTCGCCGTGGAGCTCCTCCACCACAGCGCCCACGCGGCCGCCGCGGGGGCCGACGCAAGCGCCCACAGGGTCAATGTTCTCCTCGGTGGCGCAGACGGCGATTTTGGTGCGGGAACCAGCTTCACGGGCGATGGACTTGACCTCCACCAGACCGGACTCGATTTCGGGCACTTCCAGTTCAAAGAGCCGCTTGACCAGGCCCGGATGGGTCCGGGAGACAATGACCTGGGGACCGCGGTTGGAGCGGCGGACCTCCACCACATAGACGCGGATCAGGTTGCCCTCGGTGTAGACCTCACTCTTCACCTGCTCGGAGCCGGACAGCAATGCGTCGGTGCGCTCGCTGTTGCCCAGAGCGCCGGTGCTGACGGCGTTGGAGCCGATGCGGACGATCATATCCCTGGTATTGGGGTCAATCCGCAGAACGGTACCCGTAAGAATCTCATGCTCCTTGGAAGAGAAGTTGTCGAAGACCTTGCCCCGCTCGGCCTCGCGGATGCCCTGGATGATGACCTGCTTGGCGGTCTGGGCGGCAATGCGGCCGAAGTTCTTGGTATCCACATCCACATTGATCAGGTCGCCCAGCTGCACATGCTTGTCGATCTTCCGGGCCGCTTCAATGTTGATTTCCGTGGCGGGCAGCATGACGTCCTCCACCACTTCCTTCTGGGCGTACATCCGCAGGACGCCGTCGTTGAGCTCCACGGTGACATTCTCCGTATAGCCCACCTTATTTTTGCTGTAGGCATTCTTCAGAGCGTCGGAGATCTTCTCCAGCATATAGTCCTTGGGGATGCCCCGCTCCTTCTCCAGCTGGTCCAGAGCTGCGTAAATCTCGGGATTCATTGGGTAAATTCCTCCTCTTAGTCGGTAAGACGGTTAAAATTCCACATAGAGCCGCACCAGAGCGACTTCGTTCTTTTCAAAGGTCATGGGACCGGCGGCGGTTTCGATGGTCACGCGGCCATCCTCATACTCCCGCAGAACCCCCACAAATTCCTTGGCGCCGTCTTTGGGCCGGTACAGCCGGACGGTGACCTTCTGGCCCAGGCATTTGGCAAAGTGCTGGGGCAGGCGCAGCGTCCGTTCCAGACCGGCGGAGCTGACTTCAAAGTGGTAGCTGTCGGGGATGGGGTCCTTCTCATCCAGGATGGGGTCCACCGCCCGGGACACGGCTTCACAGTCGTTGATGTCCACGCCGCCCTCCTTGTCGATATAGAGCCGCAGGAACCACTCGCCGCCCTCGCGGACGTATTCCACATCCCACAGGGAGCAGCCCTGGGCCTCCACCACCGGCTCGGCAAACTGCCGGACCTGTTCGGTGATCTTCATATGGCAGATTCCCCTTTCCGCCGCTGCAAGCGGCACGCATACAGCCGCCGCGCTGCCACCGGAACGGTGTCTGCGGACGCTGTCATTCCAATAAGAAAGACTGGGGAAAAACCCCAGCCTTCATCCTACTACATCTTAAATCGTACACATTATATCACTATTCTATGTGTATTGCAAGCAATTTATGAAAATTTCTTGAAAAAACAGGGTGTTTTTTGGAATAGAACCGGCTGAAAAGTCCGGTTTCAGCCCCCAAACCCACAAAAGAGACCGCCTATACGGCGGCCTCCTGTTTTGTGTGTACAAAGAAGTTTTTCAGGCAATACTGCAAGATTGCCTTTCTGGTGACAATCCCGATAAACGCTTGCCGGTCGTCAATGACCGGTACAAAGTTCTGGTCGGTGGCCTTGGTCACCAGGTCCTCGATGTTGGTGGTCACCGACACGGCGCTGTTGTCCCGCCGGTGGGCGATCTCCATAATGTTGTGGCTTTCCGTCTGCTTGATGTCCATGACACACAGCTTTTTCAGCGCCCACAGCAAATCGCCCTCAGTCAGCGTGCCGCAGTAGGTGCCGTCCTTCCGAAGGATGGGCAAGGCGGAATAGCCGCACTGTTCCATCCGCTCCAGGGCCTGACGCAGCGTGTCGTCCTCCTCCAAATAGGAGCAGGTGGCTTTGGGTGTCAGAAAAAACAAAATATTCATGACACATCCCCTTTCGCCCTTATTGTATCACAGATTTTCTGCAAAGGCATGAAAATTTTGTAAAGGCAGAAAAACAGGCGCAGAAAAATCTGCGCCTGTTTTGTGCATAATTCCGGTCGGCTTTTGGCTTACACGGTGGGCTGGTTGGCAGCCTCGATGATCTGCACAAACTTCTCGGGCACCAGGGAAGCGCCGCCGATGAGGCCGCCGTCAATGTCGGGCTGGGCCAGCAGCTCAAAGGCGTTCTTCTCATTCATGCTGCCGCCGTACAGGATGGAGATGGCGCGGGCAATCTTGGCGCCGTACAGCTTGCGGATGACGGTGCGGATGTGCTCGCAGACTTCCTCGGCCTGCTCGGGGGTAGCGGTCTTGCCGGTGCCGATGGCCCAGATGGGCTCGTAGGCCACAACGATCTTGCGGATCTTCTCCTCGGGCACGCCGTGGAGGGCGCACTTGACCTGCATGGAAATCCAGTCCTCGGTGATGCCCAGATCTCTCTGCTCCAGGGTCTCGCCCACGCAGACGATGGGCATCAGCTCGGCCTTCAGAGCGGCGTGGACCTTGGCGTTGACATCGGCATCGGTCTCGCCCATGGCGCGGCGCTCGGAATGGCCGATGATGACGTACTTACAGCCGGCGTCCACCAGCATGTTGGCGGCGATCTCACCAGTGTAAGCGCCGGAGGCGTTGGCGTTGCAGTTCTCAGCGCCGATGCCCACGCGGGTCTCTCTCATGCAGCGCACAGCCATGGGAATGCACACGGCAGGCACGCACAGAGCCACATCGCACCAGCGGCCCTTGGGCATGATGGACTTGAACTCGGTCATAAATTCCTTGGTCTCAGAGGGGGTCTTGTTCATCTTCCAGTTGCCGGCGATGATGGTCTTGCGGTACTTTCTGTTCATGTTTCTCGTATCTCCTCAACGATTACTTTTTTCCGGTTCCGGCAGCAGCGCCGCCGGAACAATTTACCTTATAAAATCACGGGCAGGGAGACCCACCCAAATTACTTGTCTTCCAGGCAGGCAATGCCGGGCAGCTCCAGGCCTTCCAGGAACTCCAGGGAAGCGCCGCCGCCGGTGGAGATGTGGGTGATCTTGTCAGCAAAGCCCAGCTGCTCGCAGGCTGCGGCGCTGTCGCCGCCGCCGACGATGGTGATGGCCTCGGAATCGGCCAAAGCCTGGGCCACGGCGATGGTGCCGGCGGACAGAACGGGGTTCTCAAAGATGCCCATGGGACCGTTCCACACGACGGTCTTGGCAGAGCGGACAGCGTCGGCGTACAGCTTGCAGGTCTCCTTGCCAATGTCCATGCCGATCATGTTGTCGGGATGGGCCTCTACGGAGAAGGTCTCCACAGCAATTTCGCTGTCGATGGGATCCGGGAAATGGTCGGCGCCCACGGTGTCGATGGGCAGCAGCAGCTTGACGCCCTTCTCCTCAGCCTTCTTCATCATGTCCTTGCAGTAGTCCAGCTTCTCACCGTCCAGCAGGGACTTGCCGATGCCGTAACCCTTGGCAGCCAGGAAGGTATAGGCCATACCGCCGCCGATGATCAGGGTGTCCACCTTCTCCAGCAGATTGTTGATGACGTTCAGCTTGTCGGAGACCTTGGCGCCGCCCAGGATGGCCACGAAGGGACGGGCGGGGTCGGACAGGGCCTTGCCCATGATGCTGATTTCCTTCTCAATCAGGTAGCCGCAGACGGCGGGCAGGTAGTCGGCCACACCGGCGGTGGAGGAGTGGGCACGGTGGGCGGAGCCGAACGCGTCGTTGACGAACAGATCGGCCATGGAAGCCAGGTCCTTGGACAGCTCGGGATCGTTCTTGGTCTCGCCCTTCATGTACCGGGTGTTCTCCAGCAGCATGATCTGGCCGGGCTGCAGAGCGGCGGCCTTGGCCTTGGCATCGTCACCCACCACATCAGCGGCCATAATGACCTCCTGGCCCAGGAGCTCGCCGAGACGCTCGGCCACAACCTTCAGGCTCAGTTCAGGCTTCCACTCGCCCTTGGGCTTGCCCATGTGGGAGCAGGCGATGACGGCGGCGCCGTTCTTCAGCAAATACTGAATGGTGGGCAGGGCAGCGACGATGCGCTTGTCGCTGGTGATCTTACCGGCCTTCAGGGGAACATTGAAGTCACAGCGCAGCAGGACTTTTTTGCCCTTGACGTCGATATCCTCAATGGATTTCTTGTTGTAGTTCATGTTTGTTGACCTCCAATATCATGTTACTCCAATTTACCAGTTGACCATCAGCCCCTGGTCGGACAGATGGGGAAATCCCTGCTGGCGCAGGGCCTCAAAGGTGACAATTGCCACAGAATTGGCCAAATTCAAACTGCGGGCCTCCGCCCGGATGGGAATGCGCAGGCAGCAGTCCGGATGCTGCCGCAGCAGCGATTCCGGCAGTCCCCGCGTCTCCTTGCCGAACAGCAGGTAGCAGTTGTCGGAAAAGGAAGCCTCGGCGTAACTGCGGGGCGCCTTGGTGGTCATCAGCCACATCTGTTCCACCGTGTTGCGCTGGAAAAAGTCCTCCAGATTTTCATAGATCCGGACATCCACCAGATGCCAGTAATCCAACCCGGCCCGTTTAACGGCCTTTTCCGAAATATCAAAGCCCAGGGGTTTGATTAAATGAAGCACGCTGCCCGTGGCGGCGCAGGTTCTGGCAATATTGCCGCAGTTTTGCGGGATCTCCGGCTCCACCAGTACGATATGCAGCATATACAAGCCTCTCTATACAAAATCTCCGCCTTTCGGCTTTCACTTTCCTATTCTATGATAAACTGCTGCGAAATTCAACTAGAAAATTGCATTTTTCTTTTCTTTACAGGGAATCCATTGAGAAACCCGGCTGTTTTTGTGGAATCCGATTGCAGGCCCCCTCTTGACGGCAAAGGGCCGCGGCGCTATGTGCGCCCCGGCCCTTTGTTTTTCAGTCATTTTAGGGACTTGCGTCCTACCAGCTTGTGCCTGTCAACTCTCCGCGCCAGCCATCCGCTGCCTGCGTAATCCGAACCCACCGTGTTGTCTCATAGGCGCCCGTGGGAATCGTGGGGTCGCCGCCTTCATAGGGTACGGCTCCAGCGGCCAATGCCATCTCTCGAGCATCCACATTTCCCGGCACAAAGACTGTAGAGACGGAAACCGCCCATTCCGTTTCTCCCAGTGTTCCCTCCTTGCGCAGTTGTTTCGTCTCCTCCTCCGCCGCCTCGGCCACACAGCGGACAAACTCATACCGATACCGTACTGCTTTTCATTTATCCCATGATACCGATTTTGTTGCCGTTCTCGTACATATCCTCTGCGTATTCCGCATGGTTGGGTCCTTGGCTTTCTACCCAGCCAAAGCC
>DVJJ01000051.1 GCA_018716875.1 Candidatus Avoscillospira avistercoris
CCCACGGAAGCGGCGCTCCGCGGGCCATAGAATGACTATATAAAATAAAAGAGACGATGTCAACGAAAATCGACGGATTTCGCGGTGCTTACCATGTATAACCTGGGAAATACTGTTCCACAAAATCCACATTCTCCACCTGGAACGTCTTTCCGTCCAGATGGGCAAGGCAGCCGGCGTCGGTGGTGAAGGAGAACGTCAGCTTATAGGAGTAGAGGGCTTGGAATTTTCGGTCGTACCGCTTGTCCAGCTTCCCATACTTGCCGTCACCCAGGAGCGGGTGCCCGGCGGCGGCCATTTGGGCGCGGATTTGATGGGTCCGACCGGTGATCAGCTCGCACTCCACCAGGGACAGGCCGTTGCGGGTACACAGGGTTTTGTAACAGGTCACCGACGTTTTGGAGCCGGGCTGGGGCGTCTTCGTCACATAGACGCGATTTTTGGCGGCGTCCTTGAAAATGTAGCCCTCCAGTTTGTCCTCCGGCGGCTTGGGCGTACCGTGGACGATGCAGAGATATCGCTTGTCCAGCTCCCGGTCCCGGATTTTCTGATTGAGAATCCGCAGGGCCTCGGCGGTCTTGGCGGCGATGACGATGCCGCCGGTGTTCCGGTCGATGCGGTTGCACAGGGCGGGCGTAAAACTGTTTTCCTCCCGGGGACGCCACTCCCGCTTGGCGTAGAGGTACGCCTGGATGTGGTCAATGAGGGTCTTGCCGTATTCTGCGCCGTCGTGGGGGTGAACCGCTTGTCCGGGCTTTTTGTCCACCAGCAGAATGTGTTCATCCTCATAGACAATGTGCAGCTTGGGGGTGGAAACGGTCAAATACGCATTTTCCGCTTTGGGGGTTTCAAAAAACTCGTCGTTAATATATAATTGTAATACGTTGCCCTCCACCAATCGGGTGTCGCGGCTGGCGCCCTTGCCGTTGACTTTGATCCGCTTGAGACGGATGTATTTCTGTAACAGACTGGCCGGCAGAAGGGGAACGGATTTGGCCACGAAGCGGTCCAGCCGTTGGCCGGCGTCGTTGCGTCCGATGTGCAGTTCTTTCATAGTGTGCCTCCGTTTTTGGTTCGTACTCCCATCATGTACGGTGGAACGGGGAATGTCAAGGGGCCGGAATCATATTTTTTAAATTTTTTGTAAAAAAGGGTTTGACAATTCCGGGAACATACTATACAATATATCCTGCACGACTAATGGAGTGGGTGAACGCATATGCTGCTAGGATTGTCCAAGATCATCGACTGCCCCGGTGGCATCGTTCCGTTTGAAATGACACTGGATTTGCGCGAAGAAACCTTCGGCGGCGGACGGCCGGTTACGGAGCCGGTACGCTGTACCGGACAGGTTCGCAACACAGCTGGTGTCCTGGTTCTCACCGGCACCCTGGAAACGCGGCTCAACGGCACTTGCGACCGCTGCGCCACGGAGTTTTCCCGGGAGGTGCGGTTCCCTGTGGAGGCCATTCTGGTCCGGGAGCTGGCCGACGAGGACAACGCCGACGAGTGGACGTTCCTGCTGGACGGCGATAACGCCGACCTGGACGACATTATGACTACGGCCTTTGTGTTGTCCATGGATTCCAAGCTCCTGTGCAGCGAGGACTGTAAAGGACTTTGCGCCAAATGCGGCAAGAACCTCAACGAGGGGCCTTGCCAGTGCAAACCCGATGTGGATCCACGCTTTGCTGCATTGCAGCAGCTTTTACAATAATTTACAAGCCCATGCCGAAAGGCATTTAGACCAAGGAGGTGTCACAAATGGCTGTACCCAAGTGTAAAGTTTCCAAGGCAAGACGCGACAAGAGACGCAACTCTCACTGGAAGATTTCCATCCCCGGCGTAGTCGCTTGCCCCAAGTGCGGCGCTCCCCGTCTGCCCCACAGAGCATGCAAGGCTTGCGGAACATACAACGGACGTGAAGTCGTTGCTGTCGAGGCGAAGTAAGTCCCAATGCAAAGAAACTAAGAGGCCGGTCCTTGGATCTGCCTCTTTTTCTTTTGCCTTCGACAGATATCGAGGGCCTTCCGGTTGACCCATCCGGCGGCCTGTGTCATAATAATAGAAGCAGCGCCGTCCTCCGAGACAGCGCGTTACGGAACCCTATTAGGAGGTGTCTGCATGGCAAAGCCCATTGTAGCCATTGTGGGCCGGCCCAACGTGGGCAAGTCCCTGTTATTCAATAAACTGACCGGCCGCCGGACGGCCATCGTGGAAGACACGCCCGGCGTCACCCGGGACCGTCTTTACGGCGACTGCGAGTGGAACGGCCGGACCTTTTCTCTGGTGGATACCGGCGGCATCGAGCCGGGCACCGACAGCGAGATGCTGCAGTTCATGCGCCGTCAAGCGGAGATCGCCATTGAGACGGCGGATGTCATCATTATGGTCACCGATGTGACCGTGGGCCTCACCGCCGCCGACAGCGCCGTGGGCTCCATGTTGCAGCGCTCCAAAAAGCCTGTGGTTTTGGCCGTCAACAAATGCGACAGCGTGGGACAGGTCAACGCCGACGTCTACGAGTTCTACGCCCTGGGCCTGGGTGATCCCATCGAGGTTTCCGCCGTCCACGGCCACGGTACTGGTGATTTGCTGGACGCCTGTGTGGCTGCCTTCCCCGAGGAAGTGGAGGAGGAAGAGGACGAGGACGTCATCAAGGTGGCCATCATCGGCAAGCCCAACGTGGGTAAGTCCAGTCTGCTCAATCGCATCCTGGGCGAAGAGCGTGTGATTGTGTCCAATGTGGCTGGTACTACCCGCGATGCCATTGACAGCTATTTTGAAAACGAGCACGGCAAGTATCTGTTTATTGACACCGCCGGTATGCGCCGGAAGTCCAAGGTGGACGACGCCATTGAGCGGTACAGCAACCTGCGGACCGTCAGCGCCATCGAGCGGGCCGACGTGTGCTTGATTCTGGTGGATGCCCAGGAGGGTGTCACCGACCAGGACACAAAAATTGCCGGTCTGGCCCATGAGGCCGGTAAGGCCAGCATCATCGTGGTCAACAAGTGGGACGCCGTGGAGAAGGACACCAACACCATGGCCAAGATGACCGAGGAAGTCCGCCGGGATCTGGCCTATATGACCTATGCACCGGTGGTGTTCCTGTCGGCCCTGACAGGCCAGCGGGTGGACCGGATTTTTGAGGAGATCAACGCTGTGTCCAACGCCGCCGCCATGCGCATTACCACCGGAATGCTCAATAACATTCTGGAGGACGCCATGGCTCGGGTGCAGCCGCCGTCAGACAAGGGCCGCCGCCTGAAGATTTACTATATGACCCAGGCCGGTGTCAAGCCGCCCCACTTTATCATCTTCTGTAATGACGCCCGGCTATTCCACTTCTCCTATCAGCGGTATCTGGAAAATCAGATTCGATCCGTGTTTGGCCTGGTGGGCACGCCGGTGCGTATCACCATCCGGCAGAAAGGGGATAAGGAGGGATGAGCTTGTTCTGGCTGTTCTTTGCAATCACGGCGGTTGCGGGATACCTGCTGGGCAATCTCAACGGCGCCATTCTGATTTCCCGTCTGGTCATGAAGGAGGATGTCCGCACCAAAGGCAGCGGCAATGCGGGCCTGACCAACTTCCACCGCACCTACGGCGGCCTGTCCACCTTTTTGGTGCTGGGCATCGATGTGGTCAAGGCGGTGGCGGCGTCGCTCCTGGGCACCTGGCTCCTGGGACGGTTTGGATATGCGGACCTGGGCCGGATGCTGGGCGGATTCTGCGCGGTTTTGGGTCATATGTTTCCCATTGCGTTCCAGTTCCGCGGCGGTAAGGGCATTCTCAGCGCCGCCACATTGGCGGCCATGATGGACTGGCGGCTCTTTCTGGCGTTGCTGGTGCTGTTTGTCATCGTGGTCTACTTTACCAAATATGTTTCTTTGGGCTCCTGCCTGGGTGCGGTCCTGTTTGTCCCGGCTTTCTTTATTCTCTATCCGGGCCAGTGGGCCATTATTGCCCAGGCGGTGGTGCTGGCGGCACTGGTGCTCTACAAGCACCGGAGTAATATCCGCAGACTACTCAAAGGGGAGGAGAACAAGCTCTCTTTCCACAGAAAACAAAAAAGCTGACTGTGTTGATTCAAGGAGGCGACGGATATGGAAATTGCAGTGGTAGGCAGCGGCGGCTGGGGTACGGCTCTGGCACGGCTGCTGGTAAAAAACGGACATGAGGTTACCTTGTGGTCGTTCCATGCGCAGCAGACCAAGGCGTTGTCAGAGAACCGGGAGAACCGTCTGCTTGAGGGCGTGACGCTGCCGGATATGCACTTTACCAGCGACCCGGCCTGTGTGGCAGGGAAGCAGATGGTGGTCATGGCGTCGCCGTCCTTTGCCGTGCGTGCCACGGCGGAACGGATAGCGCCCTATCTGCGGGAAGACGCGGTGCTGGTCTCCGTGTCCAAGGGCATTGAAGCCGGCACGTCCAAGCGGCTCAGCGAGATTCTCCGAGAGGTCACAGGCCGGACGGTGGCGGTGCTCTGCGGTCCGTCTCACGCCGAGGAGGTGGCACGGGATATCCCCACGGGCTGTGTGGCAGCCTGTGAAGACATTGCTGTGGCAGAGATGGTGCAGGAAGTCTTTATGAATGAGCGGTTCCGGGTCTACGCCAGTACCGACGTGGTGGGCGTGGAGTTGGGCGCGGCATTGAAAAACGTCATTGCCCTCTGCGCCGGTATCTCCGACGGTATGGGCTTTGGCGACAACACCAAGGCGCTGCTGATGACCCGCGGTTTGACGGAAGTGGCCCGCCTGGGTGTGGCCATGGGCGGCAAAAAGGAGACCTTTGCCGGATTGGCTGGCGTGGGCGATCTGATTGTCACCTGCACGTCCATGCACTCCCGCAACCGCCGGGCCGGTATTCTTATCGGCCAGGGCAAGAGTGTCCAAGCGGCTATGGAAGAGGTGGGCGCTGTGGTGGAGGGCTACTATGCCGCCAAATCCGCCTATGAACTGGCGGAAAAGGCCCATGTGGAGATGCCCATTGTCCGGCAGGCGTATGCCACCCTTTACGAGGGCTGCGACCCCGGCGAGGCCTTGCATGCTCTGATGGGCCGCGAAAAACGTCATGAATTTGAAGATGCTGGCTGGAATTGACAAATGATTGTGATTTTTGTACGATTGAAAGATTAAATTTTGTTTAAGATTCTAATTATTATTGTAAATCGCACAAAGATGCGCTATACTAATGACACAAAATCCTAGGGGCGGTAGCGCTGGTTCTCTGCCTGCTGCCCGTCATAAAAGGTGATAAAATTGAGGACCATGTTTTATCCGGAGGCCGTGTCGCTCTCGGTACTGATCAACGTGTTCTTTCTTTACAGCTTTTTGGGATGGCTTATGGAGTGCATCGTCATTCGCCGGGAAAAGGGCCATTGGGAAAACCGCGGCTTTGCCCACAGTCCCTTCTGCATTATCTACGGCTTCGGCTCCATGCTGGGCTATGCGGCACTGAACCCGTTGGCAGATAATCTGGTGCTGCTGTTTTTTGTCGGCGCTCTGACGGCTACCGGCTTTGAGTATCTGGTGGGCCGGGCCATGCAGCGGTTGTTCGGTGACTTCTGGTGGGACTATTCGGAGAAGAAATTCAACTATAAGGGTATCCTCTGCCTGGAGAGCACCATGGGTTGGGGACTGCTGGCGCTGTTTGTGATTCTGTTTTTGCATAAAACGGTGTTCTGGCTGGTACTCCGCCTGTCGGACCGGACCAGCTGGTGGCTGTCCTGCGGACTCAGCGTAATCTATCTGGTGGATTTCATTGTCAGTGCCAAGAAGGCACGCCGGGAGTATCGCGGCGGGCTGGAGATGGAAAAGGAGGAACAGCATTGAGCGTACGGTTGCCCCAGGATCCCCAGTACTGCGCTGCCATTGCCGACCTGTGGGAGCATGAAGCGGTGCAGTCCATGGCGCAGTTTATGCAGCACGGCACCACCAGCTGCCTGCACCACTGTGTCAACGTGTCCTATCTCAGCTATTGCTATTGCCGGGACCGGGGACTGGACGCCCGGGCAGCGGCCCGGGGCGGGCTTCTGCATGACCTGTTCCTGTATGACTGGCATACTTACCGCCCGGCCAAGGGCGAATTGCTCCACGGCTTTGAGCACCCCCGCAAGGCGCTGCAAAACGCCCGGAAGTATTTTAACCTGACGCCGGTGGAAGAGGATATCATTCTGCGCCATATGTGGCCCCTGACCCGCAATCTGCCGGCCACGGCCGAGGGCAGAGTGGTGACCATGTTTGATAAGTATGTCAGTCTTATGGAAACATTCCGCGTGCCGGTGCGGATTTCCACGCCGCTGGCGGAACTTTGAATCCCAATACTGTGCAAAAGCGGACCGCCAGGGCGGTCCGCTTTTCTGTATCGTTCCATCTGCGTTTGGCAGAGGAGGGGAAAAAGAAAAGCAGACCATCTTTCGATGATCTGCTTGACTGTTTGTGGGTGTGTGATTACACAGCGCGCTCGACCTTGTTGGAGCGCAAGCATCTTGTACAGACGTAAACATGGCGCGGAGTACCGTCAACAATCGCCTTGACGCGCTTGACGTTGGGCTTCCACATCCGGTTGGAACGTCTGTGGGAGTGGGAAACCTTAATTCCGAACGCAACACCCTTGCCGCAAATATCGCACTTAGCCACTGGCTGCACCTCCTTGCCATGAAAAAATTTAACGCTTTGACACGCAGTAAATATGTTATCAGATTTTAAGTGAAATTGCAAGAGTTTTTTGCAAGATTTTTGTCTTATTTTTTCAAAGGGATTGGTTGCGAAATAGTGTGGTACACGGTATAATAAGAACAATCACTCCGCATGGTGAAAAAAACCGGGTTTTTGGCGGTCTGCTGTACCCGTTAAGAAGATTGTTGAGAAAATATATGAGGTGAGAAGATCATGATCCATTCTTACAGTGTTGCGCTGACGCAGCTGGTGAAGGAATTTAACTTGCGTCCCATTCATAAGGCTACCGATTATGAACAGATCAACATCACGGTGGACGATATCAGCAGACCCGGCCTGCAGCTGGCCGGTTATTTTGACCATTTTGAACCCATGCGCTTACAGGTCATCGGTACGGTGGAGACCACCTACCTCAACAAGCTGTCGGCCGATGAGCGCCGCAGCATCTTTGACCGGTATTTTTCCTACAAGATTCCGGCGCTGATCATTTCCCGCGATCTGGACCCCCTGCCGGAGTGTCTGGAGATGGCGGCCAAGCATGATATCACCATTTTGCAGGGCAGCGAGACTACGTCCTACATTGTCTCCAGCCTGATCTCCGCCCTGAAGGTCTATCTGGCGCCCCGCATCACCCGCCACGGCGTTCTGGTGGAGGTCTACGGCGAGGGCCTGCTGCTGTTGGGTGAAAGCGGCATTGGTAAGTCCGAGGCGGCAGTGGAGCTGCTCAAGCGCGGCCACCGGCTCATTGCCGACGATGCCGTGGAGATCAAAAAGGTTTCCTCCAAGAAATGTTTCGGCACCGCGCCGGAGCTGATCCGGCATTATATCGAGCTGCGCGGTATCGGCGTCATCAACGTGGCCAAGCTCTTCGGTATGGCTGCCGTCAAGGACAGCGCTGATATTGACCTGATTATCAACATCGTTCCCTGGCGGGACGGCGAAGCCTATGACCGTCTGGGTCTGGAAAACCAGTATACCGATATTCTGGGCGTCAAGATTCCGTCTTTGACCATTCCCATCACTCCGGGCCGTAACCTGGCGGTGATTCTGGAAGTGGCCGCCATGAACAATCGTCAAAAGAAGATGGGCTACAACGCCGCCGCCGAATTTACGGAGCAGATCAACAAACACTTTGATTCCTCCTTCGGCCAGAGCTTCTAAAAATTTCCGGGCGTCCGCTTGCGGATGCCCGGTTTTTGTCTGCTTTGGCTATTTGCAAGGGGCCGGACATATGATATGATTATAATTCTAAGAAACCAGCGCCGCCGGAGCGGCAGAGAGGAGCCAGTGAAGTATGGGTGCAGAATGGATTACCGCCCTGCAAGCAGCGTGTCCTGAAGTGGAGGTGCGTCTGGGGGAACCCATGGCCGAGCATGTGTCGTTCCGGCTGGGCGGCCCGGCGGCGGCCATGGCCTTTCCCAATCGGGAGGAGCAGGTCCGGCAGCTGTTGGCGTTCTGTGATGCACAGAACATTACGCCCCTGATTCTGGGCGCTGGCACCAATGTGCTGCCGCCGGACGGTGGTCTGGAAACGCTGGTCCTTTGCCTGAAAGGCGGCCTGATGACGCTGGAGCGGCAGGGAGACTGCATTGTGGTGGGGGCCGGTGTGACCATGGCCCAGGCGGCGGCCTTTGCCGCCGACCAGGGATTGGCCGGACTGGAATTTGCCCACGGCATCCCCGGCACCATGGGCGGCGGCGTCTATATGAACGCCGGAGCCTACGGCGGAGAGCTGTGTCAGGTCTGTGTGGAAACCACCGTGCTGCGGGATGGCGAGCTTGTCACCGTGGCAGGGGAGGACCAGGGGTTTGCATACCGCCGCAGCGCGTTCCAGAATGATGGCAGTGTGATTCTGCGAACCGTCTGCCGCCTGACGCCGGACGACCCGGTGGTCATCCGGGAGCGGATGCGGGATCTGGCCCAACGGCGGCGCAATTCCCAACCTCTGGAACTGCCCTCGGCGGGCAGCACCTTCAAACGGCCCGTGGGCGGTTACGCCGCAGCGCTCATTGAACAGGCTGGGCTCAAGGGCTTTCGTGTGGGCGGCGCGTCGGTGTCTACCAAGCACGCCGGGTTTGTGGTCAATGACGGCGGCGCAACCTGTGCCGATGTGCTGGCATTGATTGCCGCTGTACAGAAAAAAGTATTGGAACAGTCCGGCATCCAGCTGGAGCCGGAAGTGCGGATTTTGTGAGGTGACAGAGCATGCAATTTCTGATTGTGTCCGGTATGTCCGGCGCCGGTAAAAGTAAAGCACTGGACTGTCTGGAGGACCTGGGGTTCTACTGCGTGGACAACATGCCGGAGGATTTGATTCCCCAGTTTGCCCAGTTGTGTATGGCCACCAAGTCCAAGTTTGAAAAGGTGGCCCTGGTCACCGATATCCGCAGCGGCCTGACCTTTGACGGCCTGTTTATGGCGCTGGATTCTCTGGAAAAGATGGAATGTGAATATTCCATCGTCTTTGTGGAGTGCTCCAAGGAAACGCTGGTCAAGCGGTACAAGGAGACGCGGCGCAAGCACCCGCTGACCAAGGACGGCACGGAGCTGCTGGCCGCCGTGGAGCGGGAGCAGAAGTTGCTGGAGCCCATCCGCAACCGGGCCAATTACATCATCGACACCACCAACCTGTCCACGGGTAAGTTGCGGGGCGAGCTGGTGAACCTCTTCGCCGGAGAGCAGCGGGACCATGCCATGACAGTTAACGTCATTTCGTTTGGGTTTAAATACGGCCTGCCCATGGACGCTGACTTGGTTTTTGACGTGCGCATGCTGCCGAACCCCTACTATATCGCAGAACTAAAACGCCGGACCGGCCTGGAAAAACCCGTGCGGGACTTTGTCTTTTCCTACCAGCAGACGTTGGATTTTATGGAAAAGCTGGAGGAGATGATGAGTTTTTCTCTGCCCCTCTATGTGGAGGAGGGTAAGACCAACCTGGTCATTGCCGTTGGCTGTACCGGCGGCCACCACCGGTCCGTGGCCGTGGCCAAGGAGCTGGGCGACCATATCGCCCGGCTGGGCTTTGTGACCACCGTGGGCCATCGGGACATCTCCCGGGAGTGACAGGAGGCGGCTATGCAGTATTTTGATGAATCGGTTCGGGTCTATGTGCCGGGGCGGAATAATCCCAAAGTGGTTTGTATCGGCGGCGGCCATGGCCTGTCGGCCATGCTGCGGGGCCTCAAGCGTCATACCCGCAATATCACTGCCATTGTCACTGTGGCCGACGATGGCGGCGGCTCCGGTATGCTGCGGGAGGACTTGGGCATGCCGCCTCCCGGCGACATCCGAAACTGCATCCTGGCGTTGGCAAATACAGAGCCTACCATGGAAAAGCTGCTGAACTACCGGTTCTGTGAGGGCTCCCTCTGCGGTCAGAGCTTCGGCAACCTGTTTCTGGCGGCCATGAACGGCATATCCGAGACCTTTGATGAAGCGGTACACCGCATGGGCGAGGTTTTGGCTATCACGGGCCGGGTGTTGCCGGTGACCAATCAAAACGTCCACCTGGAGGCGGAGTTTGAAAACGGCAGCCGCGTTTTGGGTGAGAGTAAAATCTACTACCACAAAAAGGAAAACGACTGCCGCATTACCCAGGTGCGTCTGGTACCAGAGCATCCACAAGCGCTGCCGCAGAGTTTGGAGGCCATTGCAGACGCCGATATGATCGTTATGGGCCCCGGCAGTCTCTATACCAGCATCATTCCCAATTTTCTGGTGGACGGTATTGCGGAGGCCGTGGCAGCGTCTCCAGCCTGTAAGGTCCTGGTGATGAACATCATGACCCAGGAGGGAGAGACGGAAGGGTATACGGGCGCCGACCATGTGCGGGCGCTGCTGCGCCACGGCGGCCCCAATATCATCGACGTGTGCGTGGCCAACAGTACGCCGGTGCCGGAGGATGTGTCCGACGCCTACCGGGTGGAGGACGCGGAACAGTTGGTCCTGTGCCGGGAGGAGATTGAAGCCATGGGCATTCAAGTTCGGTGCCACCCGCTGCTGGCCATGGGCCAGCGGGCCCGCCACGACTCGGCGGCACTGGCGACGGTGCTGATGGACGTGCTGCGGAACTACGCCGTCGGATAGGAGGGAACGCCATGTCCTTTGCATCCAATATCAAGCAGGAATTGTGCCGCCACCCGGTCCAGAAGCGGTGCTGCGCCGTGGCCGAAGCGTTCGGTATTCTGCTCTATGGCAACACCTTTACACCGTCCCTGATTAAAATTGTCACCGAGAGCGCGGACTTTGCCGAACGGCTGCCCAAGGTGTTCCGCAAGGCGTTCAATCTGCGGTTTGACAGCGAACCGGAGGAGGGAACCGGAAAACGGACCTTTCTGATCACAGACCGGGAGAAAATCGAGCGGATTTTTGAGACCTTTGATCTGGTGGCCGGGGAGAGCGTGACACTCCATGTCAACTACGGGATGTTGGAGGAGGAATGCTGCCGCAACGCCTTCCTGCGGGGGGCGTTTCTGTCCGGCGGCAGCGTCACAGACCCGGAAAAGCGGTATCACCTGGAATTCTGCACCACCCATCAGAAGGTGGGCTTGGAGACGGAAGCGCTGCTGCTGGATATGGGCTTTTATCCCAAAGACACCCTGCGCAGCGGTACCTGCGTTATCTATTTCAAGCAAAGCGACGCCATTGCCGATATTCTGACCTATTTGGGCGCACCGGTGGGCGGCATGGCGATTCTGGAAGCCAAGGTGGAAAAGGAGCTGCGCAACGGTGTCAACCGCCGGGTCAACTGTGACACGGCCAATCTGACCAAGGTGGTGGACGCGGCCCAGGATCAGATTGCCGCCATCCGCCGTTTGGAGGAGACGGGGCAGCTGGATCAGCTGCCGGAGAAGCTGCGCCAGACGGCCAAACTCCGGGTCCAGCACCCGGAGGCCACGCTGTCGGAGCTGGCGGGAATGCTGGACCCGCCCCTGACCAAATCGGCGTTGAATCACCGCATGAGAAAATTGATGGAATTGTCAAAACAGTGAAAGGAAGTTGTCTATGGCATTCGTACATCTCCACGTCCATACGGAATACAGTCTTCTGGATGGCGCCTGTCGGATTGGCCGCATGATGGAGCGGGTCAAGGAGTTGGGGCAAGAGGCCGTGGCTATCACGGACCACGGTGTTATGTACGGTGTCATCGACTTTTACCGGGCGGCCAAGAAGGCCGGCATCAAACCCATCATCGGCTGTGAGGTCTATGTGGCCCCGCGGAGCCGTCATGACAAGGTCCACGGTACAGACCGGGAGGCGTACCACCTCATTCTCCTGTGCATGAATGAGACCGGCTACCAGAACCTCAGCTACATGGTGTCTCAGGGCTTTCTCGATGGGTTCTATGGCAAACCCCGCGTGGATATGGAGCTGCTGCGGGCCCACAGTGAGGGCCTGATCTGCCTGTCAGCCTGTGTGGCGGGACAGGTGCCCCAGCTGTTGCTCCACGATGACTACGAAGCCGCCAAGGCCAAGGCTCTGGAGTTTGCGGCAATTTTCCCCGGCCGGTATTATCTCGAATTGCAGGACCACGGTCTGGATGTCCAGACCCGCGTCAATCAGGGGATTCTGCGGTTGGCCAAGGAGACGGGCCTGCCCCTGGTGGCCACCAATGATGCCCACTATCTGCGCCGGGAGGAGAGCGAACTCCAGGATGTGCTCATGTGCATTCAGATGCAGAAGACTGTGGAGGACCAGGACCGCATGCGCTTTGAGACGGAGGAATTCTATCTCAAGAGCGAGGAGGAGATGGCGTCCCTCTTTCCCAATGTGCCCGAGGCGCTGGAAAACACGGTCCGCATTGCGGAACAGTGCAACTTGGAGTTTACCTTCGGCAATTACCATTTGCCGGAGTTCAAACTGCCTCCTGGAGAAACCAACGTGGGCTATTTCCGTAAGCTGTGTCTTCAGGGCTTTGCCAAACGGTATCCCAACCCCACGGAGCAGCATACAAAGCAGCTGGAATACGAAATGCAGATGATTGAGAAAATGGGCTACGTGGACTATTTTCTCATTGTGGCGGACTTTGTGGACTTTGCCAAGCGGTCCGGCATTCCCGTGGGGCCGGGCCGCGGCAGCGCCGCCGGTGCCATTGTGTCTTATTGCCTGTTTATCACTGACCTGGACCCCATGCAGTACGGCCTGGTGTTTGAACGGTTCCTGAACCCGGAGCGGGTCAGTATGCCGGATATCGATATGGACTTCTGCCAGGCCCGCCGGGGTGAGGTCATCGATTATGTCATGGAGAAGTACGGCAGCGACCATGTGGCCCAGATTGTCACCTTTGGTACTATGGCGGCCCGGGCCGCCATCCGGGACGTGGGCCGTGCCATGAACTTTACCTATGCCGAGACTGACGCTGTGGCAAAGCTGGTGCCCACAACGCTCCACATCACCATTGAGGAAGCGCTGAAGGTCTCGCCCCAGCTGAAAGCCATGTATGACGCTGACGAGCGTATCCGCCGTCTCATCGATATGGCCCAGGCGTTGGAGGGTATGCCCCGCAATACCTCCACCCATGCCGCCGGTGTGGTTATCACAAAGCTGCCGGTCTATGACTATGTGCCTTTGGCCCGCAACGACGATACCATTGTCACCCAGTTTACCATGACGACGCTGGAAGAGCTGGGACTTTTGAAAATGGACTTTTTGGGTCTGCGGAACTTGACGGTCATCGACGATGCCCAAAAGCTCATTCGGCTCCGGGAGCCGGACTTTGCCATTGAGAAGGTGGCTGATGGGGACAAGCTGACCTATGCCATGCTGGCTGAGGGAAAGACAGCCGGTGTGTTCCAGATGGAATCCGCCGGCATCACTGGTGTCTGTGTGGGCATGAAGCCGGAGTCCATCGAAGACCTGACGGCCATAGTGGCGCTGTACCGCCCCGGTCCTATGGACTCTATCCCCAAATTTATCCGCTCTAAGCAGAATCCCAAAACCATCACCTACCGCCATCCCAAGTTGGTGTCCATTTTATCGGTCACCTATGGTTGTATCGTATATCAGGAACAGGTCATTGAGATTTTCCGCCAGCTGGGCGGCTATACCCTGGGGCAGGCCGACAATATGCGCCGGGCCATCTCCAAGAAAAAACAGGCCTTTATTTTGGAGGAGCGGAAAGCCTTCGTCTACGGCGACGCGGAGCGGGGGATTCCCGGCGCCATCGCCAACGGAGTGGAGGAGAAAATTGCCCAGGAAATCTATGATGAAATTCTTGATTTTGCCAACTATGCCTTTAATAAGGCACACGCCGTCTGCTATGCGCTGATTTCCTATCAGACGGCCTATCTCAAGGCCCATTACCCCAGAGAGTATATGGCGGCGCTGATGACATCGGTGCTGGACAGCTCCACCAAGATTTCCGGCTATATCGCAGAGTGCAAAAATCTGGATATTTCGGTGCTGCCGCCGGATATCAACGAATCCTATGACAACTTCACAGTCGTGGATGGGGGAATCCGCTTCGGACTGGCCGCCGTTAAGAATATCGGCCGTGGCTTTATCCGGCAGGTGGTCAAGGAGCGCCAGAGCGGCGGCCCGTTCCGCAGCCTGGAGGACCTGTGCAGCCGTTTGTACGGCGCCGATCTCAACAAGCGGGCATTGGAAAACCTCATCAAATGCGGTGCACTGGACAGCCTGGGACTGTACCGCTCCCAAATGCTGGCTATGCACGAGATGGTGCTGGACGCAGTGACGGCGGCCAAACGGAAAAACCTCGATGGACAGATGGGCATGTTCGACCTGGGCGGCAGTCAGGAGGACGCCTTGCCGTCGGTGCCGGTACCGAAGATTCCGGAGATGAGCCCCCAGGAGCGCATGAGCTACGAAAAAGAGACCACGGGCCTGTATTTGACGGGCCACCCCATGGACGAGTACCGGGCCCGGCTCCGGGGTGCATCTGTGGTGGCATTGGGCTCCATTATGGAGAGTTTTGCCGATAATACCGGCGCGTTCCAGGACGAACAGCAGGTGGTGGTGGCCGGTGTGGTTCAGACTGTCAAAATGAAAACCACCCGCAATAATTCCATGATGGCCTATGTGACCTTGGAGGACGATACGGCGTCCATGGAGCTGCTGGTCTTTTCCAATGCCCTCAGTGAGTTCGGCGGCTTTCTGGCGGAAAATGCCGCCGTGGTGGTCTGGGGCAAGCTGTCGGTGCGGGATGAAAAGGAACCGCAGATGATTCTCAACCGCGCCCTGCCCATCGACGACTATCAGCCGGGCCCCGTACCGGCCCCGGCAGCCCCTACGCCGGCTGCGGGCAAGCTGTATGTGCGGCTGGACAGTGAGACGGCGCCGGTGTACCGGAAAGTCCGGGCTGTCCTGCAAATGTTCCCCGGCACCATGCCGGTAGTGCTCTATTTTGCTGATACCAAACAGCGGTTGGCAGGTACGTGCCTGCCGGACCCGGACCTGTTTCGGGAATTGCAAGAACTGCTGGGTGGGGAAAACGTCGTGATAAAATAGCTGCAATTTTAGAAAAAGTGTGGTATAATCAAACGGATACGGGAAAGGAGGCAGACGGAACATGGTAAAAAAAGCAATTTTGCTGACGCTGCTGGCCTGTGCCATGGCGCTGGCCCTGTCCGGCTGCCTGTTTCAGGGGACCGAGGAACTCTATGCCCTGCCCAAGCAGTCGGAGGAATACTACGAACTGCAATCGGAGATTGAGCTGCTGCTGACGGATCAGACCTCCTACGCTGCCCCCACCTCCGGCACCAACCAGCAGTCGGTGCAGCTGGCCGACCTGGACGGCGACACGGAGGACGAGGCCATCGTCTTTCTGCGGACCACCGGCGAAAAACCCCTGCGGGCCTACATCTTTGACCGTATTGGGGAGGACTTCCGCAATGTGGCCGTTATCGAGGGCGACGGCAGCAGCTTTGCCAGCGTGGAATATGTACAGATCGACGGCCAGCCGGGTCTGGAAATGGTTCTGGGCCGCCAGATCAGCGACCAGGTGCCCCAGGCCCTCAGTGTCTACGCCCTGCGGGAAAACCGGGTAGTGGAGCTGATGAGCGCCAACTACAACGAATATACCACAGTGGACCTGGACCGGGACGGCAAAATGGACATTTTCCTGCTGCGGTTCAGCACCGAGGTCCGGTCCGGCGTGGCGGAGTATTACCGTCATACGGGCAGCCAGATTGAGCGGGCCCCCGAGTCCCTGCTGTCCACCGGCGTGGAGAATGTCCGCCGCATCATTACCGGCTATGTGGATACGGGCGTTCCGGCGGTGTTTGTGGCCAGTATGTATGATGAAAACAGTGTGGTCACCGATATTTTCGCCCTGCGGGATGGTGCCTTTGTCAATATCACCGCCGAGGGTGCCAGCGGCACCAGCGCCCAGACCGTCCGCAATTATTACGTTTACGCCGCCGATATTGATAACGACGGTCTGATTGAATTGCCCCAGCCCAAGCAGCTGCCCCAGGCGGAGACGGCGGCGGAGGACGAAGCCTACTGGATCATCGATTGGTGCCATCTGTCCATCGACGGCCAGCGGGAGAAGAAGCTGACCACCTACCACAACTATTCCGGCGGTTGGTTCCTGGTGCTGCCGGAGGAATGGGAGGATCAGCTGACTATCACCTACGATGAGGCAGAGCAGGGGATGCACGGCTATACCTTCCACCAGTGGAAAGGCTACGGTCAGGAGACGGAGCCCATTTTCACCATTTACGCATTGTCCGGCGAGGACCGGAAAGCGGTGGCGTCCAGCGATGGCCGCTTCCCCCTGGGCGACAAGGGCGATGTGACCTACGCCGCGTCCTTTGGTACATCGGAGCTGGCCGATGATCTGACGCAGGCGGATTTGGTGGGCATGTTCAAGTATATTCAGATCGACTGGAATTCCGGCGAGGTATAAGGAGGAACAGGGAAATGAAAAAGGTATTGATTATGGAGGATGAGGTCAGCATCCGCAGCTTTGTGGTCATCAATCTCAAGCGGGCCGGTTATGAGGCCATTGAGGCCGGCACCGGCGCCGAGGCCCTGGAGCAGCTGAAAAACAACCCGGATATCGGTGTTGCCATCCTCGATATCATGGTGCCCGGCGATATGGACGGCTTTGAGGTCTGCCGCACCATCCGTACCACCAATAAGTCCATCGGCATCATCATGCTGACGGCCCGGACCCAGGAGATGGACAAGGTCACCGGACTGATGACCGGTGCCGACGACTATGTGACCAAGCCCTTTTCTCCGGCGGAGCTGACGGCCCGTATCGACGCCCTGTATCGCCGCATCGGCGGCGACGGCGGCAGCGACGGAGCCGAGCAGCAGCAGGGGCCCTTTGTCCTCAACACCCGCAACCGCACCCTGGACAAAAACGGAAAGCGTATCAAGCTGACCCAGGTGGAGTATTCCATCATGAAGCTGTTTATGCAGAATCCCGGCCGGGCCCTGTCCCGGGAGGATATTCTCACCAGCGTGTGGGGCCGGGATTTTGACGGTGAGCTGAAGATTGTGGACGTCAATATCCGTCGTCTGCGCATCAAGATCGAAGACGATACAGCCAACCCCACCTATATTACCACCGTGTGGGGCTTCGGCTACAAGTGGGGCGCGTGACGGCCCGTAAACGCAAGAGAAGGGAGGGGACCGGATGAAAAAGATTGCCGGCATCCAGAAACGCTGGATTGTCAATAACCTCAGCATTGTCATTCTGCTGGTTATCGTCTGTATTGTCGTCGTGTCCCTGTCCTTTACCACCTATTACTATTCCAGCATGCAGTCAGGGCTGGAGTCCAAGGCCAAGACCACCACGGACTTTTTCAGCAACTACATCGGCCAAAGCTACGGGGAGTATTATCAATCCTGTATTCTGGTGGCCCAGACCTTTGAGGAAAAGGATACGCTGGAGCTGCAATTCATCAATCTCAGCGGCCGCATTGTGGCGTCCTCCTACGGTCAGTGGGGCGGCGGAGACCCGCAGACGCCGGAAATCCAGGAGGCCATTACCACCAAGGAGATGCGCCCCTATGTGGGCAAAAATCCCAGTACCGGCGAACGGATTATGGCTGTATCCAGTCCTATGATCTATACCAACGGCGAGGTTATCGGCGTTCTGCGGTTTGTCACCAGCTTGAAAAACGTGGACCGGCAGCTGATGGTCATTACAGGTCTGGCAGTGCTGGTAGGACTGGTTTTTATCGGTCTCATTATGTACAGCAGTAAGTTTTTCATCCGCTCCATCATCGGCCCCGTGGCGGAGATCACCGCCACAGCCAAACGCATCGCCGCCGGCAGCTATGGCATCCAGATTCAGAAGAAATTTGACGATGAAATCGGTGAGCTGGCTGATACCATCAACGATATGTCGGTGAAAATCGGCCAGGCGGAGAAAATGCAGTCGGAGTTTGTGTCCTCCGTGTCCCATGAGCTGCGGACGCCTCTGACGGCCATTTCCGGTTGGGGAGAAACGCTGCTGTCGGCGGAGACCATGGATCCGGTGGAAACCCGGCGGGGCATGCTGATTATTCTCAGCGAGACCCGGCGGCTCACCTCTATGGTGGAGGAACTGCTGGAGTTTACCCGCATGCAGGACGGCCGGTTCACCCTCAATGTGCAGCCCGCCGATCTCCGGGCGGAGTTTGAGGACACAGTCTTTATGTACGGCAGCCGTTTGAAACAGGATGGCATTACCTTGGACTATCTGGAAAATGACGATGAGATTCCGGAAATTCCCTGTGATGTGGCACGGCTGCGGCAGGTGTTCCTCAATATTCTCGACAACGCCGCCAAGCACGGCGGCCAGGGGCAGCGGATTACAGCGTCCATTTCCTATGAAGAGGGATTTGTGGTTATCCGTATTCGGGATTTTGGTCCCGGCATCCCCGAAGACGAGCTGCCCCATGTGAAGATGAAATTCTACAAGGGCAGCTCCACGGCCCGCGGCAGCGGCATTGGATTGGCGGTCTGCGAGGAGATCGTCACCATGCACGGCGGGTCCCTGACCCTGGAAAACGCCGACGGCGGCGGCACTCTGGTGACGGTGCGCATTCCCGGCGGAGAAGCAGTATAAATCGAGCCGCCCCGGGCGGCGCAGGAGGCATCCATGGCAAAACAAAAGGAAACACAGGGCTGCTGTGAGCAGTTCAAAACATTGATTGGCGGACAGGCTCTTATTGAGGGCATCCTCATGCGGGGCCCTGATAAACAGGCCATTGTGGTTCGTTCCAAGGATGGTCTGGTGAAAAAAGTCGATGATCTGAAGCTGACGAAAAAGCGTTCCGCGCTGGCCAGAGTGCCGTTTATCCGCGGCATTTTCACCTTCGGCGGCTCCATGGTCAACGGTATTCGGGCGCTGCTGTTTTCTGCTGAGTATTTTCCCGAGGAGGAGGGCGGCAGCGGCGAACCGTCCAAGCTGGAGCGCTGGATTGAACAGCATTTCGGATCGGAAAAACTGGAACAGTTTATCATCTATTCGGCGGCGGTTTTGGGTATCGGACTGTCGGTTGGCCTGTTTATTCTGCTGCCCACCCTGATCAGCGGCTTGATTCCCGGCCTGTATGATAACCACATGGCCCGAAATTTGGTGGAGGGTCTGCTGAAAATTATTATTTTCATGGGGTATATGATTCTGGTGTCCCAGATGAAGGATATGAAACGGGTGTTCAGCTATCACGGCGCGGAACATAAAACCATCCGCTGCTATGAGGCCCGGCTGCCCCTGACCGTGGAAAATGTGCGGCCCATGTCCCGGTTCCACCCCCGGTGCGGCACCAGCTTTCTGCTGGTGGTGGTCTGCATCAGCATTCTCTGCGGCGCGGCTATCCAGGTCAGTAATACGCTGCTGCGTATGGGCCTGCACCTGCTGATGCTGCCGATTATTGTGGGTATCAGTTATGAGATTAACCGCTTTGCCGGCCGCCACGACAACTGGTTTACCCATATGTTGTCGGCTCCCGGTATGGCTATGCAGAAGTTCACCACCCAGGAGCCCGATGACTCTATGATTGAAGTGGCTATTGAGGCCATGCGGGAGGTCATTCCCGAACAGGAGGGAGAGGACCAGTGGTGAAGACATACAGTGAATTGTACCATGAGGTTCGCCACGCATTGTTTGAAACCCAGGGGGCCGACGCCTCCCAGATTGCTCGGGAGCTGGTCTGTGCCGCTTCGGGCCTGCCCATTTCGGAGATTGTCTCCGGTCGCACCACCCACGCCGACGCGGCGGCAACCCAAAAGCTGCAAAGCTATGTGGAGCGGATTCAAAACGGCGAACCTCTGGCCTACGTATTGGGAGAATGGGACTTCTGCGGCATGACGCTGACCATCACGCCGGATGTATTGATTCCCCGGGACGATACCATGGCCGTTACAGAACTGGCTATGAAAAAAGCCATGTTTCTGTCCCAAAACCCGAGAATTCTCGATTTGTGCGCCGGAAGCGGCTGCATCGGTCTGGCCCTTGCCCATCGGGTCAAGGATGCCCGGGTGACCTTGGGCGAGTTGTCCCCGGCTGCCATCCGCGTGGCCAAGAAAAACATTGTGGACCAGCGGCTTACGGGCCGTGTCAACTGCATCACCGTCGACGCCATGAAACCGGCGTCGAAGTTTTTGGGCACCTTTGATATGATCGTGTCCAACCCGCCCTACGTCACCGACGAGGAATACGAGCGGCTGGACCCGTCGGTGCGGGACTTCGAGCCGAAAATGGCCCTGGTGGGCGGAGCGGACGGCCTGGACTTTTATCGGGCCATCGTCAAGAACTTTTCGTCGGCGCTGAAGCCCGGCGGGTTCCTCTGTTTTGAATTCGGCATGGGACAGCATGACGCTGTCCGGGAGATTTTGGAACAGCACAGATACAACGTACTGCAAATGCGCGAGGACACGGGGAACATCATCCGCGCCGTGCTTGCACAGTACAAAGGAGAGGAAACATAAATGGCAAAGGCAAAAACCCCCTACGAGAGCCCCACACCGGCCAGTGATAAGAAAAAGGCCCTGGAGACGGCTCTGCATCAGATTGAAAAGAACTTCGGTAAGGGCGCCGTCATGCGCCTGGGCGACAAGCCGGAAATGGTAGTGGACGCCATCCCCACCGGCTCCCTGGCGTTGGATGCCGCCCTGGGCATCGGCGGTGTGCCCCGCGGCCGAATCATCGAGATTTACGGCCCGGAATCCTCCGGTAAAACCACCCTGGCCCTGCACATTTTGGCCCAGGCCCAGAAGATGGGCGGCGAAGTGGCTTTCGTGGACGCTGAGCACGCTCTGGACCCGGAGTACGCCGCGGCCCTGGGCGTGGATATTGACTCCATGCTGGTGTCCCAGCCGGATACCGGTGAGCAGGCCTTGGAGATTACCGACGCATTGGTGCGCTCCGGTGCGGTGGACGCCATTGTGGTGGACTCCGTGGCGGCCTTGACGCCACGGGCGGAAATTGAGGGCGAAATGGGCGACAGCTTTGTGGGTCTCCAGGCCCGTCTCATGTCCCAGGCTTTGAGAAAACTGGCCGGTACCATTGCCAAGACCAACTGTGTCGTTATTTTCATCAACCAGATTCGTCTGAAAATCGGCGTCATGTACGGCAACCCCGAAACCACCACCGGCGGCAACGCGCTGAAATTCTACGCTTCGGTGCGTATTGATATCCGCCGGGTGGAGGCCATCAAGGACGGCAGTGATATCATCGGCAACCGGACCCGTGCCAAGATCATCAAAAACAAGGTGGCGCCGCCGTTCCGCGAGGCCATTTTCGATATCATGTACGGCGAGGGCATTTCCAAGTACGGCGAAATGATTGATCTGGGCGTGCAGCTGGACTTGGTTCAGAAGAGCGGCAGCTGGTTCTCCATTGGGGAGGAGCGCATTGGTCAGGGCCGCGACAATGCCAAGCAATATCTGATTGACCATCCGGAGCTGACGGAGCAGCTGGAGCAGGGCATCCGGGAGAACTTCTATAAACTCCAGGGCGCACGGCCCAGAACGCCGCTGCGTCCGGCGGAGAAGCCCGTGGACGTAAGCGCCGACGATTTCAACGATGAAGATTGAGTCTCTGCGGGAGCCGACGGTCCGGGGCGGACGGTATACCGTCACCCTGGACGACGGCCGCCGCCTACGGCTGGAACAGGCCACCGTGGGGGAGTTCGCCCTGTATCCGGGCCGGGAACTCACAGCGGAGGAACTGGACCAGATCCGTGCCGCCAATCAGCGGGCTTCGGCCAAGGCCCGGGCAGTCCGCATTATCTCTGCCACCAACGTGTCCAAAAAGGATTTGGAGCGGCGATTGGTGCAGAAAGGGGAGACGCCGGAACTGGCTTCCGAGGCTGTGCAATGGCTGACAGAGCTGAACCTGCTGGATGACCTGGAGACGGCCCGGCAGTTGGCCCAGTCGGCGGCCCGCAAGGGTTACGGTGCCGCCCGTATCCGGCAGATTCTCTATCAAAAGGGCATCGACCGGCAGTTGTGGGACGAGGCCATGGAGGAGCTGCCGGAGCCGGACGACGCCATTGACCGGTTCCTGCAATCCCGCTTCAAGGGAGAGAAGCCCGATGAGCGGGAGACGAAACGGGCCGTGGACGCATTGCTGCGCCGCGGCCATCGCTGGGCGGATATTCGCTCGGCCATGGCGCGTTATACCGACGCGCTCAACGATATCATGGAGGAATTTTAATATGTCCTATTCCGTTGGTTTTGTGTCCCTGGGCTGTGCCAAAAACCAGGTCAACACGGAGCAGATGATCTATTTGCTGCGGGAGGCCGGCTATTCCATTTCCGAGGTCCCCGACCAGGTGGATTTGGCGGTGATCAACACCTGCGGCTTTATTGACGCGGCAAAGTCCGAGGCCATTGAAAACATTCTGCTGCTGGCCCAGGCCAAGGCTGAGGGCCGTGTGGGCAAGATTCTGGTGACGGGCTGCCTCAGCCAGCGTTACCAGTCGGAGATTCTGGAGGAGATGCCCGAGGTGGACGGCATCCTGGGTACCGGCAGCTACAGCGACATTGTGGAGGCTGCCAACCGGGTTTTGGATGGGGAGGAGC
Organism: Candidatus Avoscillospira avistercoris; assembly: GCA_018716875.1. Taxonomy (GTDB): domain Bacteria; phylum Bacillota; class Clostridia; order Oscillospirales; family Oscillospiraceae; genus Avoscillospira_A; species Avoscillospira_A avistercoris. Next base: position 22,674 of record DVJJ01000051.1, read on the forward strand.
ATCTGCAATTCTTCGGCAACATCAACGAGACCGAGGAGCCCCAGCGGATTCTCACCACGCCGGAGCATTACGCCTATCTGCGCATTGCTGAGGGCTGCGACAACCACTGTGCCTTCTGCATCATCCCGAAGCTGCGGGGCAAGTACCGCAGCCGCCCCATGGAAGAACTCATCGACGAGGCCCGCTCCCTGGCAGCTTCCGGTGTCAAGGAGCTGATTGTTATCGCCCAGGATACCAGCCGCTACGGCATCGACCTGTACGGTGAACGGCGTCTGGATGTGTTGTTAGAAGCCCTATGTAAAATTGAGGGCTTTACCTGGATTCGGATTCACTACCTGTACCCCGATGAAATGTCCGACCATCTCATTGACGTCATCGCACGGGAGCCGAAGATTGTCAAATATCTGGATATTCCCATTCAGCACGTCAATGATACCATCCTCAAGCGTATGAACCGCCGGGGCGACCATGCGTATCTGGACCAGCTGTTTACAAAGCTGCGGGATCGGATTCCCGGCCTGGTGCTGCGGACCAGCCTGATTGCGGGTCTGCCCGGCGAGGGCGAAGCGGAGTTCGAGGAGCTGTGCGACTTCCTCCGCAAGCACAAGCTGGAGCGCGTCGGCGCGTTTGTGTTCTCTCCCGAGGAGGGCACCGCCGCCGCCCGCATGGAGTACCCGCCCACGGAGGTGGCCCAGCAGCGTGCCGAGTTCCTGGCGGAACTGGAATCCCGTGTTATTGACGAGTACCACGATAGCCGCATGGGCCAAAAAGAATTGGTACTTTGCGAGGGCTACAGCGAAGAGGACGAGGCATATTTCGGCCGCAGCTACGCCGAATCTCCCGACATCGACGGAAAAATCTGGTTTACCTCGGAAACACCCGTGGCTCCCGGTCAGTTTGTCACTGTGGAACTGGAGGACGTGGTGGACGGCGAGCCGGTGGGCACTGTCTGTGAGGAGGAAGCGCTGTGACAACTGCAACCAAATTGACGCTGCTGCGTGTCATTATGATTCCGGCTTTTATGGCCGTCTTCCTGCTGGGCTATAACTGGGTGGCTTTGGCCATTTTCATTTTGGCAAGTGTCACAGACTTTGTGGACGGCTATGTGGCCCGCCATTACAACCAGGTCAGCGATTTCGGCAAGTTCCTGGACCCCTTGGCGGATAAGCTGCTGGTGACCTCTGCCATGCTGATTTTTGTCCAGTGGGGGAGAATGCCTTCCTGGGCCGTCATGCTGGTACTGACGCGGGAGTTTGCCATCAGCGGTCTGCGGATGGTGGCCGCCTCCAAGGGTACCGTCATGGCCGCCGCCTGGAGCGGCAAGATCAAGACCGCCTGTACCATGGTGGGTCTGTGCCTGATGATGGTCTTTATGAACACCCCGCTGGTGGATACCGTTGTCACTTGGGTCATTGTGGTGACCACCCTGTACTCCGGTATTGAGTATTTCGTCAAGAACTGGAAGTGCTTGGGTCTGTAAAAACAGGAATCACTCTTGACACCTTTTACGATTGATGGTAATATACTGATACTGAATTGAATATCGCGTTGATCGAAAAGAGTAACGGCAACGAAGCGATAGAGAATCTCCGTCATCGGCTGGAAGCGGGGAGCGTGGACTGCTGTGAACGTGCGTTCGGGAGCGAGGGGAGACCCCGTCAGGGCTGCGTTATGCCCAAAGTAAGAAATCAGAGTGGAACCGCGAGTAATTTTTGCCCGCCTCTTGAGAACTTGTTCAAGAGGCGGGCTTTTTGTATGCGGCGACCGGGGAGGACTTTATGCATTTGATCGAAGATATCCAGGCCTACCGTAGAAATGATCCGGCAGCCCGCAGCGTGCTGGAGGTACTGCTGCTTTACAACGGACTCCACGCCACAATTCAGTATCGGATTGCCCACTGGTTTCATGAGCACAAGCGATATTTTATTGCCCGCTGGATTTCGCAGATGACCAAGTGGTTCACCGGCATTGAAATCCATCCGGCGGCCAAAATTGGACGGCGGCTGGTCATCGACCACGGCACAGGCATTGTCATCGGCGCCACTACGGAGATTGGGGATGACTGTCTGCTGTACCAGGGCGTCACCTTGGGCGGTACCGGCAAGGACAAAGGAAAGCGTCACCCCACCTTGGGCAATAATATTATGGTGGGCGCCGGTGCCAAGGTTCTGGGTCCTTTCAAAGTGGGGGATAATGCCCGCATTGCCGCCAATTCCGTGGTGCTGCGGGAGGTACCGGAAAATGCCACAGTCGTCGGCGTGCCGGGCCGAATCGTCAAAATCAGCGGTGAAAAGCTGGACCATATCCATACGCCGGACCCCATGATGCTGGAAATTGAACGGCTCCAGAAGCGTCTTAGCCGCTTGGAGAAGATGCTGGGCGACGAGGACGACCGCCGCTGCGACTAATACAAACGGAAACGGTTACCATACCGTCCGATAGGAGGAACTGACCATGTATCTTTACAACTCTGCCAGCCACAAGAAAGAGGAATTCGTTCCCAACCATCCCGACATTGTCAAAATGTATACCTGCGGTCCCACGGTGTACCACTTTGCCCACATCGGCAATCTCCGCAGCTATATCATGGAGGATGTGCTGGAGAAGTATCTGCGCTATCAGGGCTACAACGTCAAGCGCGTTATGAATATCACCGACGTGGGCCATCTCAGCTCCGACGCCGACACCGGAGAAGATAAGATGCTCAAGGGCGCCAAGCGGGAGCACAAGACCGTCATGGAGATTGCCCAGTACTATACGGACGCCTTTTTCTCCGACTGCAAAAAGCTGAACATCAAACGGCCTGATGTGGTGGAGCCCGCCACCAACTGCATTGCCGAGTATATCGAGATTGTCTCCAAGCTGCTGGAGAAAGGGTTTGCCTATGAGGCCGGCGGCAATGTCTATTTTGACACCTCCAAGCTGGACCAGTACTATGTCTTCAACGACCATGACGAAGAGGATTTGGCCGTGGGCGTCCGGGAGGGCGTGGAAGAGGACACCAGCAAGCGTAACAAGAACGACTTTGTTCTCTGGTTCACTAAATCCAAGTTTGAGGATCAAGCCCTCAAATGGGATTCTCCCTGGGGTGTGGGCTATCCCGGCTGGCACATTGAGTGCTCCGGCATCAGCATGAAGCACTTGGGGGAGGACTTGGATCTCCATTGCGGCGGCATCGACAATGCTTTTCCCCACCACACCAATGAAATCGCCCAGTCTGAGGCGTATTTGGGCCACCATTGGTGCAACTACTGGTTCCATGTCCACCATCTGAATACCAATACCGGTAAGATGTCCAAGTCCAAGGGCGAATTTCTGACTGTGTCCCTGCTGGAGGAAAAGGGCTATGACCCGCTGGCCTACCGTCTGTTCTGCCTGCAATCCCACTACCGCCGCAGTCTGGTCTTTTCCTGGGAAAATCTCGACAATGCCGTGACTACCTACCAGAAGCTCATTAACAAGATTGCAGCGCTGGATGACAGTGACAAGACGGTGGACCAGGCCCAGTTTGACGCCCTCAAGGAGAAGTTCAACAACGCGCTGAGCAACGATTTGAATACGTCTCTGGCCATCACCGCTGTTTATGATGTGCTGAAAGCCAAGACCAACGATGGTACCAAGCTGGCCCTGTTGGGCGACTTCGACAAGGTTTTAGGCTTGGACCTGCTGGAAAAAGCTGCTGCCAAGCGGGCCGAGCAGGCCAAGACTAAGACAGCCACCACCGGCGGCTATACCATCCAGGGCGAGGGGGACCCGGCCATTGACGCGCTGGTGCTCCAGCGGGCCGAGGCCAAGAAGGCCAAAAACTTTGCAGAGGCCGACCGCATCCGCGATGAGCTGAAAGCCCAGGGTATCGAGATCATCGATGTGCCCGGCGGCGCTCAGTGGAAGCGCGTTTAAGCAGAAAAATATAAAAGTTTTACTCGATTTTTTTCAAAAAATCGCGGTTTCCAAAGGCAGAGCCTTTGGTCGCCCGCCGCAGCGGGCGAAATTCCCATGTGTCCTAAAGCGCCCGTCGCAACGGGCGCAATTCCCGCGGCAAAGCCGCAAGCCTGCCGTCTCCACCCTAACATGGGTGGCAGACGGCAGGCTTTTTCTGTTTGCCAGGTGGAAAAACGGTAAAATCCGTGGTATACTGTATTGTATGATATAAAGGGGGTTCTACCCATGAAGCTGATGATTTTAGACGGCAACAGTGTCATCAACCGGGCATTTTACGGCATCCGGCCCCTGACCACCCGGGAAGGGCTGTACACCAACGCCGTCTATGGATTTTTGAATATCCTCCATAAATTTATGGGGGAAGAGCGGCCTGACGGCGTCTGTGTGGCCTTCGATTTAAAAGCACCCACGTTCCGCCATTTGCAGTATGAGGGCTACAAGGCCACACGCCACGGAATGCCCGATGAGCTGGCCCAGCAGATGCCCGTGATGAAGGATGTTTTACGGGCCATGTCCATTCCCATCTATGAACAGGAGGGATGGGAGGCCGATGATATTTTAGGCACAGTGGGCCGAATCTGCGCCGAGTCCGGCTGGGAATGCGTCATTCTCACCGGTGACCGGGACAGCTTGCAGCTGGTGGATGACCATGTGACCGTGCGGCTGGTGTCCAGCAAAGCGGGCCAAACCCTTGCCACTCGCTATACGCCGGAGACCTTCCGGGAGGAGTACGGCTTTGACCCCATCCGTCTGGTGGACTGTAAGGCCCTTATGGGTGATTCCTCCGACAATATCCCCGGTGTCCCCGGCGTGGGCAAGAAGACGGCGGGGGATTTGCTGGCGGCGTTCGGCAGTCTCGACGCCATCTATGACCATCTGGACAGCGACGCCATCAAACCGGCGGTGAAAAAGAAGCTGGAAGCCGGAAAGGATTCGGCCTATCTGTCCTATGACCTGGCGACCATCCGGAAAACAGCGCCCATCGAGTTTGTACCGGCGGATAATGTCTGCAAACCCGTGGATAAACCGGCATTGCGGGCGCTGTTTGAAAAGCTGGAGTTTGTCCGGCTGATGGACCGCTACGGCCTGTACGATGTGAAGGAAGTGCCGCAGCCTGCGGAACCGGCTGCCGTCGTGTGTACGCTGGCGTGTTTGCCGCCGGTGGGGACGCCCTGCGCACTGGTCCTGGACGGCGACCAAGCGGCCATTGCCACTGCTGACGGCGTCTGTGTTACTGCGGTTTCCTGCTGCGAACCGCTGCTGACGGCAGAGACACCCAAGGTCTGCGCAGACTATAAAACACTGTGGCACCAGCTGGACCAGCTGGGACTGCCAAAGGACGGCTTTGTGTTCGATGTGAGTTTGGCGGGATACGTTCTGGACCCGTCGGATACCCGGTACAGCCCTGACGAGCTGGCGAAACGGTATCTCAATCAGGAGGGACAGTTGGAAAGCCTGTCAGACCGGGCCGCCGCTGTCTTTGCCCTGTGGAAGCCCCTCCAATCCCTTATGGCGGAACAGAATATGACCACTCTCTATGAGACGGTGGAGTTTCCGCTTTGCGCCGTTTTGGCCCGTATGGAGCGGGAGGGCATCGCCGTGGACCGGATGGCGTTGCTGGCCTTCGGCAACCTGCTGACGGAGCGTATCAACGCATTGACGGAGCAAATCTACGACATGGCAGGGGAGACCTTCAATATCAATTCCACCCAGCAGTTGGGCGTCATCCTCTTTGAGAAGCTGGGCCTGCCGCCGGTGAAAAAGACAAAAACCGGCTACTCCACCAACGCCGAAGTTCTGGAAAAGCTGAAAAACAAACACCCCATCATCGAGGCCATCATGGATTATCGCATGGTGACCAAGCTCAATTCCACCTATGCTGAGGGGTTGGTCAAGGTCATCGGAGACGATGAGCGGATTCACACCACGTTCCAGAACATGGTCACTGCCACGGGGCGGCTGTCGTCCACAGAACCCAACCTGCAAAATATTCCTGTCCGCACGGAACTGGGCAGCGAAATCCGCAAAATGTTTGTCCCGAAAGATGGTTGTGTACTCATTGATGCTGACTATTCTCAGATTGAATTGCGGGTTCTGTCGCATATCGCCAATGATCAGATTATGCAGGAGGCGTTCCGCAGCGGCGAGGATGTCCACCGAGTTACGGCTTCTCAGGTCTTTGGCGTGGCTCCAGAGGATGTCACCAGCCTGATGCGCCGCCATGCCAAGGCGGTCAACTTCGGCATTGTATACGGTATTTCTGATTTTTCTTTGGCCGATGATATCGGCGTGACCCGGAAAGAAGCCAAGGCCTATATTGAGAGTTATTTGGAGAAATACGCCGGTGTCCGTCAGTATATGCACGACGTGGTAGAACAGGCAAAAGCCGACGGCTATGTGACGACGCTCATGGGCCGCCGCCGCTATTTGCCGGAGCTTAAAAGCAAGAATTTCAATCTTCGCTCCTTTGGGGAGCGCTGCGCCATGAATACCCCCATCCAGGGAACCGCCGCCGATATCATCAAGCTGGCCATGATCCGGGTGGACGCGGTCCTAGCGAAACAGTACCCCCAGGCCCGTCTGGTTTTGCAGGTCCATGACGAATTGATTGTCGAGTGCCCGCTGGACCAGGCTGACGATGTAAAGCAGCTGGTGGAGCGGGAGATGGAGCAGGTGATGGAATTGCGGGTGCCTTTGTTGGCCGAGGCCAAAAGCGGCGCCAGCTGGTATGAGGCCAAGTGACATGGAACTGATCCCAATGAACCCATCTCATGTAGCCCAGGTGGCAGCTCTGGAACGCGTTTGTTTTACCGACCCTTGGAGCGAAGCGTCAGTGGCCGGAGAGCTGGACAACGAGCTGAGTCTGTGGCTGGTGGCCGTGGAGGGGGAGACCGTTCTGGGCTATGTGGGCAGCCAGACGGTGCTGGACAGTACTGATATTCTGAATGTGGCTGTGTCCCCGGACCACCGGGGCTGCGGCATTGGCCGGGCGCTGCTGACGGAATTGGAACAACGGCTGCGGCAGCAGGGGGTGACGGAAGTGCTTCTGGAGGTGCGGCCCTCCAACGCACCGGCCATCGCCCTGTATACATCTTTGGGCTTTGTCCAGGTGGGCAGACGGCCCAACTACTATTTGAATCCCCGGGAGGACGCGTTGATCCTCAAAAAGGAGTGGAACACTTGAATATTTTAGCCATTGAATCCTCCTGCGACGAGACGGCAGTGGCCGTAGTTCGGGATGGCCGGACGGTGCTGGCCGACTGCATCGCGTCTCAGGTGGCTATCCATAAGACCTACGGCGGCGTGGTGCCGGAAATCGCCTCCCGCAAGCACATTGAAGCCATTTATGGTCTGGCTGACCAGGCTTTGGAGACGGCAGGTATCACCCGGCAGGACATTGACGCCGTCGGCGTCACCTATGCGCCGGGCCTCATCGGTGCGGTGCTGGTGGGTGTCAACTTTGCCAAGGCAGCGGCCATGGCTTTGCAGGTCCCGCTAATTCCGGTCCATCATATCCGGGGTCATATCGCTGCCAATTATCTGGCCTTTCCGGAGCTGGAACCGCCGTTTCTCTGTCTGGTGGTGTCCGGCGGCCACAGTATGATAGTGGATGTCCAGGATTATACCAAACTGAAAATTCTCGGCTCTACACGGGATGACGCGGCGGGGGAGTGCTTTGACAAGGTAGCCCGTGTCCTGGGGATGCCCTATCCAGGCGGCGCGGCGCTGGACAAGCTGGCCCGCACCGGCACGGAGGGCAAATACCCCATGCCCGTGGCCCATGTCAGCGGCAGCGATTTGGACATGTCGTTCTCCGGCCTGAAGACGGCGGCGCTGAATCTCATTCACAACGCCGGGCAGAAGGGTGAAACCCTGGACGTGCCGGACCTTTGCGCCGATTTTTCTAAAGCCGTCAGCGATACGCTGGTGCCCCGCACCATGGCCGCTCTGGAGCAGACCGGCTATAAAAAGTTAGCCATTGCCGGCGGCGTGGCTGCCAACAGCCGCATTCGCGGTGACTTTGAGACAGCATGCGCCAAGCTGGGCGCAGAGTTATATCTGCCGCCGCTGAAACTCTGTGGCGATAATGGCGCCATGATTGGCGCCCAAGCGTATTATGAGTACCTGGCCGGACATACGGCGGGCCAGGACCTCAATGCCTATGCCACCATGTCCATAGAATAATCCATGCGGACCGGAACTCAGTTCCGGTCCGCGTTTTGCTGGGCAATGCGGTCAAAATAGGCGCGGTTGTAGGCACAGGCCGGAGACTGGGGCCGCAGACGGCAGGCCGCTTCATTATAGGCCGCCGCTTTTCGCCAATCGCCTAAGCGGTCATGACAGACGCATAATTGCAGCAGAGGAATGTAATTCCGACAGTCCGGCAGCGTAAAACCCAGGTGCTCCGGACGGTTCATGGCCTGTTCATACCAATAGATGGCCGCCTCCCACTGTTCCAGTTCCAGATACCGTTGGCCCAACGCGCAGCACAGCTCCGGCGTTGGCGCATCGAAGCACAGCCCCAGCACCAGAGACGGCAAAATTTGTTCCGGCTGTTCCAAACGCCGGTAACAGTCGGCCAAATCCATGGCGGCCTGGATGCTGTCCGGCGCCCAACCGCCGCCGGTGCGCAGGAAGTCGGCAAACTGTGCCGCTGCTTCCCAATCTCGGCCATGGTACGTCAGCTCCCGTGCATAATAGAACTGTTCCCGGGGCGTCAAGGGCCGACGGGCCCGAAGCCCTTCCAGTATCCGTAGGTTTCGGTCCGGGTCGCCGGGGCCGGTTTTGCGGTGGGTCACCGCGCCGTCGCCGTACCGGACCACACCACGGGGAGCAATGGCTTCATGGACCACCCCTTCCCAGCGAAATCCGGCGTGATTGCGGATGAGCCGCTCCCGATAACAGGTGAACGTGGGGATACCGTCGGCGTCAAAGGCTGTATGATAGGGCAGCATGACCATGTCGATGTCCGGCGGCAGCGTTTCTTTCGTGGACAGCAATTTGGACAGATCTTCTGGCAATATGATGTCGTCGGCGTCCAGCCACAGACAGTAGTCCATGGAAGCAGCGTCGAAGGAAAAATTCCGCGCGGCGGAGAAGTCGTCCCGCCAGGGAAATAAGAACACCTGTGCCCCAAACTGCCGGGCAATTTCTGTAGTGCCGTCGGTGCTGCCGGTGTCCACCACAATAATCTCATCTGCCAGGGGCGCGGCTGATTGGAGACAGCGCTCCAGAACGGCCTCCTCATTTTTTACAATCATACAAAGACTGATGGTGATCACACTCCATCCCTCCATCCGGAAAGCATAGTACAGTCTATGATGCTGCTGTATAAAGGGTGCAGAAATTGCATATAGCTGTTTTATGGAAGGAAGGAGGAGCAACCTTGAAAAAGTGGACTTATCTGTGGCTGCCGCTGTTGGCGCTGGCCGTTGGGTTTCTGGCGTCGTCCCTGACCCGGCAGGGCATGGAGACCATTTACCCCACCTGGGTAAAACCGGCCCTGACACCGCCGGAGATTGTCTTTCCCATTGTCTGGACCATTCTCTATATTCTGATGGGCCTGGGATTGGCTATGGTGCTGCGACAGGGCGGCGCGTCGGCCAAACCGGCGACCATTGTGTGGGGCGTCCAGCTGGCATTGAACTTCGTTTGGACCCTGGTGTTTTTTGGAGCGGGCAAGCCCTTGGCGGCCTTTTTTGTTTTGCTGCTGCTGTGGCTGGCCATTCTGGTGATGATTCGGTCATTCCGTCAATTTTCCACCTTGGCGGCGGTTTTGCAGGTCCCGTATCTGTTGTGGGTGACCTTTGCGGGCTATCTCAATCTGGCAATTTTCTATCTGAACCGATAAAAAATACCCCGTTCCAACTGTGGAACGGGGTATCGCTTGTCATATGAAATTACAGAATCAGGTCCAGAGCTTGGGACCAGTGCTCCAACCGGTAGTCAGCTAGCACGGCCATTTCTGCCCAGCGGGCTTCGGAAACACCCTCGTCGTAGATGGCCGCCACCCGATATCCGGCATTTTTGGCCGTGCGGATGGCATAGGGAGCGTCTTCATAGACAACGGTCTCCGATGGAGTACCGCCCAGACGGGACACGGCAATATTATAAATATCAGGCCGGTCCTTGCCATAGCCCACTTCCTCACAGGACAGGAGAAAGGCGAATCGGTCCAGAATACCCAGACGCTCTAAGCACAGCTCAATCAGGGGCTTGTCCGTGGCGGAAGCCACGCAGAGGGCAACGCCACGGCGCTGCAACTCGTCCAGATACTCTACGATGCCATCTTTCAGAAGCACGTCTTGCCCGTAATGGACGGCCATTAGATCGTTCATCTCCGCCAGAATTTCCTCCGGCGTGTCGGGCAGGTGAAAGGCGTCGGCAAACAACGTGGTGGACTGGGCCAGCGTCATAGGCCGCAGCATCCGGAGCATGTCCGGCGGAATCTCCGTTACGCCTTTGCTGTGCAGATATTCCACGCCCAGCTGGCGCCAGTAGCCCATGGAATCCACCAGAGTGCCGTCCATGTCAAAAATACCGTATTTTTGCTTCATAGTCCGCTCCTTGCTTTTGGGGGACGGCGCCGCCGCCCATGTCATATGGTCCATTATACGGCGGGCGGCAGAGAAACGCAAGGCTCAGGTAGGGGAGATGGGGGCGTCAGCAATGCGCTGAATCTGGGCTTTGCGATATTTTACCGGTGACAGACCGGTGGCCTCGGAGAAACGGCGGATAAAGTGGCTGGTGTTGCAGAAGCCCAGGGATTCCGCGATGGAGTCAATGGACAAGTTGGTCTGCACCAGGGTGTACTGGGCCTTTTTAATCCGCTGGTTCATGATATACTCCTGGGGCGTCTGGTGATAGTGCTCCTTGAACTGTTTGATAAAGTGCTGGAGACTGATGCCGCACAGATCGGCCAGCTCGGCATTGGCGATTTTCCGGGACATATGGGCATTGATATACGCTTCCACCAACAGGAAATTCATGGCGCTGTCCTCGGTCAGCTGCAAGGGGCTGGAGACCTCGCTGTATTGCAGCATGGACAGCAGCACCCGATAGATTTCCAGCGACGGCTGATAGTAGCTGTTGACCATCAAGCGCTGCTGGATGAGACAGACCTGGGCACAGATATCGGGAAAAAGGGGACCTTCCAGCACTGGCCCATGGAGTCCAATGAGATGGCGAATCAAATCGGTGGTGTTGGCGCCGTAGAATTCCAGCCATACCTTACCCATGGGGTCGTTGGGGTCGTTCCGGTATTTGTGAGGCTCATGGGCCGGCAGCAGCACCAGCTGATTCCGGTGCAGTTCATACGTCTTGCCGTCATATTCCAGATAACCGTGGCCCGACAGGATACAGAAGATTTCACAGTAGATGGTGGAGGCGCTGCGCTCCACGGCAAAAAGCGTTGGCAGCGCGTGGACAATACCGGTGCGGTGGACCCGATACAGCAGGGAGTTTTCATCCGGCTGGAACGGAGAGACGTAATGATAGTCGTGAAAATCACCGTCGCCGTCACAGAGGAACACGTCGGAATAAGAAGCATCTCGAATCATTTCCATAGTAGGACCTCCCATCTTCTATATTCATCTTACTGGTATTATATCATAAAAATCGCATACAGGGAAGAGCGGGAAGCACGCTCAAAAAGTGCTTCCCGCCCGGCAGGATGATTCGTCGTTCTGTGTGCTGTGCTGGCGGTGCTCCCGGCGTGCTCAGTAGCTTTTGGAGAAACCGGCCTGGGCCACCTGTACCATAATCGCGCATTCGATGCGCTTGCGGAACAGCTGACAGCCATATTCATAGATGCCCTTGATGCTGCCGGTGGCGTGGTAGGCGTTGGCCGCACAGCCGCCGGAGCAGTAGAGACGGGCCCAGCAGTCCTTGCAGTCGGGACGGGCGTAGGCGTTGCATAGCTTGAACTCATCCCGCAGCGCCGTGCTGGTGACGCCGTCCCAGACGTTGCCCATGCTGTAGGCCGGATCGCCCACAAACTGATGGCAGGGGAACAGCTCACCCCAGGGGGTGACGGCCAGGTATTCGGTACCGCTGCCGCAGCCGGAAATCCGCTTGTAGATGCAGGGGCCGCCCTTGAGGTCAATCATGTAATGGTAGAAGGTGAAGCCGTTGCCGGCCTCATGGCGGCGGATCATCTCTGTTGCAAGAATCTCATATTGCTCAAACAGCTTGGGCAGGTCTTCTTCCGTCAGGGCGTAGGGCTCGTCGGGGGCGGAGACCACCGGCTCCATGGACAGCTCCGTAAAACCCAGATCAGCCATGTGGAAAATGTCGTTGGTGAAATCCACATTGTCGTGGGTAAAGGTGCCGCGCATGTAGTAGCCCTTGCCGCCGCGGCTCTCCACCAGCTTTTTGAACTTGGGCAGGATGATGTCATAGCTGCCCTTGTCGTTGACAGTCCGGCGCAGACGGTCGTGGACTTCTTTCCGGCCATCCAGACTCAGGACCACATTGTGCATTTCCTTGTTGGCAAACTCGATGACATCGTCATCGATCAGCAGGCCGTTGGTGGTCAGGGTGAACCGGAAATTCTTGTTGTGGAGTTTCTCCTGCTCTCGGGCGTAGGCCACCACATCTTTGACCATCTGCCAGTTCATCAGTGGCTCGCCGCCAAAGAAATCCACCTCCAGATTCCGGCGGGTGCCGGAGTGGGCAATGAGGAAGTCGATGGCCTGTTTGCCCACCTCCAGGGACATGAGAGCCCGGTCGCCCTGGTATTTGCCCTGACTGGCAAAGCAGTAGTTGCAGGTCAGGTTGCAGGTGTGGGCCACATGGAGACACAGGGCTTTGATAACCGTATTGCGTTCCTTGAAATCAAAGGCCATGTCGGCGTACTGGTCCGGGGCGAAGAGCTTGCCGTTCTTTTTCAGCTCCTCAATGCTGTCCAGAACTTGACGCAGCTCCTCTTCGGTGACGTCGGGCTGATCGTGATACTTCTCCAGCATTTGCCGGATGATCTCCTCGGGAGCGGTGGTCTCATAGAGGGCGATAACGTCATAGGCCACCGGGTCCACCACATGGACTGAGCCGCTGTAGATGTCCAGCACGATGCAGTAGCCGTTGAGTTTGTACTGATGAATCATAAGGTTCCTCTTTCTGTTATGTGAAAATCCTAAACTTACCGATGTATTCGGCCCAAAGACATGAAAAATCGCCGCCGGCCGCGCTAGGCGCGGCGGGGCAGCGACCCTTCCAAAATCAAATTACTTGTTCTCGCTGCTCTTCTCGCAGGGCTGGTTGGCAACGCCGCAGGAAGTCTTGCAGGCAGACTGGCAGGAAGTCTGGCACTCGCCGCAACCGCCGTTGTGAGCGCTCTGGGCCAGGTCACGGGTCTCCAAGGTCTGAATCCGATTCATGGTAATGGGCCTCCTTTTAATGAAAGATACAGTGACGGCAATGCCGCCCGGTAAACGATTCCATGGCGCGGCACAAAGGTGCGCGCCCGTTTCCCTTTTATCTATTCAATCATAAATCCGTCCGTCTGTCAATTACAACCGTGTGGATTTGTGAAATTTTATCCTGTCGCCGCTGCCAGAACCCTGTGGGGTGCCAAACCGCTGTCGCTGTAAAGCTGCACGCCGCTGTCGGCAATGTCATGAAGAGCCTGTACAATATCCGCAGTCAGAACCTCACCGGGGACCACCAGAGGGATACCGGGCGGGTACATCCAAAGACTTTCCGCCATGGTGCGTCCAATAGCCTCCGCCATGGGCAGAGGGACGGTGGGAAGCTGCCGGGCTTGGGCGATGGTATACCGGACCGGGGGCAAAGGAGGTGTTGGACGAATGCAGGGGACGCTGATGTTGTGACAAAGACCATCAAGCTCTAACAGAACGGCAGCAAAGCGTTCCAAGGTCTCCGCCGTGTCGCAACAGCTGGTCATAGCTAAAACGCCCTGGGGGGCGGCCATCTCCGGCTCAATGCCCCGCTGCCGCAGCAGGGCTGCCAGCTGGGGACCCGTCAGGTCGGTGCCGTGGGTACTGACAAACAGCTTCCCAGGGTCAAAGGCGAAGAAATCGGGATGGCGGCTGCAATGATCCGCGCCATGACAAAGAACCCGCAGATGGTGCAGCGCTTCCAACCGCCGGTCCAGATGTTGCAGATTCCGGGCATAGTCGGCAAACAGTGCCGGGCCACGGTGCTCCAACAGCTTGAGGCAGCGGTGGATGGAACCCATCAGCAGATAGGAGGGGCTGCTGGTTTGGAAGACGGCCAGAAAGTGGGCCAGCCGTTGGGGGTCCACCAGATTGCCCTGTACATGGGCAAGGGCTGTTTGGGTCAAACTGGGCAGCGTCTTGTGAACACTCTGAATGACGAGATCCGCTCCAGCTGTCACAGCCCCGCTGGAAAAAGCCGGATGGAAATAGAGATGGGCCCCGTGGGCCTCATCCACCAACAGGGGGATACCCCGCCGGTGACAGACGGCGGCAATGGCGGCAATGTCGCTGATAACGCCCTCGTAGGTGGGACTGGTGAGAACCACCAAACGGACATCCGGATGCTGTGCCAGAGCCGATTCCACCGCTTCGGGCGGCAGGGAAGCGGACACGGCAAAGGATGGGTCCACCGGCGGCGTCAGATAGAGCGGCTCCAGATGCAGCAATTCCACGGCGTGATAGACCGATTTGTGGCAGCCTCGAGCCATAAGAATCCGGCTGCCGAAAGGAGCTGCGGCGGCAATGGCCGCCAAAATGCCGCCGGAAGAGCCGTTGACCAGATAAAAGGCACGGGCGGAGCCGTACAACCGGGCGGCCAATTCCATGCCGTCTTTCAGAATCCCCTCGGCTTCGTGGAGATTGTCGAAGCCGTCGATTTCCGTAATATCCAGCTGCCAGGGCAGTTCCTCACCGCCCAAAGCGGTACGCTTGTGGCCGGGCATGTGCATGGGCAGAAAACCGGTGGCATCGTACTGAGCCAGCTGTTCCAACAGATCGTCGTAGCCTGCCATGGTTAGCCCTCATTGGAGAAAAGCATCTGCTCCACAATGGCGGCGGCATCACCAATGCACCGTTCACAGGGACGGCTTTCATAGTATTCTGCGGTCCGTTTGGCAGGGGTGGGGCAGTCGGGACCCTCCGATAAACCCAACAGGTCCCGGCAAAGAATGGTGCCGTGGATGGCGCGGAATTGCTCCGCAATTTCCTGCACCTGGGCATATTGGCGGGCTTTGGCCTCGTCGTCGGTGGGGGAACTGTAGCCCTCCCGCAGTCCTAAAATCAAAAAAGAGGCGCTGAGGGCGCCGCAGACCTCCCGCAGCCGGCCCATACCACCGCCGAAGGACGAAGCCATCCGGGCGGAGTCCTCTTTTGTCAGTCCCAAATCCGGCGCAAAGGCCAGAAGTACCGATTGGGCGCAGTTGTAACCCTCCAGAAAATAGGCTTGTGCCTGTGTTGCGTGATCCATGGGAGAACCGCTCCTTTCGTGCAAACAGATGGAATTAGGATACCGCCGGAAT
The DNA here is from genome assembly GCA_018716875.1 of Candidatus Avoscillospira avistercoris. Lineage (GTDB taxonomy): Bacteria > Bacillota > Clostridia > Oscillospirales > Oscillospiraceae > Avoscillospira_A > Avoscillospira_A avistercoris. The sequence goes on from DVJJ01000051.1 coordinate 38,092, forward strand.
ATCACCGTGTCAAGGTGGGCATGTCCATAAAATTTTGCGGGGATGGTGGCTTTTTTTCACGGAGAATGGTATACTATGGATGGAATTCCGCATACCGGACAGCCCAAGGCCGCCGGTGTGCGGATCGCACGGAAAACGGGAAACATCATCTGATAGATACAAGGAGTTTTTGCAGTGGAACAAATGATGTATGACGGTTTTGTTCGCATTCTGAAAAAAGAACTGGTTCCCGCATTGGGCTGTACGGAGCCCATCGCCCTGGCCTATGCCGCCGCCAAAGCGCGGCAGGTGTTGGGGGCGTTTCCGGAGCGGGTGGTCACCACCTGCAGCGGCAATATCATTAAAAATGTCAAGGGCGTCGTGGTGCCTGCCACCGGCGGTCTCCGGGGCATTGAAGCGGCCACGCTCATCGGTACCGTCGGCGGCGATCCTGAGCGGAAACTGGAGGTGCTCACCGGTGTCACCGACGAGGACCGGGGCAGAGTCCGCCAACTGCTGGCAGAGAACCTCTGCACCGTCAAGCTGTCGGACAGCAGCGCCAAACTCCATATCATCGTGGAGATGGCGGTGGGAGACGATACGGCCCTGGTGGAGATTCTCCACAGTCATACCAATATTGTTCGGATTGAGAAAAATGGACAAACCCTGTTCCGCCAGAGCGGAGAGGAGGAGACACCGTCCGAGGAGGACCCGGACTACGCTTTGCTGGACCTGGAGCATATTCTGGAGTTTGCCGAAACGGTGCAGATTGACGATGTCCGGGAGGTTCTGGACCGGCAGATTCAGTATAATTTGAAAATTGCCGAAGCCGGTCTGACCGGTACTTATGGTGGCAATGTGGGCAAAACGCTGCGGGAAGCCTACGGCGACAGCTTTGATGTTATGGCGCGTGCGCTGCCTGCCGCCGGGTCCGATGCCAGAATGAGCGGCTGTGAACTGCCGGTGGTCATCAACTGCGGCAGCGGCAACCAGGGCATGACGGCGTCGCTGCCGGTCATTGCCTGTGCCAAAGAGCTGGGCGTCAGTGACGAGAAACGGTACCGTGCTCTGTGTGTCTCCAACCTGACGGCGGTCTATCAGAAACGGGATATCGGACGGCTGTCGGCCTATTGCGGCGCTGTCAGTGCCGCCGCTGGTGCCGGTGTGGGTATGATGTATCTGCGGGGCGGCAGTCTGGAGGATATGGCCAACGTGCTCACCTGTACCCTGGCCGATGTGGGCGGCATCCTCTGCGACGGCGCTAAATCCTCCTGTGCTGCCAAAATCGCCTCCTCTGTGGAAGCGGCGCTGCTGGCTATCCGTATGACGGAGAAGCGGCGGGGCTTCGGCAGCGGCGAGGGCTTTATCAAAGACACCATCGGTGAAACGGTGGCGGCCATCTCGGCCATTGCCCGGGAGGGTATGCAGGTCACCGATGAGGTCATTCTCGATGTGATGGTCAACCGCTGAGACGGTGCCGTCATGGTCCGACGCCTCCAGGTTCCCCCTTGTAAACTGTGCGGATTTGTGCTATCCTAGGGAAAATGCCTGTCAAAGAGGTGCCGATACATTGATGAAAATATACGAATCTGCGGAGGATTATCTGGAGGCGATTCTGGTGCTCCGGGAGCGCATCGGTCTGGTACGCTCCATCGACGTGGTCAATGAACTGGGATATTCCAAGCCCAGCGTCAGCGTGGCCATGAAGAAACTCCGGGAAAATGGCTATGTAGTGGTGGACGGGGAAGGCCATATCCGCCTGACCGAGGACGGCGAGGCCATCGCCAGCCGCGTCTACAGCAGACACCGCCTGCTGACCCAGTTTTTTATCCGGCTGGGCGTCTCGCCGGAAGTGGCGGCAGCCGACGCCTGTAAAATTGAGCACGATCTCAGTGAGGAGACCTTTGAGAAGATCAAGGCCCATGCGCAGCAGCATGGGGGAACGTTTGAAACGGAGCATCCGGAAACATAAATCCGGCAGAATGCCCGAAACCAGCGGTGGAACCACCGTGGGTTTCGGGCATTTTTGCATGGGAAGGCTTCCAAGAAAATTGTGCAACCTCAATAATAGATATGGGAGAAAATCAAGCACAATGACAGATTTTCAAAATGTCAATGGATTCTTTCGGATTTCTATCAAGAAAAATTCAAGAAAAAAGTTTTGGTAATCACGATTATTTTTTAAAATTTACTGATTTTGTGCAGAGATTCGGAGACGTTGTATAGAACGACGAATATTTAAGGAAAAATGGGCTGTATTTTATACAAATATAAATGTATCGATAGTTGTATACTGAAAAATGCAGTGCTATAATAAGGAAAAGAATCCGGCGAACGGCAGAGCGGATAGCCTGGGTTCTTTGTTGGATCAGTGTGTATTATTTTGAATGATTGCGAGGGTACTATTTATGAGAAAAATCACTATCATCGGCGCAGGCAGTGTGGGTTCCGCCATTGCCAACAATATGATGACCACGGGTATCGCCACGGAGATTCTTATGATTGACGTCAACAAGCCCAAGGCCTTTGGCGAGGCGCTGGACGTGTATCAGGGCGTTACGTTCTGCGCACCGGCCATCGTCCGCAGCGGTGAATACGCCGATGCCAAGGATTCCGACATCGTGATCATCACCTCCGGTATTGCCAGAAAGCCCGGCCAGACCCGTCTGGAGCTGGCACAGACCAACGTCAACATCCTCAAGGATATCGCGCCCCAGATCGTGGCTGCGGCTCCCAACGCCATCTATATTATTGTTTCCAACCCCGTGGACGTGCTGACCTATGTGTTCCACAAGATTTCCGGTGTGCCTGAGAGCCACATCATCGGTTCCGGCACCGTGCTGGATACGGCCCGTCTGCAGTCTGAGCTGGCCCGCCGGTTCCATGTGAATCCCCATAACGTCCACGCCAGCGTCTACGGTGAGCACGGCGATTCCTCGTTTGTGCCCTGGTCTCTGGCTACTATCACCAACACCCACATCGACGCTTATAAGGACTGCTGCCCCGAGCCCGAGAATATCAAGTGGGAGCAGAACTATGAGGAACTGGAGGAGTTTGTCCGCACCTCTGGCGGCAAGGTCATCAAGTCCAAGGGCGCCACGTTCTACGCTGTGGCTATTTCCGTGTGCCATATCTGCAAGTGCATCGCCAACGGTTCCGGCACAGCCCTGACTGTTTCCACCCTGATGCACGGCGAATACGGTGTAGACGATGTGTGCCTGAGCACTCTGGCCCTGGTGGACGCCAACGGCGTTCGCGGCAAGATCCTCAGCAAGCTGACCCCCGAGGAGGAGGCCAAGCTGCAGAACAGCGCCAATAAGTTGAAGGAAGTCATCCACAACATCGAGATCTGATGCGCGGCCCTGGGGCGGCGACTGACGACGAGAAAGGAGAACACAGATGGAATATCGTATTGAGCGGGACTCCATGGGAGAAATGAAGGTGCCAGCCGACAAGTACTGGGCGGCGCAGACCGAGCGCAGCCATGAGAACTTTGAGATCGGCGTGGGAATTGAGACCATGCCGCGGGAGATCACCTATGCCTTCGGCATTCTCAAGAAGGCGGCGGCCATGGCCAACCATGCCCTGAAGCCGGAGAAGATGACGGCGGAGAAGCTGAAAGTCATCTCCCAGGCCTGCGATGAGGTCATGAGCGGCAAGCTCAACGAGCACTTCCCTCTGGTGGTCTGGCAGACCGGTTCCGGTACCCAGTCCAACATGAACGCCAACGAGGTCATTGCCAACCGCGGCAACGAGCTGGCAGGGGAGAAGCTGCTCCATCCCAACGACGACATCAACATGTCCCAGTCCTCCAACGATACGTTCCCCACGGCCATGCACATTGCCGCCGTGACTGCCATCGAGGATAAGCTGATCCCCGCAGTGGATCTGCTGATTGATACCTTCCGTCGCCTGGAGGCAGAGAATGAGGATGTGGTCAAATCCGGCCGCACCCACCTCCAGGACGCCACCCCCATTAAGTTCTCCCAGGAGATCTCCGGCTGGAGAAGCAGTCTGGAGAAGGACAAGAAGATGCTCCAGATCGCTCTGCCGGAGCTGAAGGAGCTGGCCCTGGGCGGTACCGCCGTGGGCACCGGCCTCAACGCCCCCAAGGGCTTCGACGTGGAGGTGGCCAAAGCCGTCTCCCAGATCACCGGCAAGGACTTCAAGACGGCGGAGAACAAGTTCCACGCCCTCACATCCAAGGATGAGCTGGTCTTTGCCCACGGCGCCATCAAGGCATTGGCTGCCGATATGATGAAGATTGCCAACGACGTCCGCTGGCTGGCCTCCGGCCCCCGCTGCGGCATCGGTGAGATTTTCATTCCTGAGAACGAGCCCGGCTCCTCCATTATGCCCGGCAAGGTCAACCCCACCCAGTGCGAGGCGGTGACCATGGTGGCCGTCCAGGTCATGGGCAATGATGTGGCCATTGGTATGGCCGCCTCCCAGGGCAACTTTGAACTGAATGTGTTCATGCCCGTATGCATCTATAACTTCCTGCAATCTGCCCGGCTGTTGGCCGAAGCCATGGTGTCCTTCAATAACAAGTGCGCCGTGGGCATCACGGCCAACCGGGAGAAGATGGCCCATAACCTGCACAACTCCCTGATGCTGGTGACAGCCCTCAACCCCCATATTGGTTACGACAACGCTGCCAAGACGGCCAAGAAGGCCTATAAGGAGAATATTTCTCTGAAAGAAGCCTGTGTGGAGCTGGGCTTCCTGACGGCGGAGCAGTTCGACGAGGTATTCCACCCCGAGCAGATGGTATAAGAGGAAGGAAAGACAGACTATGGTTTTTAGCTATTTCCCTGGGTGCACGTTGAAGACCAAGGCCAAGGACCTGGACCTCTATACGAGAAAGTCCGCCGAGGCCCTGGGCATCACCCTGGAAGAATTGCCGGATTGGCAGTGCTGCGGCGCGGTCTATCCCCAGGCAAAAGATGAAATTGCAACCAAGCTGTCGTCCATTCGGTCCCTGGCTTCGGCCAGGGACTTGGGCTACAGCCTGGTCACAGTATGTTCCGCATGTCATCACGTCATCAAGCGCGTGAACCACGACATGCAAACCGACGAGGACATTGTCCTCCGGGCCAACAATTACTTACAGCTGGACACCCCCTATCACGGGGAGACCAAGGTCCTGCACTATCTGGAAGTCCTGCGGGACGAACTGGGCTTCGACGAGCTGGCCAAACGGGTCAAGAACCCCCTGACAGGCCGGAAGATCGGCGCCTATTATGGCTGCCTGCTGCTGCGTCCCAGCGGCGAGATGCAGTTTGATAACCCTGAGAAGCCCACCATTCTGGAGGACTTCATCCGGGCCATCGGCGCGGAGCCGGTGATCTACGCCAACCGCAACGAGTGCTGCGGCGGCTATATTACGCTGGAAAACAAGCCCCTGGCAGTCAAGAAGGCCAGCGCTGTGACGGCGTCGGCCAAGGCCAATGGAGCAGAATGTCTGATTACGGCCTGTCCTCTGTGTCTCTACAATCTGAAAGAGAACGCCGAGGGGGATATGCCTGTTTATTACTTCACCGAGCTGCTGGCTGAAGCGCTCGGCGTGAAATAAAGGAGGTGGCGTCATGCAGAAGAATCAGGAATTGGAGTTGACCGCCACCATCAAACGCATCAGCGGCGTCAACCCCAGGCTGTGCATGAAGTGCGGCAAATGCTCCGCCACCTGCCCGGCCTTTGACGAAATGGATTACCATCCCCATCAGTTTGTCGATCTGGTCGATAAGGGCCAGATTGAAAAGCTGATGAACTCCAAGGGCATCTGGAATTGTCTTTCCTGCTTTGCCTGTCTGGAGCGCTGTCCGAGAATGGTGGAGCCTGCCAAGCTCATTGAGGCCGTCCGTCTGGCGGTGATCCGTCAGCAGGGCCAGAACCATCTCAAACCCGAACAGATCCCGGACCTCCTCGATGAGAACCTGCCCCAGCAGGCCATCACCAGTGCGTTCCGGAAATACGCGAAGTAAGGGGAGGACAACGGAATGCAAAGAATCGGCGTATTCGTCTGTTGGTGCGGTACCAACATCGCCGCCACGGTGGATGTAAAGGCCGTGGCCGAGGCCCTTGGCAAAGAGCCTGGCGTGGTATTCGCCACAGACTATCAATATATGTGCTCCCAGGCGGGCCAGGATATGATCCGGGACGCCATCCAGGAGCACAACCTGGGCGGCGTGGTTATCTGCTCCTGCTCGCCCCGTATGCACGAGACCACCTTCCGTAAGACGGCGGAAAAGGCCGGTCTCAACCCCTACATGGTGGAAATCGCCAATATCCGCGAACAGTGCTCGTGGATTCATAAGGATATGCCCACGGCCACGGAAAAGGCCATTATCCTGGGCCGGGCTGCCATTGCCAAAGTACATCTCAACGCGCCCCTGACGGCAGGCGAAAGCCCCGTCACCAAGCGAGCCCTGGTCATCGGCGGCGGTATCGCCGGTATCCAGACCGCTCTGGACATTGCCGATGCTGGTTTCCCTGTGGATATCGTGGAAAAGAAACCCACCATCGGCGGTAAGATGACGCAGATCGACAAGACGTTCCCAACGCTGGACTGCGCCGCCTGTATTTTGACCCCCAAGATGGTGGAGGCCGCTCAGAACGAGAAGATCCGGATTTTCTCCTATTCGGAAGTGGATTCCGTCAAGGGCTTCGTGGGCAACTTCCATGCCACTATCCGCCGCAAGGCCCGCTATGTCAAGGAGGACGTCTGCACCGGCTGCGGCCTGTGCACAGAAAAATGTCCCCAGAAGAAAGTCCCCAACGAATTCAACCTGGGTCTGGATAACCGACGGGCTATCTATATCCCCTTTGCTCAGGCTGTGCCCAAGGTGGCAACCATCGACCCCAACTACTGCACCATGCTCAAAAGCGGCAAGTGCGGCGTCTGCGCCAAGGTCTGTACGGCGGGTGCCATCGACTATAAGCAGAAAGACGAGTTGATCGAAGAGGATTACGGCGCCATTGTCGTGGCTACCGGCTTTAATCCCATCAAGCTGGACCGCTATGATGAGTATGCGTACTCTCAGAGCCCCGACGTGGTGACGTCTCTGGAGTTTGAGCGTCTCATGAACGCTGCCGGCCCCACCGCCGGTACGCTGCTGCGTCCTTCTGATGGAGAGCATCCCCATACGCTGGTCTTTGTCCAGTGTGTCGGCTCCCGTGAGACGAGAGACTGCGGCAAACCCTACTGCTCCAAAATCTGCTGCATGTACACAGCCAAGCACGCCATGCTGTGCAGAGAAAAATACCCTGATACGGAGGTCTATGTGTTCTACATTGACGTCCGTACTCCCGGTAAGAACTTCGACGAGTTCTACCGCCGTGCCGTGGAGGAATACGGCGTCCATTACATCAAGGGCATGGTGGGCAAGGTGGTGCCCGAAAACGGAAAGCTGAAAGTCCAGGCGTCGGATTTGCTGAGCAATGAGCAAATCCATATCGATGCCGATATGGTCATTCTGGCTGCGGCCATCGAGCCTGACGAAAGCGCCCGCTCCATCGCCACCATGCTGACGGCGTCCATGGATACCAACGACTTTTTTACCGAGGCCCATCCCAAGCTGCGTCCCGTGGAAAGCCCCACCGCCGGTATCTTCCTGTCCGGCGTCTGCCAGGGCCCCAAGGATATCCCCGAGACCGTGGCCCAGGCCGGTGCTGCCGCCTCCAAGGTCATCGGCCTGCTGGCGAAAGACCATCTTATGTGCAACCCCTGTGTGGCGGAAGCCAATGAGCTCATGTGCAACGGCTGCTCCAGCTGTGAAAAGGTCTGCCCCTACGGCGCCATCACCTACAGCGATAAGGAGTTCCCTGGACCCAGCCGCACCCGCGTGCTGCGCCGGGTGGCGTCGGTCAATCCGGCGGTCTGCCAGGGCTGCGGCGCCTGTACGGTGGCCTGTCCCAGCGGCGCCATGGACCTGAAGGGATTCTCGACGAGCCAGATCATGGCGGAGGTGGATGCCATATGCAAATAAACAATGAATTCAAGCCCACCATTGTGGCATTCTGCTGCAACTGGTGTTCCTATGCCGGTGCCGACCTGTCGGGCACCAACCGCCTGAACTATCCGGCCAACGTGAAGATCATCCGCGTGCCTTGCTCCTGCCGCGTGAACCCCATGTTCATCCTGCGGGCCTTTCAGCGGGGCGCGGACGGCGTGATTCTCTGCGGCTGCCATCCCGGCGACTGCCACTATACCACCGGCAACTATTACGCCCGCCGCCGTATGACGCTGCTGTTCTCCATGCTGGATTACCTTGGCATTGAGAAGGGCCGCACCCGCGTGGAATGGGTCTCCGCCGCCGAAGGCGCCAAGTTCGCCGCCACCATGAATGAGTTTGTGGAGACGGTGACCAAGCTGGGCGAGAACAAGAGACTGGAGGACCTGAGATGCAAGAACTGATCAAAGCAAAGGCCATCGAGCTGCTGGAAAACGGCACGGTGGACCGGGTCCTGGGCTGGAAAGCCGGTGAATTCTTCTATGACCTGACCCCGGCGGTGTTCACCAGCCGGGAGGAGATCGAGAAGGACTTTGTCTACTCCGTGTTCTCCGGCGCCAACCTCTCCAAATATCTTGTCAAGGAGAGCCGTAAGGACGGCAAGGTGGCGGCATTTTTGAAGCCCTGCGACACCTATTCCTTTAATCAGCTTTTGAAAGAGCACCGCATCTGGCGGGACCATGTCCATGTGGTCGGCATCGCCTGTGACGGTATGTGCGACATGGAGAAAATCCGTGCTGCCGGTGCGAAAGGCGTGCTCAGTGTGGAGCGGGACGGCGATACCCTGAAACTTGAGACCCTTTACGGCCCCATGACCATGAACAAGGCCGACGCCGAGGCCGAACGCTGCGTCTGCTGCAAGAGCCGCAAGCTGGTGGCCTATGACGAGAAAATCGGTGAGGACGGCGACGTGATCGAGAACTCCGGCCGCTTCGATATGGTGGCCAAGCTGGAGGCCATGACCCCCGATGAGCGGTACGCGTTTTGGCAGGGCGAGCTGAGTAAATGTATCCGCTGCAATGCCTGCCGCGACGTCTGCCCCGCCTGTACCTGTGAGAAGTGCGTCTTCGACAATCCCAAGTCCGGCATTGCCCAAAAGGCTGCCGTCAACAGCTTTGAGGAGAGCATGTACCACATTATCCGGGCATTCCACGTGGCGTCCCGCTGTACCGACTGCGGCGAATGTTCCCGGGTCTGTCCTCAGAACATCCCCCTGCACCTGCTGAACCGGAAGTTCATCAAGGATATCAATGAGCTGTACGGCGAATATCAGTCCGGCGCGGACCTGGAGACGCGGCCCCCGCTGATGAACTTCACCCAGGAGGACTGTGAGCCCTCTGTGATCTATGAGAGAGGAGGGAAGCAGGCATGAAGCAGCTGGCCCTTTCCAAGCTGAATGAGCTGTTTGCTGCCATGGCGGCCCAGCAACAGCTGTACATCCCCGCCGATAATGGCGGCCAGGCCCAGTTCTTGCCCTATGTGGATGGCATGGAGCTGACCAAGTCTCTGAATACGGCCCGTAGCGCCAAGGACTTGTTCTTCCCTCAGACCGAGGATATTGTGGGATTCCAGGTCAAGGGCACAGAGATCACCATAGAGGAAACTCGGGACCCCGGTGCACCTTTTGTGGTCTTCGGCGTCCGGGCCTGCGACGCCAGAAGCTTTGACATTCTCGACCGGGTGTTTCTCAGTGATCCGGTGGATACCTTCTATGAGACCCGCCGGGCCAACGGCATCGTGGTGACCTTGGCCTGCACCCATCCCGAGGAGACCTGCTTCTGCGGTGCCTTTGGTATCGACCCGGCTAACCCTGGCGGCGACGTAGCTGCCTGGATGGCAGGGGAGACCCTGTATTTGCGCGCCAACACCGAAAAGGGCGAGAAGCTGCTGAGCAGTTTGCCGCTGCTGTCTGACTGCGACGACAATGCCGTGAAGACGGTCCAGGCGGAGATTCACGCCATTACCGAAAAGCTGCCCCTGAACAAGCTGGATTTGACCGGCTTCGACGGCGACCATCTGATGGAGCACTTCAACAATCCCGCCTGGTCCAAGCTGTCCGAGTCCTGCCTGGGCTGCGGCACCTGTACCTTTGTCTGCCCCACCTGCCAGTGCTATGACGTCCGGGACTTCGATACGGGCCACGGCGTCCGCCGGTTCCGCTGCTGGGACAGCTGCATGTATTCCGACTTTACTATGATGGCCCACGGTACCAACCGTCCGACACAGAAGGAGCGGTTCCGCCAGCGGTTTATGCATAAGCTGGTGTACTTCCCGTCCAATAACGACGGTATCTATGGCTGTGTCGGCTGCGGCCGCTGTCTGGCCAAGTGCCCCATTTCCATGAACATTGTAAAAGTCGCCAAGACGCTGGGGGAGGGAACGAAATGACAATGAGAAAGGACCCTCTGATCCCCATGATCGGCGTGGTCACCGACATCCGTATGGACACGCCGGACGTCAAGACCTTCCGGGTGGTGGGCCTGGACGGTAAAAAGCCCTTTGAGCATATTCCCGGCCAGTGCGCCATGCTGTCCATGCCGGGCATCGGCGAGGCGCTGTTCTCCATCACCTCGTCGCCCACCAATGAGGACTATCTGGAATTCTCCATCAAAAAGTGCGGCTGTGTCACCACTTGGCTCCATGAGATGGAGCCGGGCCGTCAGGTGACGCTCCGCGGCCCCTACGGCAACGGTTTTCCCGTGGATACGGAGCTGAAGGGGAAGGATTTGCTGATTATCGCCGGCGGTATCGGTCTGGCTCCGGTCCGGTCCGTCATCAACTACGTCCGGGCCAACCGGGCCAATTACGGCACCTTGGATATCGTCTACGGCTCCCGCAGCAAGGAAGATTTGGTGGACTATGCCGAGATCATCGACGAGTGGTGCAAGGAGGACGGCATCAACGTCCATCTGACCATCGACCGGGAGCAGGAGGACTGGGACGGCCATGTGGGCTTCGTTCCCAACTACGTCAAGGAGCTGAACTTCGACACCTCCAAAACCGTGGTCATGTGCGGTCCCCCCATTATGATCAAATTCACCCTGGCGGGCCTGGAGGAATTGGGCTTCCGGCGGGATCAGGTGTACACCACCTTTGAGTTGAAAATGAAGTGTGCCCTGGGCAAGTGCGGCCGGTGCAACATCGGTGACAAGTATGTTTGCAAGGATGGCCCCGTGTTCCGCCTGGACCAGATGAGCGAACTGCCGGATGAATATTAAGGAGAATTTCGATGGAACAAATGGTTAACGTCTTCCTGTTCGGAAAGAAATATGAAGTCCCGGAAAGCCTGACCATCATGGAGGCCATGGAGTATTCCGGCTATCAGCTGGTGCGGGGCTGCGGCTGCCGCAACGGCTTCTGCGGCGCCTGCGCCACCATTTACCGTATTGCCGGTGACCGGGAGTTGAAAGCTTGTCTGGCTTGCTCCACCAAGGTGGAGAACAATATGTACGTGGCCACGCTGCCGTATTTCCCCTTGGTCAAAGAGGTTTACGATATTGAGAAGGTGAAGCCCACAGAGCAGATCATGATGCAGCTGTACCCGGAGATCTATTCCTGTGTCGGCTGCAACGCCTGCACCAAGGCATGCTCTCAGGGGCTCAATGTCATGCAGTACATCGCCTACGCCCAGCGGGGCGAATATGAGAAGTGCGCCGAGGAGTCCTTCGACTGCGTCATGTGCGGCATCTGCTCCTCCCGCTGTCCCGCCGGCATCTCCCATCCCCAGGTGGCCATGCTGGCCCGCCGTCTCAACGGCAAGTATCTGGCTCCCCACTGCGATCATCTGGACGACCGCATCCGGGAAATCGCCGAGGGCAAGTATGAGAAACTCATTGAGGACCTCATGCAGAAGCCTCTCAGCGAGATCAAGGAGCTGTACAACAACCGTGAGATCGAGAAATAAGGAGGGAGCTTCCCATGTATCAGGATAAAATCATGCAGGAGTCCATCCGCAAGGTGGAGGCGGCCCGGGCGGAGAACGTCAAGCTGGACCCCAGAAGAATGACGGCCGAGGAGAAGGAACAGCTGTTGGCCACCTATCACCCTGACTACCGTCAGGAGCAGTTTACCAACCTGCAAATGGGCCCCAACAAGGGCGACAAGGTGCCGGTGGAACTGGCGGCACTGCTGCAAGCCCATTCCCGCATCCGCGATTTGACCATTGATCTGGAGCACCCCGACTATGACGTGGATGTGCTGGTCATCGGCGGCGGCGGCGCGGGCGCGTCAGCGGCTATCGAGGCCCACAACGGCGGCGCCAACGTTATGGTGGTTACCAAGCTGCGCATGGGCGACGCCAATACCATGATGGCCGAGGGCGGCATCCAGGCTGCCGACAAGCCTAATGACAGCCCGGCCCAGCACTTCCTGGATGCCTTCGGCGGCGGCCACTTCGCGGCTCAGAAGGATCTGCTGCAAAAACTGGTCACCGAGGCCCCCGAGGCCATCCGTTGGCTCAGCGAGCTGGGCGTGGAGTTTGACAAGGCCCCCGACGGCACCATGATCACCACCCACGGCGGCGGTACCTCCCGGAAGCGCATGCACGCTGCCAAGGATTACTCCGGCGCGGAAATCATGCGGACCCTCCGGGATGAAGTGCTGAACCGGGGTATTCCTGTGGTGGACTTCACTGCCGCCATTGAGCTGATTAAAGACGAGGACGGCAAGTGTGCCGGTGCAGTGCTCCGCAACATGGAGACCGAGGAGATTCTGGTGGCTCGCGCCAAGACGGTCATCATCGCCACCGGCGGCGCGGGACGGCTCCATTACCAGGGCTTCCCCACATCCAACCACTACGGCGCCACCGCCGACGGCCTGATTCTGGGCTACCGTGCCGGTGCAAAATTGTTGTACCCCGATACCCTCCAGTACCATCCCACCGGCGCGGCGTTCCCGGCGCAGATTTTCGGTGCGCTCGTGACGGAGAAGGTCCGCTCCATTGGCGCCATGCTGATTAACGTCAACGGCGAAGCCTTTATGAATCCGCTGGAGACCCGCGACGTGGCTGCCGCTTCCATCATCCGGGAGTGCTCTGACCGAAATAACGGCGTCAAGACACCGGCTGGTTATGCTGTGTGGCTGGATACGCCTATGATTGAGATGAAGCACGGTGAGGGTACCATCGAGAAGCGGATTCCCGCCATGATGCGCATGTTCGGCAAGTTCGGCATTGATATCCGCAAGGAGCCCATTCTCGTCTATCCGACGCTCCACTATCAGAACGGTGGTCTGAAAATCACCAGTGACGGCATGACCGACGTGGAGAATCTGTTTGTGGCCGGTGAGGCCGTCGGCGGCATCCATGGCCGGAACCGCCTTATGGGCAACAGCCTGTTGGATATCATCGTCTTTGGCCGCAATGCCGGCCGCAATGCTTCAGCCAAGGCCAAGGGCGTTACCGTTGGCAAGCTGACCCTGTCCCATGTGGCGCAGTTTGAAAAGGAGCTGGCTGACGCCGGTATCGAAACCGAGGCCGTGTCTCCCAAGCTGCTGCCCGACTACGCCCGCCGCGGCTAATTCCCATACAGCAAATGCGTCACTTTTAGTGGCGCTTTTGCTGTTTCTGAAAGCAAGGAAGGTTTTACAAGTATGTATCCCATCATTGACGCCCACTGTCATATCTACCCCGAGGCCATCGCCCGGAAGGCGGCCAACGCCACGGGCCGGTTTTACGACGGCCTGCCGTCCACCTGTGACGGCACTGTGGATACGCTGCTGCGGGAAGGGGAACAGTGCGGCATAACGCATTTTCTGGTTCAGTCTGTGGCCACCAAGCCGGAACAGGTCCGCTCCATCAACGAATTTATTGCCAAGGAAGTGGCGGCCCATCCGGGCAAGCTGACGGGCTTCGGAACGCTGCACCCGGACAGCCCTGACATTGAAGGGAATGTGAACCATCTGTTGGAGCTGGGGCTTAAAGGCGTCAAGCTTCATCCCGATATCCAACAGTTCAAAATTGACGATTACCGCTGTCTGTGGATTTACGATCTGTGTGAGGGACGGCTGCCCATCCTGATGCACACCGGCGACAGCCGTTTTGATTACTCCAATCCCAACCGGCTGTTGCCGGTGCTGGAAATCTACAAGAATCTCACGGTCATAGGCGCCCACTTCGGCGGATATTCTGTGTGGGATGAGGCCGAGTCCCGGCTGGTGGGGTTGCCCAACCTGTATGTGGACTGCTCTTCCACCCGATTCGCCGTGTCGGATGAAAAGGTGGTGGAGCTGATCCGGGCCTATGGCAGCGACAGGGTCTTGTTCGGCACCGATTATCCCATGTGGTCTCCGGTGGAGGAGACGGCGTGGTTCCTGGGACTGCCCCTGACAGAGGAGGAGCGCCGCCGGATTCTCTATGAGAACGTCTGCAACCTGCTGTCCATTCCGGTACCGGCTCCGGTGGAGCGGCAGTAAAAAAGTCACTGTCCGTCGGGGACCAACGGAGGGCAGTGGACAGGGCATGTTGTGGTTTGCCGGTGCAACACACGGCGCAGCAGGGAAGGGACGTCTGGAAAATTGCCGAATTTCTCAGTTGTGGCAGCTGGGAGCGGTGGATTGACCACTTTTTTTCGGACAACACGCCGCCGTAACAGCGCAGCAGCGGAAAAACAGGAGCAGTTGTATGTGGATTTTTGAAAAACAACACAAAACCACAAATTTGATTTTGCTGAAAAAGGTTTGAACTTTTCGGTTTTCCGAAAAAAATAACCGCAGACGCTCTGTGAAGTTTTTTGAACTTTTTCACCACTATGAAAAAAATGTGGATTATCGGGGTTTTGGTGTTGACATTGTGTTTGGTTTGGCGTACAATACAAATGAAACAATACAATACAACATTTTGGAGCCTATTGAAACCGCCAAAGACAGCTATGCAGCGCGGTATCGTCATAGAAAGGATGAAAACAACATGAAAACAAGAGCAGTTCGTCTGTACGGCAAAGAGGACCTTCGCCTGGAGGAGTTTGAGCTTCCGGCCATCAAGGACGATGAGATCCTGGCCCGCGTGGTCTCCGACAGCATCTGCATGTCCTCCTTCAAGGCAGCCGAGCAGGGCGCCGATCACAAGCGCGTTCCCAACAATGTGGCGGAGAATCCCGTCATCATCGGCCATGAGTTCTGCGGCGAGATCGTGGAAGTGGGCGCCAAGTGGCAAAGCCAGTTCAAGGTTGGTCAGAAGTTTGCCATCCAGCCCGCTCTGAACTACAAGGGCAGCCTGGACGCGCCCGGCTACTCCTATCAGTACATCGGCGGTGACGCCACCTATATCATTATCCCCCATGAGGTTATGGAAATGGGCTGCCTGCTGCCCTATGAGGCAGACAGCTTCTTCGGCGGCTCCCTGACCGAGCCCCTGAGCTGTGTCATCGGTACCTTCCATGCCATGTACCATACGGTCCGCGGCTCCTATGACCATGTCATGGGCATCAAGGAAGGCGGCAGTATGGCCATTCTGGCCGGTGTGGGACCCATGGGTCTGGCCGCTATTGATTACATCATCCACTGTGATCGCCGTCCTGGTTTCCTGGTAGTCACCGATATCGATGACGCCCGTCTGGCCCGTGCGGAGAAGCTGCTGAGCCCCGAGGAGGCCAAGAAGAACGGCGTCACTCTGGTTTACAAGAACACCCGTGAGGGTGATCCCGTGGCGGAGCTGAAGGAGCTTAACGGCGGCAAGGGCTATGACGATGTCCTGTGCTTCGCTCCCGTGGCCGCTGTGGTGCAGCAGGCCGACGCCCTGTTGGGTGATGACGGCTGCCTGAACTTCTTTGCCGGTCCCCAGGACCCCAAGTTCTCCGCCATGTTCAATTTCTACAATGTCCATTACGCCTCTACCCACGTGGTTGGCACCTCCGGCGGCAACACTGCCGACATGATCGAGGCTCTGGAGATGATTGGCCAGGGCAAGCTGGACCCCTCCATCCTGGTTACCCATATCGGCGGCCTCAATGCCGTTATCGAGACGACCCTGAACCTGCCCAAGGTTCCCGGCGGCAAGAAGCTCATCTACACCGGCATTGAAATGCCCTTGACGGCTATTGCCGACTTTGAGGAGAAGGGCAAGACCGATCCCATGTATGCCGAGCTGGCCAAGCTGGTGGCCAAGACCAACGGCCTGTGGAACGCGGAGGCAGAGGCATACCTGCTGAAAACTTTGACGAAATAATATCTTAGGAGTGAAAATAGTATGGCAGAAGGAGTTCTGATGCCCAAAGTAGGCATCACCGTAGAATCCTGTATTATCGGCCAGTGGAAGAAGAACGTCGGCGACCCGGTGGCCGTGGGCGATGTCCTCTTCACCTATGAAACCGACAAAGCGGAATTTGAGTGCGAATCCACCGCCGCCGGCATCCTGTTGGAGCAGTTCTATCAGGAGGGCGACGAGGTGCCCTGCCTGGTGAACGTCTGTGCCGTGGGTAACCCTGGCGAGGATGTTTCCGCCCTAAAGGGCGCCGGCTCCGCTGAACCCGCTCCGGTTCCTGCCGCAGCCCCCGCTGCTGCTCCGGCTCCCGCCGCTGCTGCCCCTGCCGCTTCCGGCCCCATGGCCCAGCCTGTGGTCATGCCCAAGGCTGGCATCACCGTGGAGTCCTGCATCATCGGCCAGTGGAAGAAGAATGTGGGCGACGCCGTGGCCGTGGGCGATATCCTCTTTACTTACGAGACCGACAAGGCAGAGTTTGAATGCGAATCCACCGCCGCCGGTACGCTGCTGGCGAAGTTCTACGAGGACGGAGATGAGGTGCCCTGCCTGGTGAACGTTTGCGCCGTGGGTAATCCCGGCGAGGACTTCGATTGCCTGCGGGGTGGTTCCGGCGCTCCCGCCGCCGCCCCTGCTGCTGCCCCCGCCGCTGCGGCTCCTGCTGCCGCTGCTCCGGCTGCTGCCGCCCCGGCTGGTCCTGCTGCTGTGGCTGTGGTTATGCCCAAGGCTGGCATTACCGTGGAATCCTGCATCATCGGCCAGTGGAAGAAGAATGTGGGCGACGCTGTGGCCGTAGGCGATATCCTCTTTACTTACGAGACCGACAAGGCGGAGTTTGAATGCGAATCCACCGCCGCCGGTACGCTGCTGGCGAAGTTCTACGAGGACGGCGACGAAGTGCCCTGCTTGGACAATGTCTGTGCTGTGGGTAATCCCGGCGACGCTTTTGAGTTCCTGCGTCCCGGCTCCACCGAGGCCGCTCCCGCTCCTGTGGCTGCCCCTGCCGCTGCCGCAGCTGCTCCGGCCGCTGCCGTTCCGGCTGCCGCTGCCGTTCCGGCTGCCGCTGCCGGCGTGCCCGCCGATCCTGCGGCCATTTCGCCCAGAGCCCGTGCCCTGGCCAAGAGTGCCGGTGTGCCTGCCGGTTACGCCACCGGTACCGGCCCCAACGGCCGTGTCATCGAGCGCGATATCCGCAAGCTGATGGAAGAGGGCGTCCCGGCCCCCGCCGTGGCTGCTCCCGCACCGGCTGCCGCTGCGGCTCCTGCTGCTGCTCCGACCCCTGCCGCCGCTCCTACTCCTGCTGTCGAGGCCGAGTACGAGGACGTGAAGTTCAACGCCGTTCGCCGTGCCACCGCCAAGGGCATGATGAAGTCCCTGAGCACCATGGCCCAGCTGTCCCTGCAGTTCAGCTTTGATGCTACGCAGGTCCAGGCGTACCGCAAGATGCTCAAGGCCATGGACGGCTCCATGAGCAAGATTTCCCTCAACGACATGGTACTCTTTGCTGTCTCCCGGACCATCCTGGGCCACAGCGACCTGAACGCCAATGTCATCGAGGAAAATTCTGTCCGCCGCTTCAAGCATGTCCATCTGGGCTTCGCCTGCGACACGCCGCGCGGCCTGCTGGTGCCCACCATCTTCAACGCTGAAAAGAAGTCTCTGCTGGAGATCTCCATGGAGTGCAAGGCCCTGGCTGCCGAGGCCAGAGATGGCGCCATTGCCCCCGACAAGCTCCAGGGCGCAACCTTCACCGTTTCCAACCTGGGCTCCATGGGCTGCGAAGCCTTTACCCCCGTTATCAACCCGCCCCAGACCGGTATTCTGGGCGTCTGCAACATCGAGACGAAGATCAAGTCGGCCAAGGACGGCGTCATTGAGACGTATCCCGCCATGGGCCTGTCCCTGACCTTCGACCACCGTGTGGTGGACGGCGCGCCTGCTGCCCGCTTTATGTCGGAGCTGTGCAAGAACCTGGAGAACTTCATGACACTGTTGGCCCAATGAGACAGGAGTGAAATGCCTATGGATAAATTTGATGTAGTGGTGATTGGCGGCGGTCCCGGCGGTTATCTTTGCGCCGAACGGGCGGCCCAGGGCGGCCTCAAGGCGGCGGTCATCGAACAGAGAAGCCTTGGAGGCGTCTGCGTCAACGAGGGCTGTATTCCCACCAAGAGTCTGCTCTACTGCGCCAAGCAGTATGCGGCGGCCCGCCACGGCGCCGACTACGGCGTGCTCACCGGGGAGGTCCGGTACGATCATGCCAAGGTGGTCCAGCGGAAGGATAAAGTCATTAAAACGCTGATTTCCGGCATCGGCGTCACCATGTCGAGCCACAACATCAAGGTATATTCGGCGACGGCCCGCATTGAGGGCCGCGCCGCAGACGGAACCTTTACGGTGTACGCCGGAGAGGAGTTGATTGCCGCGGACCGGCTGGTGATTGCCACCGGTTCCGTGACGGCAGTCCCGCCTGTAACGGGATTGAAAGAGGGATTGGAGTCCGGATTTGTCCTGACCAACCGGGAGATTTTGGACTTGCAGGAGTTGCCGGACAGTCTGGTCTGCATCGGCGGCGGTGTCATCGGTCTGGAAATGGCCTGTTACTTCGCCACCGTGGGTGTCAAGGTGACGGTCATCGAAATGATGGACAAGATTGCCGGCCCCACTGACGCAGACATCTGCAAAACGCTGATGAAGACGTATGAGAAAGAGGGCATGGAATTCAAGCTGTCGGCCAAGGTGCTGGAAATCGGCAAGGATTCCGTGACCTACGAGGACGCGGCAGGGAAGCATACCCTGACCTGCGGTAAAGTCCTCCTGTCCGCCGGACGGCGGGCCAATGTGGAGGGCGTAGGTCTGGAGGTCCTGGGGGTGGAAACGGTGCGCGGCGCGGTGGTCACTGACCGGCACCTGTGCACCAACGTCCCCGGCGTCTACGCCATCGGCGATTGCAATGGCAAATTGATGCTGGCCCATACGGCCTATCGGGAGGCCGAGGTGGCCGTCAACCACATGCTGGGCATCAAGGATGAAATGCGGTACGAAGCCGTTCCCTCTGTCATCTACACCAATCCGGAAGTGGCCTTTGTCGGTGAGACCAAGGCCAGCGCCGAGCAGAAGGGGATGCGAGTCCAGGAGGTTAAAGCCCCCATGATGTACTCTGGCCGCTATGTGGCCGAGACCATGAACGGCGACGGCTTCTGTAAGCTGGTCTATGACCTGGACCGCAATTGTCTGGTGGGCGTCCATATGATTGGTCCCTATGCGTCGGAGATGATCTATGGCGCGGCCATGATGCTGGAAACCCAGCTGCCGGCTTCCCAGCTGAAAAAGATTGTCTTCCCGCACCCCACCGTCTGCGAAGTCATCCGAGAGGCATTGTTCAAGCTGTAACTTGGTAATGAAAGCCATCTGAATAGAATCCATAATAGAAAGGATCGTAATTTCCATGCCAAAGTCTTTGTATGTCGATCCGGTAGCCACCAGAGCACCGGGCAAAATCCACTTTGAGGACATTCCTGTTTGCGCCTACAACAAGACCATCGCCGAGGAGCGCGCCAACTTCTCCGATGCGGATTTGGTCCGCATCTACCGCGATATCACCATTCTCCGCGAGTTCGAGAACATGCTGAACCTGATCAAGACCCAGGCCAGCTACAACGGCATCGACACCACCTATCCCGGCCCTGCCCACCTGTCCCTGGGCCAGGAAGCCTCCTGCGTTGGCGAGGCCTATCTGCTGGATAAGGATGACTATATCTTCGGATCCCACAGAAGCCACTCCGAGATTCTGGCCAAGAGCCTCAGCTGCATCGAGAAGATGAGCGACGAGGAGCTCATGAACGTCATGGAGAACTTCCTGGGCGGCAAGACGTTGCGGGCTGTGGAGAAGTTCGGCAAGTGCGACAATGTCAAGGAGCTGGCAATCCGCTTCGTGCTGTACGGCACCCTGGCTGAAATCTTCGCCCGCGAAGCTGGTTTCCATCATGGCATGGGCGGCTCCATGCACGCATTCTTCTTGCCCTTTGGCGTGTACCCCAACAACGCCATCGTCGGCGGCAGCGGCACCATCGCCGCCGGTGCGGCCCTCTATAAGAAGGTCAACAAGAAGAAGGGCATTGTGGTCTGCAACATCGGTGATGCCTCCCTGGGCTGCGGCCCCGTTTGGGAAGCCTTCAACTTTGCCGCCATGGACCAGCTGAAGACTCTGTGGGAAGAGGGCATGAAGGGTGGTCTGCCGGTCATCTTCAACGTCTTCAACAACTCCTACGGCATGGGCGGCCAGACCCGCGGCGAGACCATGGCCTATGACCTGCTGGCCCGTATCGGCGCTGGTATCACCCCCAACCAGATGCACGCCGAGCGTATCGACGGCTGGAATCCCCTGGCTGTCATCGACGCCTACAAGCGCAAGATGGAGCTGCTGAAGAACAACGACGGCCCTGTCCTGCTGGATGTGGTCACTTACCGTCTGCTGGGCCACTCCACCTCCGATCAGAATGCCTACCGTACCAAGGAGGAGATCGAGGATTGGAGAAGCTATGATCCCATTATCAAGTATCGCCAGTCCTTGGTGGAGGCCGGTGTGGCCGAGGACTCCAAGTTTGAGGAAATCCTCAAGGAGACCTCCGAGCGCATGACCATGATCTGCAAGGCCGCTTCCGACAAGGAGATTTCTCCCTATGTGGACTTTGTCAAGGAGCCCGACTATGTGGCCAACCTGATGTTCTCCAACCAGACGGTCCGCTCCATGGACCACGAGGGCGAGATTCGCGTGGATACCCCCAAGGAGGAGAACTCCCGCTGGAAGGCGGTCCAGGGCAAGGAGCGCAGCGCCTTCAAGAACGGCCAGCCCGTCTCCAAGATGAAGGTCTACAACATTCGTGACGCCATCTTCGAGCCCATGTTCAACAAGTACTATGAGGACCCGACCCTTATCGCTTACGGCGAAGATGTCCGCGACTGGGGCGGCGCTTATGCAGTCTACCGCGGCATGATGGAGTCCATCCCGTACTCCCGTCTGTTCAACTCGCCCATCTCCGAGGCAGCCATTGTGGGTTCCGGTGTCGGCTACGCCATGTGCGGCGGCCGTGCAGTCATCGAGCTGATGTACTGCGACTTCATCGGCCGTGCTGGTGACGAAGTGTTCAACCAGATGTCCAAGTGGCAGGCCATGTCTGCCGGTATCCTGAAGATGCCGCTGGTCCTCCGCGTCTCCGTGGGCGCCAAGTACGGTGCTCAGCACTCTCAGGACTGGGTGGCCATCGTCTCCCATATCCCCGGCCTGAAGGTCATGTTCCCCGCCACGCCTTACGAGGCCAAGGGTATCATGCAGGCTGCTCTGAACGGCACCGATCCCGTCATTATCTTCGAGTCCCAGCGTATCTACGACAAGGGCGAGGAGTTCCACGAGGGCGGCGTGCCTGTGGAGGAGTACGAGTGGCAGCCCGGTGCCGTCAACAAGGTGCGTGACGGCAAGGACCTGACCATTCTCACCATCGGTGCTACCCTGTACCGTGCACTGGATGCCGCCAAGGAGCTGTCCGAGAAGTACGGCATGGAAGCCGACGTCATCAACATGCCTTCTCTGGTGCCCCTGGATTACACCGATATCATCGCCTCCGTCAAGAAGACCGGCCGTGTGATTCTGGCTTCCGATGCCTGCGCCAGAGGCTCCTTCCTCAACGATGTGGCCCAGAATATCAGCAATCTCTGCTTCGATTATCTGGATGCACCTCCTGTGGTGGTGGGCGCCAAGAACTGGATCACGCCTCCCTATGAGTTCGACGAGTTCTTCTTCCCGCAGGCTGAGTGGATCGTCGATGCGGTCAACGCCAAGATCGTTCCCTTGAATGGTTACGTTTCCAAGATCACGCCCACCGAGGCCCAGTTCCTCAAGAACGCCAAGGCAGGAGTGTAATTCATGAGCGATACCCAGGTGAAAGCTGTTCTGTTTGATCTGGACGGTACCCTCCTGGATACGGTCAAAGACATCGGCACAGGTGCGAATCTCGCCCTGTGCCGATGCGGCTGTCCGGAATATCCGTTGGAGGACTACCGCGGCTTTGTGGGCCACGGCATCAAAAATCTGTTCCGTAAAATTGTGCCGGCCTCAGCCGGGGAGGAAGTCTATCAAAAAGCGCTGGACTTTTACCTCTCCTATTATCCGGATCACTGTATGGACCATACCGAGTTGTTTCCCGGCATCCGGGAACTGCTGCACAAGCTGCAGGCAGCGGGCTATCAATTGGGCGTCATCACCAATAAGACCCAGGAGACGGCTCAGAAGATTATGGACCACTATTTTCCGGAGGTGGACTTTGCTTTTGTGTGGGGGCGCAGCGGCGACCGTCCGTTAAAGCCGGACCCGGCGGCGGGCAAATTGGCTTGTGCGGAGCTGGGTGTCCAGCCGGAGGAAGTGCTGTTTTTTGGCGACGGCGATACCGACATGGAATTTGCTGTCAATTCCGGCTTTTGGCCGGTGGCCTGTAGTTGGGGCTACCGCAGCCGGGAAGAGCTGACAGCAGCAGGCGCTCGCCAGATTGTGGACACCACGGCGGAACTGGAGCATATTCTGCATCTTTAATGGAAACGCTCTCTTCGGAGAGCGTTTCTTTTTTACGGAAAACACATTGCGGATTTCATAAGAATGTGATACGATACTATCGTAGAAAACAACCCATATACGAGACGGAAACGAGGTCGGAATCATGATAAATCTCAAGGAGAAAAAAGGCTTCCTGTGCGATATGGACGGCGTCATCTACCACGGCGAACGTCTGCTGCCCGGCGTCAAGGAATTTGTGGAATGGATGGTCAGCAACGATAAAAAGTTCCTGTTTCTGACCAATGCCAGCAGCCGCAGTCCCAAGGAACTGCAAATGCGCCTGGCCCGCATGGGTTTGGACATCGACGAGAGCCATTTTTATACCAGCGCCATGGCCACGGCGCAGTTCCTCAATACCCAGTCCCCCGGATGCAGCGCCTATGTGGTGGGGGATCCGGGCCTGTACAATGCCCTCTATGAAAAGGGCATCACCACCAATGATGTCAACCCCGACTATGTGGTCATTGGTGAGACTGTCAACTACAATTTCGATACCATCACCAAGGCCATGCGCCATGTGATGAACGGCGCCCGGCTCATCGGCACCAATACGGACCTGACCGGCCCCTCCGACACGGGCTTGCTGCCCGCCTGCCGCGCTTTGGTGGCGCCCATTGAGGCCACCACCGGCAAGAAAGCCTATTTTGTCGGCAAGCCCAACCCTCTGATGATGCGCACGGGTCTGCATCTGCTGGGCGTCCATTCCGGCGAGGCCTGCATGGTGGGCGACCGCATGGATACGGACGTCATCGCCGGTATCGAATCCGGCATGGACTCCATTCTGGTGCTCAGCGGCGTTACCAGCCGGGAGACCATTGAGCAGTATCCCTACCGTCCCAGACTCATTCTGGACGGTGTGGGCGACATTGCCCGCCTGGGTGGATAAGGATTGTAATTTTAGCGGAGATGCTCTTTTGGGCGTCTCCGCTTTTATGCTTGCATGGAGGAATCTGTCTGTGATAGAATGAGAGAAACCACAGGAGAGGGGATACCATATGAAAAAGTTGATCAGTGCTGTCCTGGCAATTCTCTGCGTGATGCAGGTCAGTCTGCCGGTCATGGCTCAGGACTTGGAGCAGACTCCGGCAGCGGTTGCAGAGAACACCGCCGGGCAGGAGACAGGGGAGAACGGCCAGGAAACCGGAGAAGTCCCGGCGGCGGAGGAGACGGCGCCGGGAGACACGGAAACCGTCCCGGCAGATAATACGGAAACCGGGACGGAAGAACCAGAGACAACACCGGAAGAGGAGTCCACAGAGAGTGAGAAGCCCTCTGAGGATGGCAGCGAGACCCCAGCCGAAGAGGAACAGGAACCTCCTGCTCTTTCAGAGACACCGGCGGATTGGGCTGCCGATGCCGTTTACTTCTGCGTGGAGAATGGCATCATTGACGCACAGAATTTGCGGCTTAGCGCTCAGGCCACCCGGGCGGAGCTGGCCACCATGCTGACACGGCTGCTGGCTGTGGAACGGCAGGCAGATTTGCGCGGCTACGTGGATATCGCGCCGGGGGACTGGTATTATGAAGCTGTATCCCAGGCTGTGGCCGCTGGTATTCTGACGGGCAGCGGCAACCAGTTGAAGCCCGGTTATACGGTGACACGCCAGGAGGCTATGGTTATGCTTTCCCGGTGTTTCGGCGCTGGGGCGGGCAACACAGCGCTGCTCAACAGTTACAGTGATTGTGCCAGTGTGGAGCCTTGGGCCGCCGGAGCCGTGGCCGGATTGATTGAGCAGGGCATTGTCAGCGGATACGGCCAAGAGCTGAGCCCCAAGAAACCCATTACCCGGCAAGAATTGATTCGCCTGATTTATGACATGGCCGGTCAGGTGCAAACGGAGCAGCCGGAAGCGGAAACAGTCCTGACAGGCAACGTGGTTTATCAGGGCGATTCCCTGCACGATGTGACCATTGATGGCAATCTCTACTTGGGCGGCGCAGCAGAGGAACAGCGCCAGCTGGACAATGTACAGGTCAACGGCGCCATTGTCTGCTATGGCGGCAGCGTTGCTTTGACGGAGAATGTCACTGCCAGTGAGATTATTCTGGCCGGTGAGGAAGTGGAACTGACCACGTCTGGTGATGCCGCTGTGGTGGTCCAGGGCAGTAATGCCGTGGTGTCCGGCGGTGGAACGGTAGAGACCATCCGGGATGTGACGCTGCAAAACGGCGTATATGACCAGGTCAGCGTGGAGCAGGGGACCGTGACCGTGGAGACCGACGCCACGGTGAATACGGCGGAGCTGTGGAGCGCAGCCAGTACCATCACCGGCGACGGAACCGTGGAGACCGCCGTATGCTATCACGAGGACGCCGCTGTAAAAACCGCAGAGACGGAAGTCCAGGAGATTCTGGACCATGCGTTGGGCCAAACGGAGCTGCAAGTGACCCGTTGGGCCAATAACGTGATGCCGGGCAAGCAAACCATTGAGACTACGATACAATTTACCAACGTGCCCAATGACGGGACGCCGCGGCTGTGCGATGTGGCCTGGTATGTGGACGGCGTAGTGCAGAAGCGACAGTTTCAGGTGCCGGTCACAGAGGGTACGACGGTTACATATTCCCACTGGGTACCCTTTGAAGAGCTGTTCCAGCCGACGAAATCCATTATGCTGGAGGTTACCTGTAATGGGGAGACCCGTTATCTGTC
>DVJJ01000052.1 GCA_018716875.1 Candidatus Avoscillospira avistercoris
TGTGGGTGATAAACAGGACCGTTTTTCCCTGCTGAATCAAGTAGCGAATGGCCTTGAACAGGCCCTGGACCTCCTGATACGGCAGAACCGCCGTCGGCTCATCCAGGATGATAATTTCCGCATTTCGGTAAAGCACTTTTACAATCTCCACCTGCTGCTGTACCGCAATGGGCAGGTCCCGCACCAGGGTGTGCAGATCAAAATGGAAGCCATATTCTTCACAGATCTGCTGAATTTTCTTTTCGCAGGTCTTATGGTCTAAAAAAGCGCCTTTATGTACACTCTCATAGCCGATGATGATATTGTCCAAAACACTCAGCTGGTCAAACAGCATGAATTCCTGCTGCACCATACCAATGCCGGCACGATTGGCATCGTTGGCATCTCGAAATTGGACGCTGGTACCATTGAGCAGGATTTCGCCTCCGTTGGGCCGGTTGACACCGGCAATGATGTTCATCAGCGTACTTTTCCCGGCTCCGTTTTCGCCGACAATTGCATGGACGGTTCCCTTTTTGACCTTCATCGAGATATCCTTGTTGGCCGCGAACAGTCCATAGTATTTGCTGATGTTTTTTAATTCCAAGATATACTCCATCGCAGCATTCTCCTCACCGGCCCTCTCGAGATCCCTCGAGAGGGCCATCATTGCGTGTCTTACGGATCAGAACATTCGGAACAAGGGTTACTGCACTTCAGAGGGAACCTCAATTTCGCCGCTCTTCATTTTTTCGATGGTCTCATCCACAACCTTCTTTGTCTCATCCGGCAGCTTCTCATAGTCGCGCTCATCATACAGAGACAGGCCGGAGTTGATGTTATAGACGTCCATACCGGGTTCAAAGGTGTTGTCCAGCACGCTCTTGCCTGCCTGGTACACAGCGCCGGTAATATCCTTCAGTGCAGACCAGAAGACCACGTCCTCATTGATGGAGCCCTGCCACTCGTCGGCACCGATGGCCAGGACGCCCTCTTCTTCACAGGCACGGATGACGCCCAGACCGGCCTTGTTGGCCGAGTGCATCACCACATCCGCGCCTTTGCCGATGACCTGCTTGGTCAGCTCACTGCCCTTGTTGGGATCATTGGCATCACCGATATACAGGGATTCACACTGGACATCAGGGTTTGCATAGGCCACGCCGGCTTCAAAGCCAGCCCGGAACTTGTTGATGACGGGCTGATCCGCACTGCCAATCCAGGAGACATAGTTGGTCTTGGTCGTATTGGCCGCCACAACACCGGCCACAAACGCGGCCTCCTGCGGCTCGACAACAATGGTCTTTACATTGTCCAGGTCCTCCGTGAGATAGCAGTCCACGATGATAAACTTTGTGTCGGGAAATTCCGGGGCAATCTTGACGGCCTCAGCAGCCAAATCGTCCCATACCACATAAATGGGATTGGCGCCCACTTCCGCCATGGCGCGGATTTGCTCGCTGTACTCCGACTTGTCCAGGGCCTCAATGATCTTGGTCTCGATACCGTACTCCTCGCCCAGCTGTTCCACGCCTTGATAGGCCAGCGTCAGGAAGGGGTCGCCCTGGGCAATGGAGATGATCATGGCGGCCATCTCCGAACCGGCGGCATTGTCCGTGGCAGCATCCTGCGCCGTCTCCTTGCCGCCGCAGCCCGACAGCAGGCCCATGGTCATAACGGTTGCCATAGCAAGCGCGATCATCTTTTTCCAACTTTTCTTCATGATGTTAGTCTCCTCTCTGTTGATTCATAAAGTCCAAAACTTTATCTACCGTAACAGCGCCGCTTCTCGCCCCCAAATGGCTGATTGCACGCGCCGCAGCAGCACTGGCAAATTGCGCCGACCGCAGCATGTCCCATCCTCTGGACAGTCCATACACAAAGCTGGCGTTAAACGTATCCCCGGCCCCGGTGGTATCCACCGGCTCTACGGAATAGGCCGGAACAACGTGTCTGCAAGTGTTGCCTGTATAGACAACGCTTCCCTCTCTTCCTTTGGTCAGCACAATGACGGTGTCCTGTTTCAGGCGTTCCTGGTAGTCTTCACCCACTTTCTCGCGCAGCTGCCGGTCTCCCTCTTCATTGACAAACAGGATATCCGCCTCCTGTAACAAATACCATTCCAGTTCCAGTTGGCTCTGCTCGATATATTCCACATCCAGAACCAGCTTGGCACCGCCGTCCCGCATGGCTGCCACCGATGCTTCCGGCTCCCGGAAGCATCGCAGCTCCGCCAGCGTTGTGTACACATACTGTGCCTCGCCGATGGTCCGCAGCTGCTGCTCCGTCAGTACCAGCTGTGATTTCCGGGTGGGAATAACGTAGATGATCCGTTCCCCATCCTTCAGGAAGATCAGACACTTTACATCGGGCAGCGTCTTGTCAAACTCCACCAAATCCAGCTTGACGCCGTTTTGCCGGAAGTCCTCCAATACCGTCTGGGTGTCCTCGCTCCGGTTGACTCGGTCCATCAAATATACGTCCATGCCGTAGGAGGCCGCCACAGCCGCCGCATTGCCGATCATGCCACCGACGATTTTTCCCACTGGTTTGCAGCAAGTTTTTTCGCCCAGTGCCGGTACATAGTCCAGTTCATAGTATTCGTCGATGCAGCCGGAGCCGATCATAATGATTTTTGCCGGATTATCCATGGTTGGGAAACTCCACAATTTTCCGTGCCAGGTCCTCCAGACCCAGCGTATTCTCCCGCTCGATGACGGTCAGATAGTCCTGCGGCATGGAGTCCACGCCGTTCAGTGCGCCCAGGATACCGCCGACCATGGTCGCCACCGTATCCGTATCGTTGCCGATATTGACCGCGGCGCAGATACCGTCAACGGTTTTGCCCTTGGCCGCCACACACAGTCCAATGGCCGCCGGGACAGCTTCTACCGCCATCAGGCCGCTGCCGATATAGTCGGCCAGTTCATCAATGGCCGTATCCAGGTCTGGTGCGTTCAAGGCGATGGAAACGGCCCAACGGATTCTCGTTTCCATGGAAGCACCCGCCACCAGATTACCGACGCTGCGTCCAATCTCATCACCGCGCCGGGCACCGTAAATAGAGGCCCGTACAACATCGAAGAGATCGGCGTTTTCTCCCATAGCCGCAGCCGTTGCGGCGGCGACGGCTGCGGCGCCGGACAGGGCAATATTGTTATTATGTGTCAGTTTGGCCGCGGTAATCGCCAACTGAATGGCCTGATCCACATCGCCATGGGCCAGCAGCGCAATGGGGGCGGCTTTCATGGCCGCGCCGTTGGTGGCCTTTTCATTGTCGTTCACCGGTACAAAGACATCGGCCGGAGGCACATTGCCCTGCAGCAGCGCCACGCTGGCTCTGGTGGTGGGACCGGCAAACCGGTCGAAGTACTTGGGAATGGCCGCCCATTTCAGCAGTGCTTCTCTGGCCACCGGCTTGTCCAGCTTTCCTGCGGCAACCGCTTCCTGCAAGGTGATATACGCCACACTGAAATCATCGGTGATCTCGCCTGCACGGCTGCCCCGGGCAAAGGTATCCATGGGCGGCGTCTTGAACTCCGTAACGTATCCGCCGAACAGCTCTGCGATCTGCTTGCGGTTCCGCGTCTCCGTGGCGGCTCCCATGGCATCGCCCACCGCAGCGCCCAGCAGGCTGCCTAAAACTTTATTGTACATGATGTCCATCCTCCTCAATTCTTGTGGTACAGGGACCAGATCTCGTCGGCCAGTTTCTTCAGGTCAATGTGGTTGTGGCGGTGGAGCTGCTCCAAATAGTTTGCCGGGAACCCGCCAGCACCTTCCAGCGCGCCCAAAATACCGCCCACCATGGTGGCCACCGTATCCGTATCGTCACCAATATTGACGCCGCCATAGATACCCCGCACGGCTGACCCGCCGGACGCCGCCACAATACCGAACACAGCCGGTACTGCTTCCGCCGCCATCAAGCCGCTGCCGATGTGGCTGCCAATGGCTTCCATGGCGCAGTCCATATCACCTGCTGTCATTGCCAATTCCACCGCCTTGGCGATACGCTTTGCAATGGACGGGCCGCAGATTTCCTTGCCCAGGCGAATGCCCATGCGGTTGCCCTGCTCCGCGCCATAAATGCCGGCTTCGATCACATCTGCCAGCGTTGCGGATTCCCGCAGCGCCGCCGCCGTCGCGGCAGACACCGCACAAGCGCCCGACAGTGCCACATTGTTGTTGTGGGTAATCCGGCACATGGTAACCGTGTCGCCAATGGCGCGGTCCACATCACCGCTGGAAAACAATGCAATGGGGGCGGCTTTCATGGCCGCGCCGTTGGTGCCCTTGGCATTGTCTACCGCCGGTTCAAACTTCTCTGCCAGTTTATTCTCTGCTGTCAGACCCATCAGTTTTTCTATCGCTGCCCGCGTGGTAGGTCCGGCAAATCTGGAATACTCCGGTACCCCAAACCAATCGATCAGCGCTTTCTTGGCCACCTCTTCCGTGGCCACGCCGCCGTTGGCCGCGATGGCGCAGCAGTTCAGGTAGGCAATGCTGAAGTCGTCGGTGATCTGCGCCTTGCTGCACCCGCGGGCGAAGGTATCGTCAGGCGGCGTCAAAAATTCCGTGACATAGCTGCCGAAAAAGTCTTTAATCTGCTCTCTCGTCCGGATTTCTGTAGCCGCGCCCATGGCGTCACCTGCCGCGCCGCCAATCAGGCAGCCAAGAATTTTTTCATACGTCATTTTACATCCCCCGATTCCAGTTTTACTTCTGTCTGGTAGATTTGATGGGCAAGGCCACGCAAATCGTATCCATTTGCCTCATCAATCGTTTGGAGCACTTCCTCCGGCAGCACTGCCACGCCCTGATGAGCACCCAGTACCGCGCCGATGATGGTTGCAATGGTATCGGTATCGTTTCCGATGTTGGCCGCTGCCGCCACCGCCGGTACCAGCTGGCCGCCAGACGCGGCCATCAGGCCAAAGGAAACAGGAACAGAATCTGCGGCCATGCCGCTGCAATCGAAATAGGCCCGCAGGGTATCCATGGCATCGCTGAGAGTTTCGGCATCCAGTCCCAGGGAGATGGCGAACCGCAGACGCTTGACCACCGAGGGGCCTGCCGTAGTAGCGCCGGTTCGTCCCACCTGCTCGCCCCATGCGGCTCCGGTGACTGCCGCCTCCAGAATGTCCGTCAGTGAAGCGCCGCCCAAGGCAGTGGAAACTGCCGCCGCCACCGCCGCCGCCGCCGACATGGCCTGTGCGTTTCCGTGGGTTGGAAAGCAGATAATCCGGGCCAGCTCCAGCGCGTCTTCCATGCGTTCCTTGGCAAAACACGCCACCGGTCCAATCTTCATGGCGCCGCCATTGGAGGCGCACCGATTGACATTCACCGGTTCAAACCGCGTTTCCCCCGTCGGTTCAATCCCTTGCAGCTGACGGATAAATCGTTGGGAGGTGGGGCCCGCGAACTGGGTCAGCATCCGTTCATCGCTGCCCCATGCCAGCAGGGCCTCTTTGGCCACCGTATCGTTCACCCGGCCGTCCGCATGCAAAATGGTTTGTATTGCCGTGTAAGCCATGCTGAAATCATCCGTCACCTGACCGGCCCGGTTGCCCCTGGCAAACACATCCATGGGTGGGTCCAGGAGCTTGTCTACATAGCCCCATTTTGCAAAAATCTGTTCCCGTGTTCTGTTCTCCGTCGGCGCTCCCAGGGAATCGCCGTAGGCCGCGCCGTACAGACAGCCCGCGATTCGTTCGGTCATAGTCTGACACATCGGTACACTCTCCTGTTTCATTTCATTTTTTTCTATGGTATACTGAAGTCAAAGTGAGGCTGATAGCATGAACAAAACCACCCGATTGCACGAGGTAGAAGTTGCACTCTATCTGCATGGCTCCGTTGATATTGCAGAACTGAGCCAGACGCTCCAAGTCTCGGAAATGACCATTCGCCGGGACATCAACACCCTGGTCAGTGCCGGCAAGGCCATCCGAACCCGCGGCGGCGCCATGCTGCCGGTCGCCCATTATATGGACGGCATCGATTTGGAAACCCGCTCCGCTCTGTACATTCCTCAAAAGCGTGCCATTGCCAAAAAAGCTGTGGAACTGATTCAGTCGGGGGATACCATTTTTTTGGATGACAGCTCCACAACTTCTTGCATTGTGGAATTTCTACCCCGCAATATCCAACTGATTGTCACAACGTGTTCCCTGCGGACCGCCATGCAGCTGACACGATTTCCCAACATTGAGGTCATCTGCCTCGGTGGAAATGTCAACAAGGCAACGCAGGCCGCTTCCGGGCCCCTATGCAATGACCTGCTGCGTTCCATGTACTTCAAAACCGTTTTCCTGGGCTTCGCTTTTATCTCGGAAGACGGCGTCATCACTACCAACTCCCTGGATGAATATGCAATCAAACGTTGCCTGATCCAGCATTACAAGCAGCAAGTTCTCATGGCTGACAGCAGTAAATTCATGAGAAGATCGTACATTGCGCTGTCCAATGTGCAAAATTTTTCACACATTATCACAGACTCCGATATCCCATCGTCCTTTGTGGATTTCTGCAACAGAAACGGTGTGTCCCTCACAATCGCACCATGCAAAAATACCGTCTGAATGTCTTTATTGTATTCCTATTTACAGCAAATGCAATAGGTTTTGCGACGCAAAAATTTACCCTATCGGGTTTGACACGACACACTTTATACGCATTGCATAAAGCCTGTTGCTTTCCCTTGCCCAATTCGATCACTTTCACATTTTCCGTGTGTTTCATTGTTTATTTTCACATAAATGGACAAGTTTTTCTCCTTGGACCTTTGCGCCATTTTACCGTTCCGTCAATATGACCAGACTGTATTTTCCAGCACTCTGCCGTATACTTTTCGTACAGCCTACAGCCCATAATTGCCGCTGTAGGCTGTATTTTATTGCCTTACGGGGCTTCTTCCCGGATTCTCTGATCGATCCGTTCCAAATACTTCCGCAGTTTCTGCACCATGTAGGAACGCAGCCGTTCGCCTTTTTGTTCATTCGCACAGGATGCTGCGCCCAGCATACCGTTACCCGGTGAGAGTTTCTGTGTGGTCCATCCGTCGTCGTAGTCCTCCAGCTGAACCAACACGTCCCATTCCGGCCCAATCCACTGGGTCTTGACCACTTCCGGCAGTACGGCTTGCAGATAGGAGGTTTCAATTTCGCCTGCGTGAATGTCCTGTGCAACCGGTGTCTGGAAGATGGGCTGGGACCCCGCAAAGAAATCCGAACCGAAGTAATCCACATGAAAAATCTCAATCTGGAATCTCTGTTTCCACTCCTGGGACATGGCCCGGAAAATCGGCGTATTGCCGCCGTGGGAATTGATGATCACCAGATACCGGACCTGATGCTGCTGCATGCAGTACAGCAGGTCCTCCAAAATTCGCAGCATGGTTTCCGTGCGCAGCGTCATGGTGCCTGGGAAGTCCAAATGTTCAAAGCTGTTGCCGTAGGCAATGGCCGGCAGCTGCAAAAACAGCGTTGAGGTCGTCAATTCCTTGGCGACAGCTTCCAGGGAGGTCTGCAAAATCAGATCATCGGTTCCCACCGGCAGCTGCCTGCCGTGCTGTTCTGTGGAGGAGATCGGCAGCACATAGGCCAGCCGTGACCGGTCCAGCTCTGCAATCTCCTGCCAGGTCATTCGGTTGATGGGTCTCAGCATACCGCAGCCCCTCCACGATGCAAAAAGTCCTTCATAACCGTTTCGGCCGTTCTGCTGACAGCCGTTTCGTCAATCTGCGTCAACCGGCCATCCTCTACCACAACGTTGCCGCCGACCAGCACATAACTTGCCGGCTTCGTATATCCCACCGTTCCAAACAGACAGCCGGGGTCCAGCAACGCGCCGACCAGGTCCAGAGCGGACACGTCCACCATAAACAGGTCTCCTGCTTTTCCCACCGCCAACTGGCCGATGTCATCCCGGCCCAGGACTTTGGCGCCGCCGCGGGTGGCCATTTTCAGTAAATCGTAGCCCGTGGGCGCCTGGGTACTGTAGGTCAGACGATGGACCAGATAGGCGCTGCGGATTTCCGCCAGAAGGTTGGACCCGTCATTGGATGCCGAGCCGTCCACAGCCAGTCCCACCGGAACACCCAGCCGCAGCATGTCCGGAATGCGGCAGACGCCCGACGCCAGTTTCATATTGGAAACAGGGCAATGGGCAATACCCGCCTGGGTGTCCGCCAGAATTTGCAGCTCCTGGTCATTGAAGTAGATGCCGTGGGCAAACCAGACGTCGCTGCCAATCCAGCCGCAGTCCATCATGTACTCCAACGGCCGTTTGCCCAGCACCTCCAGACAGAACTGCTCTTCATCCTTGGTCTCACAAAGATGTGTGTGCATACGGACCCCGAGACTTCTGGCCAGTACTGCCGTTTCTTTCAGTAGTTCCGTGGTCACGCTGAAGGGCGAACACGGCGCCAGTGAAACCTGACGCATGGAAAGCGGGCGGTTGTCATGGTATTTTTTGACCAGCCGCTCACAATCCTGCAAAATCCGGTCCACCGGCTGCACCAGATCATCCGGCGGCAAGCCGCCGTCGGATTTTCCGCGGGACATGCTGCCCCGTGTGGCGTGGAACCGCAGTCCCAGCGCGGCGGCAGCGTCAAACTGCATATCAATAAACTCCTCAGACCCCACCTGCGGAAATACATAGTGATGGTCCATGCAGGTCGTGCATCCGTACCGCGCCAGCTCTCCCATACCGGTCAGGCTGCTGTAATAGATGCATTCCGGGTTCAATCCCCGCCAGATTTCATACAGCGCCACCAGCCAGGGGAACAGTTCCATGTTCTGCACCTGCGGCAAATTACGTGTAAAGGTCTGATACAGATGATGGTGCGTATTGATCAGACCGGGATATACAAAACAGTTACTGGCGTCAATGACCCGCTCCGCCTGTTTTTCTTCCTGTCCGATATAGGTGATCACGCCATCTTCAATCAACAGGTTGCTGTTGTACAGCACCCTGTCCTGATCGTCCACGGTCACGATGGCCCGTGCATTTTTGATGAAAACCGAAGCCACTGTTTTCCCTCCCATTACGCCTTGCGGAATCGTTCCGCCGCAGGCTTGCCGATAGCATAAACTGACAAAGGCCGTTCCGGGACTTTGTCAGTTTACACCAATGCTTACTTCTGTCTGAATGTCGTTTGGGCGCTGAGTCCCTCATAATGTCTGCCCGGTTGGGGCGGGAAGAACAGGTGCTCCGTAATGCCGGAGACAAAGTCCTTTTCGCCGTTGACGAAGCAGTACCGTGCCGTGGGACGGGAATCCTTTCCGCGGTATGCGATAATCCGTCCGTCGACGATGACCATGGAATTGCCAAAGGGATCGCCGCACTCAATGGCCTTCAGGGCATCCGTGCCGCAGGAGCCAGGGGGGCAGTCAATCACTTGCAGGTCCGCTTCGCGTCCCACTTCAATCTTGCCGGTGTTGAGACCGTAGAGGTCCGCCGCATTACCGGTGGCCATGGCAATGCACTTCCATGCGGGCACTTCATTCAAAGCGGACGCCTTGACGATGGCCCGGTTGATTGCCCCAGGCAGGGAGGCCTGTCCCGTCGGTGCGTCGCTGCCGAACACCATCCGATGCAGCTCATTCTTCCGGTCCATATGGCGCATCATCTTATTGAAATTCACAAAGTTGCCGTTCACCACCAGCTCCAGCGGGATATCACTCTCGTCCATCAGCCGCTCGATGTGGTCAAAGGAAACCGCCGTGGAACCGCCGTTGGTATGCGCCACCTTATTGGGCCGGAGTTTCAGGATTTCCTCGGAGGTAACCCAGGAAGAACCGGGAATGGACGGCGGCGCCAGATGCACCGAATAGAAAAAGTCGTATTTTCTGGCCCATTCCAGCATGGGCGCCACTTCCGCCGGGTCCGACAGACCGCCGCCGCCGATTTCTGCAATCAGCCAGACACCAGCATCGTGCATTTCCTTGAAGTCCTGCTCGGTCAGGCCGTGCACCAGCACCAATGCGCCGCCGTGGAATTTCAGCGCACCACCCGGACGGAACCGGTCAAACACGCGCTTGGACAGAATCGCCGCCGCCTTGCAGCCGATGGGGTCGTCATAAAATCTGGGCCAGCCCGGTCCCTGCTCGCCTTCAGAAATCATGGAGGTCGTACCGCTGTACAGCGCGTCGGCATAGCAGCCCACCGCGCCGCGCTGGGGCGCATAGTCATCCAGCGTGTTGTGAATATGGCAGTCGATGAAGCCGGGGCAGACAATCTGACCATCCACATCCACAATGGTTTCGATGCCGCTCAGGTCCAGGTCTTTCTCAAATCCAATCTGCGCAATCTTTCCATCCCGTACAACGATGGTGTCACCAGGAATGATGCCTTTTTGGATATCGCCGCTCACGATCTTGTCAATCGATTTGAGAACCAAATCATTCATTACAGACTCCTCCATTTCTGAATTAAAACGGGAACGCTTAGAACTGTATGTACTGGTCCATTGGTTGTTCCGTTATGCCTGCATTATAGAC
>DVJJ01000053.1 GCA_018716875.1 Candidatus Avoscillospira avistercoris
GGTATACGCAAAGCAAATATAATATTTTTAGTACCTTAAAGTACCATTGCTATGACGGTCTGTTGCAGCAGCCCGGTCGATTTGACGTAAAATATATGCCCTAGGTACGCATATTGACACAAGAAATGCCATATGCTATACTATGGTTGAAGGATTGGGAGACGCCAGTTGCGTTTCATGCTTTGCATGGAGATAATCACTGGAATAGCCACAAGCTATGTACCGAGAAACGTACCGTCGGCAACGAACCTGATACCAAAGGAGCCACCGCACAGGTGGCTCCTTTGTATTTTTGCGTTTCATTTATTTTGTATTAATATAGCTTTGCCCCGGATTCCCTAGAGAATCCGGGGCATTTTTACATGATTTCACACTCTCAGCACAGCTTCGCACCGGCGGGGATGGCGTCGCTGACCATAATCAGGTTCAGCTTTTCCTCGCCTTGCTCGGTGTGGACGGCGGAAAGCAGCATACCCTGACTTTCCTGGCCCATCATCTTTCTGGGAGGCAGGTTGGTAATCGCCACCAGCGTTTTGCCAATGAGGTCCTCGGGCTTGTAATACATGGCAATACCGGAGAGAATCTGCCGGTCGGTACCGGTGCCGTCATCCAGGGTGAACTTCAGCAGCTTATTGGACTTCTTCACCGGCTGGCAGTCCCTGACCTTGACGGCCCGCAGATCGCTCTTGCAGAAGGTGTCAAAGTCCACATGCTCCTCGGCGTAAGGCTCAATCTCCAGGGCGGGCAGCGCGGCCTTGCGGGCAGCGGCTTCGGCCTCCTCCAGCTCCGTCAGGGCCTTGTCCATATCCACACGGGGGAACAGGTTGGGGCCGTCAGTGACGGTGGCCGCGGCGGACAGCAGACCGTACTGGTTCAGGCTGTCCCAATCGTACCGGTCGGCGCCGATGCGCTTCATAATCTCGGCGGAGGTGGCGGGCATAAAGGGCAGCAGCAGCGCACCGCAAATGCGGATGGTCTCCAGCAGGTTGTACAGCACGCGGGCCAGTCTCGGCTTGTTGGCCTCGTCGCGGGCCAGGACCCAGGGGGCATTCTCGTCAATATACTTGTTGGCGCGGGAAATGACGTTGAACACCTCAGACAGCGCGTTCTGGAAGGCGTACTTCTCCATCTGGGCCTCGTAACGGTCCCGCAGACCGGATACCATTTCAATCAAGTTGGCATCCAAAGCGTCGTCGGCCACCTGCTCAGCGGGCAGCATGCCGCCGAAATACTTCTGCGCCATGGCCACGGTACGGCTAACGATATTACCCAAGTCGTTAGCCAGGTCCGTGTTGATGGTCTGAATCAGCAGCTCATTGGAGAAATTGCCGTCGGAACCGAAGGGGAATGTCCGCAGCAGGAAGAACCGCAAGGCGTCCACGCCGAACATCTCGGCCAGAATATAGGGGTCCACCACATTGCCTTTAGACTTGGACATCTTGCCGCCGTCCAGCAGGAGCCAGCCGTGGCCGAAGACCTTTTTGGGCAGAGGCATACCCATGCTCATCAGCATGGCAGGCCAGATGATGGAGTGGAACCGGACAATTTCCTTGCCCACAAAGTGGACATCAGCGGGCCAGAACTTATCATAATCGTTGTATTTGTCGTTGAACAGGCCCAGGGCGGTGGTGTAGTTGAACAGGGCGTCAATCCACACATAGACCACATGGCCGGGGTCGAAGTCCACGGGCACGCCCCAGGTGAAGGAGGTACGGGACACGCACAGGTCCTCCAGACCGGGCTTGATGAAGTTGTTCACCATCTCATGGACGCGGGACCGGGGCTCGAGAAAATCGGTGTTTTCCAGCAAGTCCTGAATCTTATCGGCGTACTTGGAAAGCCGGAAGAAGTAGGCTTCTTCCTCAGCGTCCTGGACCTCGCGGCCGCAGTCGGGGCACTTGCCATCCACCAGCTGGCTCTCGGTCCAGAAGGACTCACAGGGCTTGCAGTATTTACCGGTGTACTTGCCCTTGTAGATGTCGCCGTTTTCATACATTTTCTTAAAAATCTTCTGAATGGCGGCCACATGATAGTCGTCGGTGGTGCGGATAAACCGGTCATTGGATATGTTCATCAGCTTCCACAGGTCCAGCACGCCACGGGGACCGGTGACAATATCATCGACAAACTGCTGGGGGGTCTTACCGGCCTCCCGCGCCTTGTCCTCGATTTTCTGGCCGTGCTCGTCGGTGCCGGTCAGGAACATGACGTCATAGCCCTGCATCCGCTTGTAGCGGGCCATGGTATCGGTGGCGACGGTGCAATAGGTGTGTCCGATGTGCAGACGGTCGGACGGATAATAGATGGGCGTTGTAATGTAAAATTTGCCCTTGTTCGCTTCACTCACAGGTAATTCCTCCACAAAAAATCAGTTACCGTTAGTATACCAATCCATGCAAAAAATAGCAAGAAATCAAACGGATTTTTTCCCTTTTACGACGCCCGCACCGCCAGCTGCCGGGCCTGCAAGGCCGCCGACAGCAAAAACCGCCGGGTCTCGCCGGTGGTAAAGGTGACGGAGACAATGCCGCCCTGCCGGTCGGTGACGGTGCCGGGGCCGTAGATTAGATGGTGGACGGCCACACCGGCCTGGTACTGGCTGTCGTCGGGGGCAAACAGCTCCTCGGAAAAGGACGACGCCAAATCGGCGCTGCGGAACCGGAACACATCCAGCTCGTTTTTAGCCCGTGTCATGGCTACATAGAACAGACGCCGTTCTTCCTCCAAATCTGCTGCTGCCTGGGCCTCGGACTGGTTTTCCCTGGGCAGCCGGGGCAGCAGGCCGTCGGCCACATCCAGCAGAATCACCCGGTCATACTCCAGTCCCTTGCTGGAATGGATGGTGGACAGAATCAGACCCCGCTCTCCCCCACCCTGGCGGATAATCTCCCGCAGGACAGACAGACGTTGGAGCAGCGCCGGAGCCGACGGCTCCGCCGAACCCAAGGACGCCAGAATATCCAGCTTTCCCGTGTCGGCCCCCCGCTGGGTCAAATAATCGCCATAGCCCATGGCATTCTGAATGCGGCGAATGGCCGTCTCTCCTTCATCGGTGGTCAAGGATTCCCAGTGGACCGCCAGATTGCGGCACTGGCGGCGCATCCACTGGCTGCCCAAATTACTGTCAGCCAGATAGGATACGGGCAGCGTTCCGGTGCCCCGGCAGGCCCGCACCGCCGCTTCGGCGTTCTGCTTGGAGATACCCGCGCCCAGTTTGAAATAAATCCGCAAAAAGGCGTCCCCGTCCTCCGGGTCCTGCGACAGATGGATGATATCGGTCACATCCCGCAAAATCCGGTGGGTGAAAAAGCCGCAATCCACCTGACGGCACCGATACGGCAGTCCTTGCCGTTCCAGCCGGTCAATAAGGGGCAAGGCGCTGTCGTTGTCCCGGTACAGCACCGCCGTATCCGACGGCAATTCCGCCGCCAGCTCCAGCAGCGGCGCATACTGGCTGTCCCGGTCGGCCACGGTGATAGCCTTGAGAATGGCCCCGCCGTCCCGGACCGCCGCCATGTTCTTTTCCCGGCGGCTTTTGTTCTGGGCAATAAACCGGTTGGCTACCCGGACCAAATCCGGCAAGGACCGGTAATTCTGCTCCAAAAACAGGATTTTGGCCCCCGGATGGGTATCCTCAAAGTGGACCAGGGCCGACGGGTCGGCGGCCCGGAAGCCGTAAATGGATTGGTCCTCGTCGCCCACTAAAAACAGGTTGCCTCCCGGTCCGGCCAGCAGGTCCAGAATGGCGTGCTGAATGCGGGAGGTGTCCTGGGCCTCGTCCACCAGGATATAGGGATACTGGGTACGAAATACCTCCAGCACCGCCGGATAGCGCTTGAGAATCTGAAAGGCATACACCAACTGGTCGTCGTAGTCCATGCGGCACTGTTCCCGCAAAACCTGGTTGTACCGGCGGTACAGCGCGGGAAACTCCACACCCTCCAATTCCCCGTCGTCGAAGTCCTCCGGGTCGGTCATGGAATTTTTGATGTAGGTGATGGCGGTCTGCAATGCCTTGACGGTGTTTTCGTTGGCAAATTCCCCTGTCTGTTCCCGACACAGCTGCCCCAGCAGCGCCGCCTGGGGGCCTGGCTCCAGCAAAGAGAATGCCTGCCGCCCCAGCATCCGCTCATACTGGCGGATGACCGTATGGCACAGGCCGTTAATGGTACGGAATGCCAGCTGTGCCGCCAGTTCATCCCCGAACCGGGCGGCAAACCGTTCCCGCATGTCCTTGGAGGAAGCCACCGTATAGGTCATGGTCAAAATGTTGGACGGATGGACGCCATACACATAAATCAAACAGGCAATGCGCGTGACCAGCGCCGTGGTCTTGCCGCTGCCCGGTACGGCCAGCAGCAGCACCGGCCCCCGGTGGGTCTCCACGGCGGCGGCCTGCTGTTCGTTGAGGTCCGGCGCCAGCTGCGCCCGAAAGTCTGCAAAGGTCATAGTCTGCTCCTTTGGTCGCTTTTACAGGATTCTTTTTATTATACTGCGGTTTTCCTCCCCGGGCAAGCGGCAGCGCTTGACAGGGCCATATTTTTTCGATACCATAAATGGGCTACTGTCAATGTAATACATTGGTGTAAAAAAGGAGAAAACACAAAAGATGAAACGAGAAAACTTTCAATCCCGGCTGGGATTTCTGCTGGTCAGTGCCGGATGTGCCATCGGCATCGGCAACGTGTGGAAATTCCCCTATGTGACCGGCGCCAACGGCGGCGGCGTCTTTGTACTGTTCTACTTGCTGTTTCTGGTCATCATGGGTGTCCCGGTGCTGACCATGGAGCTGGCCGTAGGCCGGGCCAGCCGCAAAAGCGCCGTTCAGGGCTACAAGGCGTTGGAGCCCAAGGGCAGCAAATGGCACATCCACGGCTGGGTGTGCGTCCTGGGCTGCCTGATTCTGATGATGTACTATACCACTGTGGCCGGATGGATGCTGGGATACTTCCTCAAGTTTTTGACAGGGCAGTTCACCGCTTCCATGGACACCGCCGCTGTGGACGGCGTGTTCAATGCCATGCTGGGCAATCCCTCGGAGATGGTTCTTTACATGGCCATCATTGTAGTGACTGGGTTTATCGTCTGCTCCTTCGGCATTCAGAAGGGATTGGAGCGGATTTCCAAGTGGATGATGCTGGCCCTGCTGGCGCTGATCGTTATTCTGGCCGTCAACTCCATTCTGCTGGACGACACCGGCGAGGGCCTGAAGTTCTATCTGCTGCCCGACTTTGACCGGGCTATGGAGGTCGGTCTGGGCAATGTCATCACCGCCGCCATGAATCAGGCGTTTTTCACCCTGAGCCTGGGCATTGCCGCCATTGAGATTTTCGGCAGCTTTATGAGCCGGGAGCACAGCCTCACTGGCGAGGCCGTCCGCATCTGCGTACTGGATACCTTTGTTGCCATTATGTCCGGTCTGATCATTTTCCCCGCCTGCTTTGCCTTCAACGTCAAGCCGGACAGCGGTCCTCCCCTGATTTTTCAGACGTTGCCCAATGTGTTCCTGAACATGACCGGCGGCCGTGTTTGGGGTGCGCTGTTCTTCCTCTTTATGACCTTTGCCAGCTTTACCACCATCATTGCGGTCTTTGAAAATCTCCTGTCCAGCGCCATTGACAACTTTGGATGGAGCCGCAAAAAGGCCGTGACCATTCATCTGGTGGCCGTTTTTCTGCTGAGTCTGCCCTGTACCTTGGGCTATAACATCTGGAGCAGCATTCAACCGTTCGGCATGGCCGATATCCAAACGTTTGAGGACTTTGTGGTCAGCAATCTGCTGCTGCCCCTGGGTTCCCTGGTGTATCTGCTGTTCTGCGTCAGTAAATTGGGCTGGGGCTTTGACAAGTATCTGGCCGAATGTAATACCGGCACGGGGTTGAAAATGTCCCGGTGCTTCAAGCTCTATTTCCAATTCATCCTGCCCATTCTGGTACTGGTAATTCTGGTTCAGGGCTTAATCTGAACATAGAAAAATCGCCTCTGACTTCTGTCGGAGGCGATTTTTTATGCAGTTGGAATGGGATACTCAGCGTCTTTCGCCGACCACTTCCACCTTCAGCAGGTTGGTGGAGCCCGGAGTATCCACGGGGACACCGGCGGCGATAACCACCAGATCGCCGTTGGTTACCATGTCGATCTGCTTGGCGCAGTCGATGGCGTGGCGCATCAGATCGTCGGAGTTCTTCTGGGGCTGAGCCAGCACCGGGAACACGCCCCAGTTCATACCCATCTGATGGTATGTCTTCTCCACATGGGTAGCGGCCACAATGGGCATAAAGGGACGGAACTTGGACATCCGATGGGCCGTGTGGCCGTACTTGGTCACCACAATGATGGCCTTGGCATGGACGTCCATCGCCATGGTGCAGGCAGCGTCACAGACGGCATTGGTCTTGTCGGCCAACTCCAGGTCAAAGCGGATCTTGCGGTTGGCCAGCATGTCAAAGGCGTCCTTCTCGGCCTGGGTGGCAATCTTGGCCATGACCTGGACAGCCTCCACGGGATACTTGCCGGCAGCGGTCTCGCCGGACAGCATAACGGCACTGGTGCCGTCGAACACGGCGTTTGCCACGTCGGTGATCTCGGCACGGGTGGGGCTGGCGCTGGTCATCATGGAATCCAGCATTTGGGTGGCGGTAATAACAATCTTACCGGCCTGGTTGCAGCGGCGGATAAAGCGCTTCTGGAGGCCGGGCAGGCGCTCAAACTCGATTTCCACGCCCATGTCGCCGCGGGCCACCATGATACCGTCGGACTCCCGGAGAATCTCGTTGAAGTTCTCCACGCCCTCGATGTTCTCAATCTTGGAGATAATCTTGATATCGTGACCGCCATGGTAGTCCAGGAACTTCCGCAGCGAAATGACATCCTCCTTGTTGCGGGTAAAGGATGCGGCGATGTAGTCCACGTCCTGCTGAATGCCAAACAGGATGTCGTTCTTGTCCTGCTCGCTCAGATAGGGCAGGGACAGGCGGGAATGGGGGATGTTGATGGACTTACGGTTCCGGACAATACCGCCGTGGACCACCACGCAGTGGACCTCGGACTCGGTGCAGTGATCAACCCGCAGTTCCAGCTTGCCGTCATCGATGAGGATGCGCTCGCCGCCCTTGAGGTCCTTGGGCAGATCCCGGTAGGTGATGGACGCCCGCTCAGAGGTGCCTTCCACGTCCTCAATGGTCAGGACGAAGGGCTTTCCGTCCTCCAGGGTGGCCCGGCCGTCCACAAACTCCCTGAGACGGATTTCGGGACCCTTGGTATCCAACATCATGGCCAGGGGCACATTCAGCCGCTCCCGGACCGTGCGGATCAGCTGAATGCGGCCGCCGTGCTCTTCATAATCACCGTGGGAGAAATTGAGGCGGGCGACGTTCATGCCGCTGCGCACCATCTTCTCGAGGGTCTCCTCATTGCTGCAGGCAGGGCCCATGGTGCAGATAATTTTCGTTCTACGCATACGTTCGAATATCCTTTCCAAACACAATTTCAAATTTTAGATCAATATTCCACTTGTATATCATAACAGATATCACAGAAAAATTCTGCACAAATTGAAAAAAAGTTTATAAAATTTTTGTATGGAGTTCTAATAAAACTGTTGTATGCACGGTGGTCATTCGCCCTGTTTTTGTCCTTTTATTATGGACACTTGTCTACTTTTTCAATCACCCTCCACCATTCGGTAGCCCACGCCTATCTCGGTGAAAATAAACTGGGGTTTGCCGGGATTTTCCTCAATTTTCCGGCGGATATTGGCCATGTTCACCCGGAGAATCTGGTTGTCGCTGCTGCCGTTGGGTCCCCATACGGCTTTCAGCAGCATATCGTAGGTGAGCACCCGCCCGGCGTGCTTGGCCAGCAGGGCCACAATGCGGAATTCATTCTGGGTCAGCTTGGCGTCCCGCCCATCTACATAGACATGGTGCTTGTCGAAGTCCACCACCAGGGGCCCGGCGGTGAATTTGCCCGTCTGGGCCATCGCTCCCTCCAAACTGCTGCTGCGGGCATGGCGCAGAGCCGTCCGCACCCGGGCCAGCAGCTCACTGGTGCCGAAGGGTTTCGTCACATAGTCGTCGGCGCCCATATCCAGCGCCTCCACCTTATCATATTCCCGGGTCCGGGCCGACACCACAATAATGGGCATCTGCGACCACTGGCGGATATTGCGGATAATCTCCTTACCGTCCATATCCGGCAGACCCAGGTCCAGCAGAATCACATCCGGGCAATGGGATGACGCCATCATCAGACCGTCGGCGCCGCTGACAGAGCGCAGCACCGTATAGTCGTTGGCGGAAAGAATGGTACTCATAAAGCTGGCAATGTTGGGCTCGTCCTCAATAATCAGAATCTTTGGTTTCACTGTCATACGGTTTCGTCCTCCAAGGGTAGGGTAAACTCCACCGCCGCGCCGCCCTTGGGGCGGTTATAGGCGGTCATTCGGCCTCCATGGGCCCGGATGATGGTATTGCAAACGCTCAGGCCAATGCCCAGGCTGCGG
This sequence comes from Candidatus Avoscillospira avistercoris, assembly GCA_018716875.1. Taxonomy (GTDB): domain Bacteria; phylum Bacillota; class Clostridia; order Oscillospirales; family Oscillospiraceae; genus Avoscillospira_A; species Avoscillospira_A avistercoris. Next base: position 8,504 of record DVJJ01000053.1, read on the forward strand.
CGGCTGTCGCTGCGTTCCCGGTCGTCATGGGGAATCGACTGTTCAAAGAGCCGGTCCAGAATGGCCGGCTCCATGCCGCAGCCGTCATCCTCCACCCGGAACACCGCCAATTCTCCCCGGCGTTCCAGAATCAAGTCAATGTGGGTGGCATTTTTGCCATGTAAAATTGCATTTTCCAACAGGTTAATCAATACCTGTTCAATGAGCATGGCGTCCATGGCCACCATCAGCAACTCGTCCGGTACAGAAACGGTCACATCCTGCTGAGGAAACCGTTTATGAAGCCGGTCCACGGCGGCGCTGACCACCTCTTCGGCCACCTCCACCTGCTTTTGCAGCCGGGCCTCGCTGGTACCATCATCCATTCGGGTTACCGACAGGAGATTTTCCACCATGCGGATCAGCCATTGGGCATCCTCACCGATTTCCCTGGCCAGCTGCCGCCGTTCTGGCTCTGTCAGCCGTCCGTCATCGTCGGCCAGGGCCGAACTGGCACCCAGAATGGAGGTCAGCGGCGTCCGCAGATCGTGGGATACCGCCCGCAGCAAATTGCTGCGGGTTTTTTCCCGCTCCGCCTCCACCCGGAGGCTGCCCTGGCGCTTGATCTGGGTGGTCATGGCGCTGGTAGCCACGGACACAGCCAGCATACAGAGAATGGTCAGCGGATAGCCGGAAATGGTGAAATTAAAGGCGAAATACGGAAAGGTAAAAAAATAGTTGACGGCCAGCACACACAGACAAGAGGCGGCGATGCCGTAGAAAAACCCCGTTGTAAACCGGGAAATCAGGAACACAGCCAGCAGGTACAACTCCGCCACATAGTGGCCCTTGGGGTCCATCTGCCACAGAGCCAGACACAGCAGAGACACCCCCAGCAAAATGCCCATCGTCACCGCCGTGTCCCGCCGGGACAGATAGAGCCGCTGCACCAGTGTGCGCCATTTGCCGGTCTGCATGGGGTTCACCGCCTTTCTAAAAAGTGGAATCATTATATCAGATTTTTGGCGGAAAAAACAGAGGTTTTGCCCGTTAAGAAGTTGTTAATGCACTGTATAATGGCTCTGTACATTGGATTGTAACCTTGTCTCGCCGTTGAACGTGGATATGGAAAAGGCCGCTGTACCCACCTGGTCGGGTGGGTACGGCGGCCTTGGGGCTGACGCCCCGGAGATTGCGCCATCTGCGGATGGCGCTTTAGAACGATTTGGGAATTTCGCGTCGTGCGCGGCGCGGGTATTTCGCCCGCTGCAGCGGGCGACCGGGGGCGCTGCCCCCTGGACCCCTGCGATTTTTTGAAAAAAATCGAGTAAAACTTTTGATTCTCCAGTACTCCGTGCTCCTTTTATTTGGACCGAAACAGCATTTGCACCAGTTCCTCTCTGGTCACAAAGGATTGGTACTTCTTCTCTCCGTCGCTGCTGCCCTGGACAATATTGGCCTTTTCGGCCCAGGCTCTTGCCTCATTGGACCAGGCGGATGGGGCCAGCTTGGCCCGGTTGGTCAGATAGCGGTCCATAAAGGCCGCGAATTCCTCATAGGTCACAGGCTTCTCCTCCTTTTTGAGAGAAAATTGGGTGATGATAGCATTGGCAATGGCCTGAATCACCGCGTCGAATTTGGTGGTATACACCAACATATCATCGGGATCGTCAATAAAACAGACCTCCAACAGCGCTGAACGAACTCCGGCCCGGTGGGCGGCGTTGATGACAGCCCAGTTGTACCGTTTCAGGCCCCGATTGGTCAGCCCGACGGCGGCAACAGCCCGGCAAATCTGTTCTTCTGCCGCCGTCTCCGCCGCGCCGGTGGGAACAAAAATTTCCACGCCCTTGGTCTTACCGTCCTTCGGTCCGGCAGCCGAAGCATTGAAGTGGATTTCCAACACAAAGTCGAAGTCCGACAGCGGGACCTGTTTGTTCAGCTGCCCCGTGCGGAAGTCGCTGAAGGCGTTGCGGGCGGGTGGGTACTGGGTTACCTCGCAATACCCTTTCAGCAGCCGCACCAGCGCACCCACCACCCGCCGGGTCTCCACGGCCTCCTGAAACACACCGGACACAGCCCCCGGGTCTCCGGCCCCATGGCCGGCAATCAACAGCAGTTTCATGGTCACGCCCCCTGTTCCGGCTCATTGATGGGCCGCAATTTGGCAATGCTGCCCAGAATCGACAAAACCCCGGCCATCAGCGTGGCGGAGATAACGCCTTTCCAGCTGACATCGAAAAATGTGGCCATGGTGCCCATGGTAGCCAGAGCCGTTTGGGCCATGGACTGAATGGCCCGGATGCAGGTGTTGTGAATCCATAGCCTTTGTTTGTTATTCACAGGCAATGCCTCCTTTCACAAACTGGCGGCACCTTGTACCGCCGTCCAGTCTATGACAAAGGGCGTCCCATTGTGAGCCATCACAGCAAAAACCGCACATTCAGCAGGGAAAAACACGCGGGAAACGGCCGCATATAATTCCAAAATCCCAGTCCCCGGAAACCGTAAGACGCAGCTAAATCAAATTTAGCCAGGCAGCTGCGGGGGTCCTCAAACCAGACCTCATGCACCATGCCTCGGTCATCGGTATAGTGAAAATATGGTGTCTGGGCCTTCTCGTCAAATTGAATTTCTGCCCCCATGCGGACCGCCAGGGCCACGGCCTCCGGATTGGAAATACTGGTGGCCCGGCTTTCTCCGGTGACAAAAGGCAGCGTCCAATCATAGGCGTAATTGGGAAAGCCCATAAAGATTTTTTCCGGCGGAATCTCCGTCACGGCGTAGTCCAGCACCCGTTTCACAGCGTCAATGGGGGCCACAGCCATGGGCGGGCCGTAGGTATAACCCCACTCATAGGTCATCAGCAGCACCGCATTGGCGGCCTCCCCTAACAACCGGTAATTGTGGCCCTGGTAGAGGACCCCGGCCTGGTCCGCCGAGGTCTTGGGAGCCAGAGCCACCACCACTTCCAGGCCCAGCGCATTGGCCCGCCGCCGCAGCAAGGCCACAAAATTGGCGTAAGCCTCAGCCTGTTCCGGAAAAATAAATTCAAAATCCACATCAATACCGCCATATCCCTTTTCCAGCGCCGTACCGATGGCCGCGTCAGCCAGAGACGCCCGGCTTTCAGCGGTGGCCAGAACCACAGCCGCCCGCTCATTGGAAAAGGTGCCGTCCTCAGTCAGCGTGGACAGATGAAGCCACGGCGTTACGCTGTATTGGTTTGCCCACCGCAGGAGTGTTTCGTCCTGCAACGGTACCAGTCCCCCAGTTTTTGATACGCCGTAGGTGAAGGGTGCCAGAAACGTGCTGTAGGGCAAAATGGTTCGCAGCACCGATTCCTGAACATCCGGTTCGGCATAGCCGTTGATTTCCAGTCTTGTATCCGGTGTATCTTCCCAGGCAATGACCAACACCTGTCCGGGAAATAAGGCGGCGCGGCCCTCCAGATTGGGATTGTTCCGCAACAGCTGCAACGGCTCTATGGCATATTGGCCGGCCACGCTGTAGAGGGTTTCCCCCGAGCGGACCGTATGTAAAATGCGAGGCTTCAAAATCAAAAGACTCTGTCCCACTGCCAGAGCAAAGGGCGGCTCCAGCCCATTGACCCGGGCGATCAGCCCTGGCGATACCCCGTATTCCCCGCCGATGGCCGTCAAGGTCTCCCCGGCCTGTACTGTATGCAGCTGCATGGCAATCTCCTCCCATGGTTTTTTTCATCCTATGAAAAGCCGGTTTACAAGGTGCCATTCTTCCGGTATGATAGACAAAATCCTACATAAATTTCATTTCAGGAGGTATTGTATATGGACCTTTCCCCTTTGGGCCCGTGGCTGCCGCTGCTGGAGCCGGAACTGCAAAAGCCCTATTTTGCAGAATTGACCCGCCGTGTGGATGAAGCCCGCTCCACCGTCACCGTCTACCCGCCGGAAAATGAGGTGTTTCGTGCGTTTTCCCTGACACCGCCGGACCAGGTACGAGTGGTCATTCTGGGGCAGGACCCCTATCATGGAGCGGGAGAAGCCAACGGTCTGGCCTTTTCCGTCCGGGAGGGCGTTAAAATTCCGCCGTCTCTGCGCAATATGTTTCAGGAATTGGACAATGATCTCCACTGTCCCCCGCCGCCCCACGGTGATCTCACCGGCTGGGCCAAGCAGGGCGTACTGCTGTTGAACACCGTGCTGACTGTGGAAAAAGACCGGGCCAACAGTCATAAAAATTTTGGATGGCAGACCTTCACAGACGCCGTAGTGAAGACGCTGGCCGCGTTCCCCCAGCCCATGGTTTTCGTCCTCTGGGGCAGTCAGGCCCAGAAAAAACGGAAATCCATTGAATCCTCCCCCCATTTGCGCTGTATTTTGGAATCTCCCCATCCCAGTCCCCTTTCCGCCTATCGGGGCTTCTTCGGCAGTCAAGTCTATTCCAAAATCAACGACTTCCTGTTGACCAACAGCCAGACGCCCATTGACTTTTCCAAATAATTCATAAACAATCGGGGCAAATCATCCACAGCCATTTGTGGATAATTTGCCCCGATTTTAATTTTTGCAAAAAATATCTGTTGATTTTAACCAAAATCAACAGATATTAAAACCAATATTTTATTTTATCAGAAAGTTATTCACATCCGCCAACAAGTTTTCCACACAATGTGAGTAAGTTATTGACACCTGTGAAAAACTCCTGTGGACAGATGTCTATTTTTTACTTGTGATACCGGCTGCCGGCCTGGATGGACTCGGCCCGATACAGCTGTTCCAAAACCATGATCCGCGCCAGATGGTGAGGAAACGTCATGGGCGACATGGATAGCCGGAAGTCTGCCCGCTGTTTGACGGCGGGCGCCATACCGAACGAACTGCCCAAAATCAGACAGATGGAGGATTTGCCTGCCGATTTGACGGCTTTCAGCTGATCGGCCAGCTGTTCCGACGACAGGAGCTTGCCCTCCGGCGTCAGGACACAGACCCAAGAGCCTTTGGGAATTTTGGCAAAAATCTGCTCCGCTTCCCGCTCCAGTCCCGCCGTGATCTCCGCTTCCGAGGGGTTGTCCGGCAACCGGTACTCCGGCAGCTCCAGCAGGTCCAGCTTGCAGTAGGCCGACAGCCGCTTGGCATACTCCTTACAGGCTTCCAGGTAGAACTTTTCTTTCAATTTTCCCACGGTGAGGATTGTTACATGGAGCATAAGGCCCTCCCATCCATGGATTTTCGCCCGCTGCGGCGGGCGACCAAAGGCGCTGCCTTTGGAAACCGCAATTTTTTTGTAAAAAAATTGAGTAAAAACTTTTATAATTTATCGATTTCTCACATAAATCCGCGCCATGTCCAACACGGGCATGGCGCAGAGAATGTTTTACTCAATTTTTTTTAAAATCGCAGGGATTCGGGGGCGGCGCCCCCGAAAACAGCCGAATTTACCGCAAAAAGCCCTCGAGAATCTTCTCTTCAGCTTCCTCCGCCGTCAGGCCCAGCGTCATGAGCTTTAACAGCTGATCGCCGGCAATTTTGCCGATAGCCGCTTCATGAATCAGGCCCGCGTCCACATGATTGCAGGAGATAGCGGGAATGGCCTTGACCTTTGCTTCGCCCATAATGATGGCGTCGCAGCTGACGTGTCCAAAACATGGAGCGTTGCCCTCCACCCGCGGATAGAACACCTGAACAGAGTTATCCTGGGCCACAGACCGGGAAATCACACGGGTTTTGGAGCCTTCGCCGTTCAAAAATACATCCATTTCGCTTTCAGCATACTGGTTGTCGTGGGTCAGCAGCTTTTCGGTGATAATAATTTCCGCGTCCTTGCCCAAAACGGCCTTGGTGTACCGCTTGGTATCGTCCACGCCCTTAATCTGAGTGGTGTCCAGGGTGACGGAAGCGCCCTCCTCCAGATAGAGGATGGTCTCCGGATTCAAAATCCGTTTGCCGCCGCCTTCGCCCTCGCCGTAATGGGTCTCAGAATAGGTGACTTTTGCGTTTTTGCCCACATAAAAGGTGTGGACGCCATCGTGCTGGGAGTCATCACAGCCGCAGTTGTGGATACCACATCCGGCGACAATGTTGACCTCCGCGCCCTCTCCAATATAGAAATCGTTGTAGACCTTGTCATGGAAACCGCTTTCCGTCAGCACCACGGGAATATGGACGCTTTCGTGCTTGGTAAAGGGGGCAATGTGAATGTCGATGCCGTCTTTATCGGTTTTGGATTCAATCCGGATGTGCTCAGAATTGACCCGGTGGGCCTTTTTGCCGTCGATGCGGATGTTCACCGCGCCGTCGGCCTCGCCGTTTTTCATGGCGGCGACCACTTCCAGAATGTGCTTTTGTACGTCGTTCAGCATGTTCCGTTTACCTCCAGCCGGTTGCAGCCCGAAACGGTGTCTGCGAGAATTTGGGGATAGATTTTTTCGGCGGGGCCCCGGTCCTTTACATGGCCGTCGGCCACCAGAATGATTTCATCGGCCAGACGGATGATCCGCTCCTGGTGAGAGATGATGAGGATGGTGGCCTCTTTTTGGGCGTGGATTTCCGAAAAAGTCTCCGTCAGACGGGCAAAGGACCAGAGATCAATACCAGCCTCCGGCTCATCGAAGATCATCAGGGGACATTTCCGGGCCAAAATCGTGGCGATTTCAATGCGCTTGACCTCGCCGCCGGACAAACTGGCGTCCACATCCCGGTCCAGATAATCCCGGGCGCACAGGCCCACTTTCGTCAGATAGGAGCAGGTTTCGTCGTGGTTCAGCTTCCGACCGGCAGCAATGGACAGAAGATCCGCCACTTTCATGCCCTTGAACCGGGGCGGCTGCTGAAATCCGTAGGAAACACCCAGCTTTGCCCGCTCCGTCACGGTTTTGTCGGCCAGCTCCGTGCCGTTCCAGAGGATGGAACCGCCGGTGACGGGGGCCAGACCCATAATGGCCCGGGCCAGAGTAGTTTTGCCGCCGCCGTTGGGGCCGGTAATGACGATGAACTTCCGGTCCTCCACCGTCAGATTGATGTCTTTTAAAATGTCGGCTCTGCCGTTTTCATCGTTGACAGTCACCGAGAGATTTTTGATTTCCAGCATCTGTTCATAACCTCAACAATCGCACTCGAATTTTGTTGGCACAGTTTGCCGATATTGTAACACAGTCCCTTTTTCTTTGCAACTGCGGCCGCCGGTTTTCCAGGTTATAGACAAGGGCCTGTGGATAACTACTTGCGGACCACCGTCTTTTGTGATAGAATAGGTTGATTTTATATGCCCATTTTTACTGGGGGAAAGGAGGGGCCCATGCCTTCTGCCGCGTTTATCTGGGCCAAGGTGCTTGGCCATATTGAAAATAAAATGGGTGCTGCGGCCACATCCGCCTGGTTTGACGATACCAATGTGGTGGAGATCACTGACCATCAGCTGATTCTGTCCACACCCTACGAATATCAGCAGGATGTGATCCAGCGGCGCTGCATGGAATATATTCAGGATGCCATGCGGGAGCTTTACAACCAGGAGGTCGAGGTGGTTGTCCTGCTGGAAGAGAATGTGGAAGAATACAAAAGCCGCATGGAAAAACCCAAGTTTGTGGAGTTCAACCCAGAATTTACCTTTGAAAAGTTCGTGGTTGGCTCGTCCAACCGGTTTGCCCACGCGGCGGCCGTGGCCGTGGCCAACAACCCCGCCGGCGCGTATAACCCCCTTCTGATCTACGGCCCCTCGGGCCTGGGCAAAACCCATCTGCTCTACGCCATTGCAGCAGAAATTCACAAGCAGCACCCCAACTATAATATTGTGTACATCAAAGGCGATCAATTCACCAATGAACTGGTGGCCGCCCTACAGGAAGGCCGGAATATCGAATTCCGCAGCAAATATCGCAACGCCGACCTGTTTCTGATGGACGATATTCAGTTTATTGCCGGTAAGGCCTCCACGGAGGAGGAGTTTTTCCATACCTTCAACACGCTCTACGAGGCCAAAAAGCAGATTGTCCTCACCTCCGACCGTCCCCCCGAGGAGATGCTCAAGCTGGAGGACCGGCTAAAAACCCGATTCCAATGGGGTCTTCAGGCCGATATTATCCCGCCCGACTACGAAACCCGTATGGCCATTATCAAAAACAAGGCCACGTCCCTGGGATTGGATATGCCCGACGACGTCTGTGCCTATATTGCGGAGAATGTCACCTCCAACGTGCGGCAGATTGAAGGCACCGTGAAAAAGATTATGGCCTATCAGAAGCTCAATGGCATGAATATTGATGTGCCGTCGGTTTCCCGTGCCATTAAGGACATGTACAAGGGCAAAACGGAAGCCCTTCCCACTCCCAGTCTCATCATTTCCGAGGTCAGCCGCTTCTATTCCATTCCGGAGAGCACCCTCCGGGGCACCCTCAAGAACAAAGGCACCGCCGAAGCCCGCCAGGTGGCCATGTATCTCATTCGTCAGCTGACCAATTTGAGCCTTCCCGACATCGGCCGCGAATTCGGCAAGGACCACTCTACCGTCATTTATGCCATCCGCAAGGTGGAAAAAGCCATGGATCAGGGCGGCGTCCTGGCCGAAACCATCCGCGACATCACCGCCAACATCAACAATCGGCTGTAATCGGTGCTGGTGCAGGGGTGTTTCGCGCCTTGTGAGGCGCGACCAAAGGCCCTGCCTTTGGAAACCGCGATTTTTTGAAAAAAATCGAGTAAAACTTTTAGAGTTTGGTTCATGATTTTATATAGTGCGTGCCACAGAGGCGGCGTACATCACAAGAATGCCGGGGCGTTTTTTGTCGGCTGCCGCAGTGGAGTTTGTCGCGCAAAAAGTTTTCCACAGCGGCTTGTGGAATGTTAGGTAATTTTTGTGGAAAATTTGCGGTTTTTTGAAAGAAAAAATTTTATCCACAGTGGGTTGTGAAAACTTCCTGTGGAATACACAGGGGCCTGTGGAGAAAAAACCGTTGATACGACAGGGCTCGCGGCAGTTTTCCACATAAATTTCTTCTACGACTACTGCAACTACTAAAAAATCCTTTCTTTCTACTAAGAGAGACAACACGGAGGAACTGTTCATGAAATTTGTCTGTGAAAAAGCACTTCTGGTTTCTGCCATCTCTGTGGCCTCCCGAACCGTGGCACCCAAGAGTCCTATGGCAGCCCTGGAAGGCATTCACGTCCACGCCGGCATGAAGTTACAGCTCACTGGTTATAATCTGGAAACCGGTATTACCGTTTCGGTACCGGCAGAGATTGTGGAGACTGGTACTTGTATTCTGCCTGCCCGTCTGTTTTTTGATATTGTGCGGAAGCTCCCCGATGAGGAGGTTACCGTCTCTGTGGACGACAGCTACAAGGTGTCCATCCGCTGCGGCATTTCCTCCTTTACCATTACGGCTACTGACGCCGAAAATTATCCGGAGCTGCCCGATGTGGAATACGCCAACGGCGTTTCCATCCCCCAGCGAGCACTGAAGGAGCTGATCTCCGGCACCATTTTTGCGGTTTCGGAAAATCAGACCCGCCCGGTCCACACCGGCTGCCGTTTTGAGGTCACGGAAACCGATATAACTGTGGTGGCCGTGGACGGCTATCGTCTGGCCCTGCGCCGGTTCCATTTTGAGGAGGCCGCCGGCCGTGTCATGACCTTTGTGGCCCCCGGCGCCGCGTTGAAAGAAGTGGAAAAAATCCTGGGCGACACCGACGAGGAAGCCCGGTTCACCTTGGGCAGCAAGCATCTGATGTTCCAGATTGGGGAAGCCACCCTGGTTTGCCGTCTGCTGGAGGGTGAATTCCTCGATTGGCGGCGGGTGCTGCCCACGGAAAATCCCATCAAACTGACGGCCAACGTGGAGCAACTCAATGCTTCCATTGAACGTGTGAGTTTGATTGTCTCCGAACGGCTCAAGAGTCCGGTCCGCTGCGTCTTTTCTGATAACAGCGCCGATTTCAAGACCGTTACCACCATCGGCGCGGCCCACGATGTGTGCCCCGTGGCTGGCGACGGCAAAAATCTGGAAATCGGCTTCAACTGCCGCTATCTGCTGGATGCTCTGAAAGCTGTTCCCGCTCAGGAGGTTACGTTGGAGCTGAGCAACGGCTTGAGCCCCATTGTTCTGACTCCCACCGACGGCAGCGACCAGTTTGCCTATATGGTTCTGCCGGTCCGGTTAAAGGAATCCATGTAAAAGCAGAACGGAACATTTTGTAAAGGACGATTGGTTATGAAAGTTCGCGTCACCAGAAAACAATCGGATACCCCCATTCCCGTGGCCATTCACACGGAATTTATCAAATTACAGGACTTTTTGAAGTTCTGCGACGCGGTTTCCTCCGGCGGCATGGCCAAGAATTTCATTCAGAACGGAGAAATTGCCGTCAATGGAGAGACGGAGACCCGCCGGGGCCGGAAGCTGTATCCCGGCGACGTGGTCTCCTTCGGTCCCAACCGCTGGCAGGTGACTGCCCATGAGGCTTGAGCAGCTGCGGCTGCGGGGCTTTCGCAACTACGAATCGCTGACGGCCGATTTTGTCCCCGGCGTCAATCTGATTGTCGGGGACAATGCCCAGGGAAAGACCAACCTGCTGGAGGCCATCACCTATCTGTCCATGGGCCACTCCTTCCGGACCCGTAAGGAGCAGGAGCTCATTGGTATGGGGGCGGAGTTTGCGGAGTTGGAGGCGAAGCTGTTCTCGCAGGGACGGGAACAGTCCATCCGGGCCATTTTGTTTCCCGGCCGCCGGTCCCGACAGCTGTACATCGGCGGTGTTCGCCAGAAAACGGCGGCAGAGCTGCCCGGTATTCTCACCACGGTGCTGTTCTGTCCCGAGGATCTGCTGACGCTGAAAATGGGCCCGTCGGCCCGCCGCCGGCTGCTGGATAACGCCTTGACCCAGCTGCGGCCCGGCTATGAACGGGCGCTGACCCAATACACCCGTCTCCACGACCACAAAAGCCGGATTTTAAAAGACCGGTTTCAAAATCCGTCCCTGTTGGAGACGCTGCCGGACTTCAACCTCCGGATGGCCCAGGTGGGCGCAATTTTAATCGCCTATCGTGCCCGGTTTATGGAACGGCTGGCCCAGCTGGCCGCCGACTTTCACCAGGAGTTTTCCGGCGGAAAAGAGCATTTGACCGTCACCTATCAGACGGTTTCCAATATTCCCGACCCTCTGGCTCCCCAGCAGGAGGTGCTGCAAAAACTGTTGGAGCACCAGCACAGCCATTATCGGGCGGAGCTGGAATCGTGCCAGTGCCTTTCCGGCCCCCATCGGGACGATTTTGACGTTCTGTTGGATGGCGTCAGTCTCAAGGGCTATGGTTCCCAGGGCCAGATCCGCACAGCGGCCATTTCGCTGAAGCTGGCCGAGCGGGAAATTTTCCGGCGGGACACCGGCGAAGAACCGGTGCTGCTGCTGGACGATGTATTGTCGGAGCTGGACCCGGCCCGACAGGACTTTATTCTTAACCGCATCGCCTCGGGCCAGGTGTTTATCACCTGCTGTGAGCGCAGCCGCGTAACGGAGATCGGCAAAGTGCTGACCATAGAACACGGCGCGCTGCTGGAAGGAGCGTGACCGGATGTATTTACCCATTGGCAGTGACATGTCCCTGCGGGACTCGTCCATCATCGGCATTTTTGACTTGGATAATACCACCAGTTCCAAAGATACCCGAGCCTTTTTAAAACAGGCCGAGGACGGGGGCCAGGTGGTTACCGTCACCGATGAATTGCCCAAGGCTTTTATTTTAACCCGGGAGTTTACCATGGACCGGGTGTATCTGACCCAGTTTTCCACGGCCACTGTGGCAGCCCGCTGCGAAGCCGCCGGTCAGAAACCAACCAAGTAAGTTTTCCAACCATCAAGTTAGGAGCGCATAGCATGGCAGAAGAATTGAATCCCCTGCTGGAGCAGGAATACGACGCGGCCCAAATTCAGGTCCTGGAGGGTCTGGAAGCGGTGCGGAAACGTCCCGGTATGTATATCGGCTCCACATCCTCGTCGGGCCTGCACCATCTGGTTTACGAGATCGTGGACAACGCCATTGATGAAGCCCTGGCGGGCTTCTGCACAGAAATTACCGTCACCATCAACGAGGGCAACACCATTACCGTCACCGATAATGGCCGCGGTATCCCTGTGGATATCCAGGCCCAGACGGGACGGCCCGCGCTGGAGGTTGTCTATACAGTGCTCCACGCCGGTGGTAAATTTGGCGGCGGCGGCTATAAGGTTTCCGGCGGTCTCCACGGCGTCGGCGCCAGTGTTGTCAACGCTCTGTCTGAGTGGCTGACGGTCCAGGTCCATCGGGACGGCAAAATCTATGAGATGAAATTTTCTCGCGGCAACATCACCCAGGAAATGAAGGTCATCGGCACCACGGACCATTCCGGTACCACCGTCACCTTCAAGCCGGACGGGGAAATTTTCGATGATCTGGTCTATGACTACGATATTCTGCATACCAGAATGCGGGAGCAGGCGTTCCTCAACGGCGGTCTTCGCATTACCACCACGGACCGCCGCCCCGGTATGGAGCAGCAGGATACCATGCATTATGAGGGCGGCATCCGGCAGTTTGCCACCTGGCTCAACCGGGCCAAAACGCCCCTGCATCCCGAGGCCATCTATATGCAGGGACAGAAGGGTGACGCCGTGGCAGAAGTGGCTATGCAGTATAATGACAGCTACAACGAGACCATTCTCTCCTTTGCCAATAACATCCATACGCCCGAAGGCGGCATGCACGAAACGGGCTTTAAAACGGCTCTGACCCGCGTTTTGAACGCCTATGGTCAGAAAAACAATATCATCAAGACCGATGCCGACAAGGTCAGCGGCGAGGATTGCCGCGAGGGTCTCAGCTGTGTTATTTCCGTCAAGCTGACAGAGGCCCAGTTTGAGGGCCAGACCAAGGCCAAACTGGGTAATGCCTATATCCGTACCCTGGTGGACAACATCGTGAATGAGCAGCTGACCACCTACTTTGAGGAGCATCCCCAGGTGGCCAAGGTCATTCTGGAAAAAGCCATGATGGCCAATCGGGCCAGAGAAGCGGCCAAAAAGGCCCGCGAGTCCATCCGCCGTAAGACGGCACTGGGCGGCAGCGGCATGCCCGATAAGCTCCGCGATTGCAACGAGCGCAACCCGGAATTGACGGAACTGTATATCGTCGAGGGTGATTCCGCCGGCGGCTCTGCCACCCAGGGCAGAGATTCCCGGTTCCAGGCCATTTTGCCGCTATGGGGCAAGATGCTCAACGTGGAAAAGGCCCGGGCCGACAAGGTCTACGGCAATGACAAGCTGCTGCCGGTTATCACCGCGCTGGGCGCGGGTATTGGTGACGAGTTTGACCTGAACAAGCTGCGGTATCACAAAATCGTCATTATGGCCGATGCCGACGTGGACGGCGCCCATATCCGGACGCTGCTGCTGACGTTCTTTTTCCGGTTTATGCGGCCCCTCATTGAGCACGGCTATGTCTATGCCGCCGTACCGCCCCTGTTCAAGCTGACCAGAGGCAAGCAGCAGCGGGTGGCCTATGATGACGTGGAGCGGGAACGCATTGCCGCCGAAATGCGCGGCGATAACCCCAACGCCAAGGTGGAGATCAGCCGGTATAAGGGTCTCGGTGAGATGGACCCCCACGAGCTGTGGGAGACCACCATGGACCCGGCCACCCGGACTCTCAAACGCATCGACTTGGAGGACGCGGTGACAGCCGACGAGACCTTTACGATCCTTATGGGTGAAAAGGTGGAACCGCGTAAGGAATTTATTGAGAAAAACGCCAAATACGCCGTGAATCTCGACTATTAAGTTGCCAATTGCCAACGAGAAAAGGAAGGCACATACATGAGCAAGAAACCACAATACGATCCCGAGGAGATTCGATTCCCGGACCAGACCATTGTCTCCGCCCCGCTGGTGGAGGAGATGGAGAAGTCCTATATCGAATACGCCATGTCGGTCATCGTGGGCAGAGCGCTGCCCGACGTCCGCGACGGCCTCAAGCCGGTCCACCGGCGCATCCTCTACGCCATGTACGAGGACAATCTGACCCATGACAAGCCCTTCAAAAAGTCCGCCACCTGCGTGGGCGATGTGTTGGGCCGGTACCATCCCCACGGTGACGCCTCTGTTTATGACGCTCTGGTCCGTCTGGCCCAGGATTTCTCCATGCGCTACCCGCTGGTGGACGGCCACGGCAACTTTGGCTCCATCGACGGCGATCCCGCCGCTGCCTACCGTTACACCGAAGCCCGGCTGGCTAAAATCTCCGCCGAAATGCTTCGGGATATTGAGAAAGAGACGGTGGACTGGGACCCCAACTTTGACGAGACCCGGAAGGAGCCAAAGGTGCTGCCCTCCCGGTTCCCCAATCTGCTGGTCAACGGCTCCGCCGGCATTGCCGTCGGTATGGCTACCAATATCCCGCCCCACAACCTGCGGGAGGTTATCGGCGCGGCGGTGGAGGTGTTGGACAATCCGGAGGCCGAGCTGATTGACCTGATGGAGCACGTCCAGGGTCCCGACTTCCCCACCGGCGGCACCATTATGGGCCGCAGCGGCATCCGGGCAGCCTATGCCACGGGCCGCGGCCGCGTTATGGTTCGGGCCAAGACGGAGTTTGAGGAGTTCAACAAGGACCGGACCCGGATTATCGTCACGGAGATCCCCTACCAGGTCAACAAGCGCATGCTCATCAAGAACATGGCTGACCAGGTGGAGGACAAGCGGCTGGAGGGCATCTCCGATATCCGCGACGAGTCCGACCGCAACGGCATGCGCATTGTCATCGAGCTCAAGCGCGATGCCAATCCCCAGGTGGTGCTCAACCGTCTGTTTGCCCAGACCCAGCTGCAAACCACTTTTGCCATCAATATGCTGGCTTTGACTGAGGTCAACGGCAAATTGCAGCCCAAAATTCTGTCTCTGCGGCATATTCTTGATGAGTATCTCCACTACCAGCAGCAGGTTATCATCCGCCGGACCCAGTATGATCTGCGCAAGGCCCAGGAGCGTGCTCATCTGCTGGAAGGTCTGCTCATTGCCCAGGACAATATTGACGAGGTTATCCGCATCATCCGCACCAGCTACGATGATGCCAAGCAGCGGTTGATGGACCGGTTCTCCCTGTCCGATGTCCAGGCCCAGGCCATCTGTGATATGCGGCTGATTGCCCTGCAAGGTCTGAACCGGGAGAAGCTGGAAGCCGAGTACAAGGAGTTGGAAGAGCGCATCGATTACTATAACCAACTGCTGGCCAGCGAGGAGATGCAGAAGCAGGTCCTCAAGGAAGAGCTGCTGGAAATTGCCCAAAAGTTCGGTGACGACCGCCACACGGACATTGAGGACGTGGAGGACGAAATCGACATTGAGGACCTCATTGCGGAGGAGGAGTGCTGCTATACTCTGTCCCGTCAGGGCTACATCAAGCGTATGCCTGCCTCCACCTACCGGACCCAGCGCCGTGGCGGCCGTGGCGTCAACGCCCAGAACCTCAAGGAGGAGGACTATGTCCGCTCCATGGTGACGGCGTCTACCCATGATTATCTGCTGTTCTTCACCAGCACCGGCAAGGTCCACCGCCGCAAGGGCTATCGGATTCCCGAGGCGGGACGGACGGCCCGTGGTACGGCCATCGTCAACATCCTGCCTCTGGAGCCCGGCGAACAGGTGACGGCTATGCTGGCAACCCGGGAATTTGGCGAGGACAGCTATCTGTTCATGGTCACCCGGAATGGTACCGTCAAGCGGCTTGTGATGGAGTCCATCCATACGGCCCGCAAGGCCGGTATCCGCGCCTTGACGTTGGAGGAAGGCGACAAGCTGATTTCCGTACTGAAAACCAACGGCAGCGACCAAATTCTCATCTGCACCAAGGACGGTATGGCCCTCTGCTGCGATGAAAACGACGTCCGGCCCATGGGCCGCGACGCCCAGGGCGTCCGGGGTATTCGTCTGGAAGACGGTGACCGGGTTGTGGGCGCGGAGCTGTACCAGGAGGGCAAGCAGCTGCTTGCCGTTACGGAAAACGGCTATGGCAAGCGCACCAACGTAGAAGAGTATCTGCGCACCGGTGAAGACGGCACCCGCCAGCCCCAGAAGCGCGGCGGCAAGGGCCTGAAAGCCTACAACCTGACGGAAAAGACCGGCCCCATTGCCGGTGTCCGGGTGGTTTGTGACGATGACGACGTAATGCTCATTGAGGACGGCGGCGTTATGATCCGTATGGCCGCTTCCGATATCAACATTTACAAGCGCGATACCCAGGGCGTTATTGTCATGCGCATTGACGAGGGCAACCGGGTTATTGCTCTGGAGCGGGTGGAAAAGGAAGAGTCCGGCGAGGAGACGGAAGAATAACCGTTTGCTGGGCGGAGAAACGGGGGAAACTTTATGGCACAGAACACCAACACCACATCCATCGGCTGTGCCTCCGGGATTGTCCGGGGCCTGGGTATTCTGCTGCTGCTTGCCGGTTTGGGCAACGCCTTTTCCGGAGAGGGAGCGCCGAGCTTTGTTGTGGCTATCATCGGTCTGGTGCTGCTGCTTGCCGGTTCCGGTAAAAAGCAGCGCCGGAAGGAGAACCACGAGGCGCTCCAGCAGGCACGGCAGCTGTACCGGGAACCCATTCTCCAGGCCAAGCGGGAGGTCAAAGAGGCCGTGCGCATGGCGGAGAACAGAGCACAGGAGCGTGCGCAGCAGCGGCAGCCCCAGCAGCAGGCGGCAGCACCGAAGAAAACCGACCAGCCATGCCCCAATCCGGAACCCCATCGCCATTATGAATTGCCCCGCCAGCCCCTATACAATGGGGCGCGGCTCATTGAAAACCGCAAAACGCTCTATCAAGCGGGATTGCTGACCCGGGAGGAGTACGACGCTGAGGTTCGGAAACTCCGGAGCCGGTAATGCGAGAAATTCACCACGAGGTGACGCTATGGAAAAAACACTGGGCGTTTACGTCCATATCCCCTTTTGCCGCAGCAAATGCGAATACTGCGATTTTTATTCCCTGGGCGGCGGCCGCAGCAAGGAGCTGATGGACCGTTACCTCCATGCGCTGATTCTGCACATCCGGGAGACGGCAGCTCTGGCCCCCGACTATCTGGTGGATTCGGTCTATTTCGGCGGCGGTACGCCCTCCTTTTTTGGCGCCGACGGCCTGAAACGAATTTTGGCGGAAATCCGTAAGCGGTTCAATATGGACCGGGAGTGTGAGGTGACCTTTGAGGCCAACCCGGAATCGGTCAACGCCATGACGCTGCACAAGCTGCGCTCTGCCGGCTTCAATCGCATGAGCCTGGGCGTCCAGAATGAGGCCGACGAGGTTTTGAAGGCACTGGGCCGTCCCCATACCTATGAGCAGGCCGTTTTTGCGGTGGAAAATGCCAGAAAGGCCGGTTTTGAGAATATTTCTCTCGATTTGATGTATGGTTTGCCCAATCAGACCAGAGAAAAGTGGATGCAAACGCTGCGGACCGTTTTGGATCTGCGGCCCGATCATCTGTCCTGTTATGGCCTGAAAGTGGAGCCGGGTACGCCGCTGTATACGTACTATGAAAGCGCCAACCTGCCCGATGATGACACCCAGGCGGATATGTACCTCTATGCCGTGGAGACACTGGAGAATTTCGGCTATGCCCAATACGAAATCTCCAATTATGCACGGGAGGGTATGGCCTGCCGCCACAATCTCAAATACTGGACCGGCGGCGAATATATCGGCTTCGGCCCCTCTGCTTCGTCGGACTTTGCTGGAAAACGATTTACGGCAGCGGCCAGCCTAGAGACGTATCTGAAAGGCGTCCACGGCGGCGGCGTGATTTTGTCGGAGTGCGAAACCATCGCGCCCCGGGAGCGGGCCGGTGAATATCTGATGCTGCGGCTGCGAACCAGTCAGGGCATTAACGGTGACGAGTATGAAAGCCGGTTCCTATTACCCTTCGATATTTTGGAAAAGGGTATGCGGTTCTATGCCGAAAAGGGCTTGGCCGTCTGCGAGGAGGGCTGTTGGCATCTGACGCCCAAGGGCTTCCTGCTGTCCAACCGGATAATCGGTGGACTGCTGGAGCTCCAGGAGCGCTCCCAACCTCTGACCCGCCGGGGCCGATAAGTTAGTACAAGAAAAAGAAATTAAAGTTTTTACCCAATTTTTTTACAAAAAAATTGTGGGGTCCAGGGGCAACGCCATGGTCGCCCGCCGCAGCGGGTGAAATTCCCCCATCGTCCCCAAGCGCCATCCCCAGATGGCGCAATTCCAGGCCAAAGGCCATGGTCCACGCTGCCGCCCCCTCAGGGGTGGACAGCGTAGACCATAGAATCCAACAAATCCGGGGAATTGTATTGGTTCTGCAAAAAAATCAGGAATTTTTATTGACATTCCCTATCCACATGGGATATAATATCTCTCGTATCGTTTCCCTTTGGGGAAATTATGCCTAAATTTACTCGCTGCGGCCGCACTGGGCGGCTGTTGAGCATGATTCTGACTCAGGAGGTGTACCACAATGGCTACCGTTCGTACCTATCAGCCCAAGAAGCGCTACCGTTCCAAGGTCTGCGGCTTCCGCAAGAGAATGTCCACCGCCAACGGCCGTAAGGTCCTGGCCCGCCGCCGTGCCAAGGGCAGAGCCAAGCTGTCCTACTGATCCCGGCTCGCAGAATACTGCTCGAGAAGCGAATGATTAGAGGGGTGAATGGAAACCTGTTTCTGTTCGCCCCCTCCGTCTATTTATAGGAGGCAGAAATTCCATGGAATTTTCCAAGTCTCTGAAGCTGAATCACCTGTTTCGCCGCCTGTACCGCAAGGGACAAAGCGCCGCCAACGGCTATCTGGTCCTCTACTGCCGCCGCAACGGTTCCCAGACCAACCGCATCGGCTTGACCGTTTCGGCCAAGCTGGGACATGCCGTGGTCCGCAATAAGCTGCGCCGCCGTCTGCGGGAGATCTACCGGCTCCACGAAGGGTCCTTCTGCCGCGGCTATGACATTGTAGTCGTGGCCCGCAGCCGTGCCGTCTCTGCATCGTACCAACAGCTGGAACGCTCCTATCTGGCACTGGCAAAAAAGCTTCATTTGCTGGAAGGTGACGTATGAAACGCCTGCTTTTAGCCCTCATTCGCTTTTACCGCCGATTTGTCTCGCCCGCCTTTCCGCCACAGTGCCGCTTCAGCCCCACGTGTTCCCAGTACGCGATGGAGGCTATCGAGAAGTACGGCGCCTGGAAGGGCGGTCGGCTGACCATTCGGCGGCTTCTGCGCTGCCACCCCTTCTATAAGGGGGACTACTTCGATCCGGTTCCGTAAGGGACCTGTCCCTTTGGAGCCACACAGGAAAGGAAGAATACTTTGACTTCAATTGCTGACATCATTCGGATCCCCTTTGGCTATATGCTGGAGTTTCTCTACAACTTCTCCGGCAATTACGGCCTGGCCCTGATCCTCTTCGGCATTGCCATCAAACTGATTCTGCTGCCGGTCAGCGCCAAGAGCAAGAAAAGCATGATGAAGATGTCCCGTATGGCCCCCCGGGTCAAGGCTCTGGAAGCCAAGTACGGCGACGATAAAACAAAATATCAGATGGAGGTCATGAAGCTCTACAAAAAAGAGGGCGTCTCCACCACCGGCGGATGTCTCTGGGCCTTCGTTCCTCTGCTGATTTTGATTCCCCTGTATCAGGTCATCCGCGAGCCCATGGTCTATATGATGCACCTGAGCCGCGAGCAGGCCACCGAAATCGTCAACATTGTCGGCCAGCATGTGGAGCTGGGCGGCAACACCTATTACCATCAGCTGGCCGCCGCCAGCTATTTGGGCGAGTATGTCAACGAGGTCAAGGCTGCCATTCCGGCGCTGGCCAATGTGGACCTGTCCCCCATTAACTTTAATTTCCTGGGTATCAACCTGGGTAAAATCCCCACCTGGCAGTTCTGGACCGTCACCGGTTGGGCGGAGATCGGCCTGTTCCTGATGCCGGTCATTTCCGCTGCGTCCCAGTGGTTCTCCATGGTCGTGATGCAGAAGTTCAACGCCTCTGTGGCTACCAACAACCGCGGCGAACAGGATAACGACGCGGCTTCTGCCGTCAACCAGTCCATGAAGACCATGAATTTCATCATGCCCATCATGTCCCTCTGGATCGGCTTCTCTATGCCCGCCGGTATGTCTGTTTACTGGATTACCCAGGGTTTGTTTGGTCTGGTGCAGGAGTTCTTCCTGACGAAGCATTACCGTAAGGTTTACGACGCTGAGGATGAAATCCGCCGCCAGGAGTACGCCGAGGAGGAGGCCCGGGAGGCCGAAAAGGAGCGTCTGCGGGCCGAACGCCGCGCCAAGCTGGGCGATGTGGCCGACCCCAACACCTCTAAAAAGAAGCTGGCCGCCAAAGAGAAAGCCGAGCGGGCCAACCATGTGGAGGGCAAGCTGACGGCGGAACAGAAGGAAGCGCTGCGTCTGGCCAAGGAAAAGGCTGACGAGGAGCGTCACTTCTCCGGCATCGAAGACCGGCCCTACTGCCGCGGCCGTGCCTATCAGGCCCAGCGCTACGGCCGGAATACCAGCGAACCCATTTTGGAAGAAGAATGAGACTCTGCAACAGCTGACGTTTATAGCAAGGAGCAGTGAATATGGAAAAGTTTATTATCACCACCGGTAAGACGCTGGATCTGGCCATTGCCGCCGCTCTGGAGGAGCTGAAGCTGGACCGTACCAGCGTGTCGGTGGAGGTTCTGGAGCAGCCCAAGTCCGGTTTCCTGGGCTTCGGCGCTCAGCCTGCCAAGGTCAAGGTGAGCTATGAGGCCGATGAGCCGGTGGCCGTTCCCGCCGCCGCCCTGTCCTCCGCCTCCCGCAGCAAGCCCAAGGCCCAGAAGACCGCGGAACAGTCCAAGGCTGAGATCAAGTTTGAGGCCAAACCCGCTCCCGCGCCCAAAGCGGAGACGCCCGCTGCACCCAAGGCCCAGCGGACCGAGCGGAAGCCCGAGAAAAAGCCCGAGGCCCCCAAACCCCAGGAGCCCAAAGTGGTCAAGGAGTATCCCGTAGCCGAAGCCGGTTCCACCGAGGAGCGCATTGAGACCTTCGTCAAGGGTCTGCTGGAGCATATGGGTTCTGACGCCGTGCCCCACGCTGTCAAGTCCGGCGACGATATCTACAATGTGGATCTGGTGGGCAACAGCCTGGGTATGCTCATCGGTCACCGGGGCGAGACGCTGGACGCCATCCAGCACTTGACCAACTACGTGGTGAACCGCGAGGCCGGAAAGCGGGCCCGCATCAACATCGACGCCGAGTGCTATCGCCAGAAGAGGGAGGAATCCCTGGTCCGTCTGGCCAATAAGGTGGCCGGTAAGGTGGTGCGTTACCGCCGCAACATCACCCTGGAGCCCATGAACGCCTACGAGCGCCATGTGATCCATGCGGCTTTGCAGGACACCCCTGATGTGACCACCTATTCCACGGGCACTGAGCCCAACCGTCGCATTGTGGTGGCTTACAGCCGCTACCGCAGCACCGAGAAATAAACGATGCCCCCTGTGCAGAATGCGCAGGGGGCATTTTTTCAATTTGCGCGACCCGCCTTCGGCGGGTATTTTCACAGATTTGCTCCACAGCCTGTGGAGCAAATCTGCGGATAACTGTGACTCCGGCACCGGACCTTCCAGTGCCGGAGTTTTAATTTTACCGAAATTCCATAGAAATCGGGAACAATTTCAAAAAAACGACCGTCCCCCGCTTTTAGCGGAGGACGGTTCCTCTGTTGAAAATTCCACAGTTTTTAAAAACCTGTGGAGTTTTTCACAGGCTCAGTCCGCATTGGCCCGGAACAGGAACGTCACTACCTGGGCTCGGGAACAAGGCGCGTTGGGAGAGAAAGCACCGGAACCGGTGCCGCCGGTGATGTTGTTGGCGGCAGCCCAGGCTACGGCAGAAGCATAGTAATCGGTGGGGGCCACATCTGTAAAGGCGTCCGTCACCTTGGTGGCCGGACTGCCGGCGGCCCGATAGAGGAAGGTCACCACCTGAGACCGGGTGCAGGTGGCGCCGGGGGCAAAGGTGGTGGAGCTGGTGCCGCCGGCAATGTTATTGGCAGCGGCCCAGATGGCGGCAGCGTAGTAATAATCGTCGGCGGTTACATCGTCAAAGGGATTTTTATAGGCGCTGACATCGGGACTACCGGCGGCCCGATACAAAAAGGTAATGACCTGGGCGCGGGTGCAGGCTTCGTCGGGAGAAAAGGTGTTGGCGCTGGTACCGCCGGTGATGCCCTGTCCCACAGCCCAGTTAACGGCACCTGCATAGTAGGAATCGGCGGGCACATCGGTAAAGGCGGTCTGCTGGACGGGGTCCTCCGGCGTCTCGGTGGTGGAGGGCTCCACCACATGGAGAATGGTGGAGACGGTCTCCAGTTCCGGCGCGACGGGAGAGCCGCCCATATAACCGGACACAGCGTAATAGCCGGGTTTGGCAATATTCAGAGGGCCGGAGTAAAGCTGAAAGGTCACGGTGGGATCTTCTTCCCAGGATTCTTGAGACACGGTCAAATCGTTGAACAGATTGGGCAAACCGGCCTTACCGGTTACATAAACATGCCCTTCCCGAAGCTCGGCCTGGAGAACTTCCAGAGATTCCACCTCATGAAAAACGACGGGCTGGCCCACCGGTACCTCATAGACGGTCTTGGTGTCGCCCTTTTTCAGATACATACACCCGTCGCCAATATAATCCGCTCCGACGGTGACGGTGGACGTGGCAGTGATGCCCTGCACAGTAAAAACGTTCCGTTTCCCGTCGGTGTAATTGTGCTGAATGGTGACACTGCTGGCAGCCATGGCCGGAAGGGACAGCCCCAGGGTAATGGACAGCGCCAGAGCGGCAGAAAGCAGCGTTCGGAATGGCTTCATGGTTTGCTTGCCTCCTATTACAAAATAGTTACAGACTTGGTATCTTCAAATTGGTCTCGTATCTCTTCATACGTATTGACATGTTCAGAATGAGGGTGTTATTTAATTTGATTTCTCACTTAAGCGGGGTTTACATAACAATAAACGTGTTCCACTCCTGCTTCGGCTGTAAATAGATAGCTATCAGGGCCATCCGGCGGGAGCGTAGCCTCCCAGGTAAGCGCATCGATCTGCCGCAAAACAACACTGTCCACATCACAGGCAACATCTGCCTCAATGGTAGTCGTGAGCAAAACAGTGTCTTCCTGTTCCATTTTTCCTGATATGGTGAGCTGGTAGATAAAAACGCCTGGATTGAACCAGCCCATAGTCTTGCAGTTCCCACTATATGCGTCGGTATAAATCGCAACACTGTACAACCCAAGATTTTCTCCGGTTTCCGACCCATCCAGCAGGTCCCGGATCAGCAGCGTATAGGTTTCCTCGTCGGTGTGGAGCGTGAACATCGTCAGCCTTCGCAGCAGCGGAGCCTCTGTTCCGGGCAACCGTACCCATTCTGTTGTACAGTAATTAGCAAACTCCCAGGAGCGAATGGGCCTTTGCAAAAATTCCATCAGCGCTTCGGCCTGTTCCGGCAAATCCGGCACAGTCTCTTTTGCATAATCTGAGTAGAGATCGTATATACCGCCGCTGTCCTGATTGGCCGCCAAATCCAGCAGGCGCTCCAATGTCCCCTCCTCGCGGGTCTCTCCCAGATAGGAAAGAAACAGACCCATCCCGTCCTCTTCCAAATTACCGTACATGCAGACGCGTGACCCTACTGGGGCAATCGATATACTGCTGAATCCCTCATTGTTTGTATCAAAATCATCCATTGGAACATCACTAATTTTGCAAAGATACTGCGCTTTGTCTGTATAAATATAGAACTCTGTAGATCGGTCCATTCTTATCCCGCCCTCATCAGAGGAACTGCTGCCCCCTGCAGGTGCACGATACTCCCAGGAAACCATCTCCTCATTGACAAATGTGATAAATTCCTCAATTTTTTCCGGCAGGTTGTCG
>DVJJ01000054.1 GCA_018716875.1 Candidatus Avoscillospira avistercoris
GGCCGCCATGGGCGCCGAGGCCATCAAGGAACTGCTGGAGGAAATGGATCTGGAGCAGCTGTCCGAGCAGCTGCGGGGTGAACTGAAAAACGCCGCCGGTCAGAAAAAGCTGAAAATCATCAAGCGTCTGGAAGTGGTGGAGTCCTTCCGCATGTCCGACAACAAGCCGTCCTGGATGATTATGGACGTGCTGCCGGTCATCCCTCCCGAGCTGCGCCCCATGGTGCAGCTGGACGGCGGCCGCTTTGCCACCTCCGACCTCAACGACCTGTACCGCCGGGTCATCAACCGAAACAACCGTCTGAGACGGCTGATTCAGCTCAACGCCCCGGATATCATCATCCGCAACGAAAAGCGGATGCTCCAGGAGGCTGTGGACGCCCTGATTGACAACGGCCGCCGCGGCCGTGCCGTCACCGGCGCCAACAACCGCGCCTTGAAGTCCCTGTCCGACATGCTGAAAGGTAAGCAGGGCCGCTTCCGTCAAAACCTGCTGGGTAAGCGCGTGGACTATTCCGGCCGTTCCGTTATCGTCGTCGGCCCTGAGCTGAAGCTGTACCAGTGCGGTCTGCCCAAGGAAATGGCCATTGAGCTGTTCCGTCCCTTCGTGATGAAAAAGCTGGTGGAGGACGGTCCCGCCACCAACATCAAGTCCGCCAAGAAGATGATTGACAAGGGGCAGACCGAGGTCTGGGACGCCCTGGCTGAAATCATCAAGGACCGCCCCGTGATGCTGAACCGTGCGCCTACCCTGCACCGTCTGGGCATCCAGGCCTTTGAGCCGGTGCTGGTGGAGGGCCGCGCCATCAAGCTGCACCCCCTGTGCTGCACCGCCTTCAACGCCGACTTCGACGGTGACCAGATGGCCGTCCACGTCCCCCTGTCCGCCGAGGCCCAGGCCGAGGCCCGTATGCTGATGCTGTCGGCCAATAACCTGCTGCGTCCCCAGGACGGCAAGCCTGTTACCGTGCCCACCCAGGATATGATTCTGGGTACCTATTACCTGACCTACGTCAAGGAAGACGAGCCCGGTGCCGGCAAGGTGTTCTCCTCGCCCGACGAGGCCATGCTGGCCTACAATGAGAAGGTCGTGGGCATCCACGCCCCCATCAAGGTCCGGGTGGAAAAGGAGATTGACGGCGTCAAGCAGCACAAGATTATCGACGCCACCGTGGGCCGTCTGATTTTCAACGAGCCCCTGCCCCAGGACCTGGGCTTTGTGGACCGCACGGACCCCGACAAGCTCTTTGACCTGGAAGTTGGCTTCACCACCGGCAAGAAGCAGCTGGGCCAGATTATCGACAAGTGTATTCGCGTCCATGGCTTTACCATCGCCACGGAGACGCTGGACAACCTGAAAGCGCTGGGTTACAAATACTCCACCCGCGGCGCCATCACCGTTTCCATCGCGGATATGACCATCCCCGAGAAGAAGTACACCCTCATTGCCGACGCCGAGGAAAAGGCCGTCAAGATTGACCGCCAGTACAAGCGCGGCTTTATCACCAATGAGGAGCGCTACCGTCTGGTGGTCTCCCAGTGGGAGCAGACCATCAAGGACGTCACCGACGCCCTGCAGGAAGGTCTGGACCGCTACAACCCCATCTTCATGATGGCCGATTCCGGTGCTCGTGGCAGTATGAACCAGATTCGCCAGCTGGCCGGTATGCGCGGCCTGATGGCCGACACCACGGGCCGTACCATCGAAATCCCCATCAAGGCCAACTTCCGTGAAGGTCTGAGCGTGCTGGAGTACTTCATTTCCTCCAGAGGCGCCCGTAAGGGTATGACCGATACGGCTCTGCGTACCGCCGACTCCGGTTACCTGACCCGCCGTCTGGTTGACGTCTCTCAGGATGTTATCATCCGCCAGAAGGACTGCGGCACCACCGACGGCATCTGGGTGGGTGAAGTGGTGGAGAAGGGCCAGGTTATCGACACCTTCGGCAACCGCATCCGCGGCCGTTACCCGGTCCATGATGTGGTGGACCCGGTCACCGGCGAGCTGCTCCATCCCAAGACCAAGCTGATGCAGCCCGAGGATGCAGACCTGTTCCTGAAACACGGCATCGACAAAATCTATATCCGCACCGTCCTGGGCTGCAAGGCCCGCAGCGGCGTCTGCGCCGCCTGCTACGGCATGAACCTGGCCACCTCCGAGGAAGTCAATCTGGGCGAAGCCGTCGGTATCATCGCGGCCCAGTCCATCGGTGAGCCCGGTACTCAGCTGACCATGCGTACCTTCCACACCGGCGGCGTCGCCGGTGACGATATCACCCAGGGTCTTCCCCGAGTCGAAGAACTGTTCGAGGCCAGAAAGCCCAAGAAGATGGCCACCATCTCCGAAATCTCCGGCCGTGTGGACATCGACGAGAGCCACCGTACCGCCCTCCGCGGCATCACCGTCACCAGCGAGGAGACCGGCGAGGTCAAGGAGTACCAGGTGCCCTATTCCGTGGGCCTGCGGGTTCAGAACGGCCAGCATGTCAACAAGGGCGACCGCATCACCGACGGTGCCCTCAGCCCCCACGATGTGCTGCGGATTTCCGGTCTGGAAGCCGTTCAGGACTATCTGACTCAGGAAGTTCAGGCCGTGTACCGTCAGCAGGGCGTTGACATCAACGATAAGCACATTGAAGTCATCATTCGTCAGATGCTCCGCAAGGTCCGCGTGGAGGACCCCGGCGACACCGACATGCTCACCGGCACTGTGGTGGACGTCATGGAGTTTGACGACGCCAACGCCAAGGTCCAGGCCCGCATTGACGCCGGCGAGACGGACCTGAAGCTGGCCAAGAAGGAACTGATTCTCATGGGTATCACCAAGGCCTCTCTGGCCACGGAATCCTTCCTGTCCGCGGCCTCCTTCCAGGAGACCACCAAGGTCCTCACCGAAGCCGCCATCAAGGGTAAGGTGGACCACCTGGTGGGCCTCAAGGAGAACGTTATCATCGGTAAGCTGATTCCCGCCGGCGCCGGTCTGGCCGCCTATCGGGACTTCCAGCCGGGCATCCATCCGGAGTCCGAGGTCACCGATGAAATGATTGACAACGAGGCGCTGTAATACGAGTTTCCTATGGCAATGGGTATCCGGAAAGCCGGATACCCATTGTTTTTGTATTGGTTGCATCCGACAGGCGGGGGTGGTATAATGGCTCCAAATGGACACTTGTCCAAAACGGAAACGAAGGGAGTGCAACCTATGAAAAAACTGGTTGTGTATTCGGGGGCGGACCGGCTCCCATCGGGACGGGCCGCCGGCGGCATCACCGAGGGCTGCATGGTGCTGGAGGGCGGCGCCTTCCGGGGCGTCTACACCTCCGGCGTCCTGGATGCCCTGATGGAAGCGGGCATCAATCTCCAATGCACCATCGGCGTTTCCGCCGGGGCCATGAACGGCATCAACTATGTGACGGGACAGATTGGCCGCAGCGCCCGCATCAATCTCCGGTACCGCAGGGACCCGCGGTATGTGGGCGTTCAGGCCTACCGGGGCAATCGGGGCATCATCGGGTTTGATTTCCTCTTTGGGGAATACGACAAGCAGGACCCGCTGAGCTGGGGCGCCCTGGAGCGGAACGGCCGCCGGTTTGTGGCCGTGGCGGCCAACTGCTGCACAGGGAAGACGGAGTATTTTGAGCGGGGCAACTGCACCGATTTGCGCAAGGCCATCCAGGCGTCGGCGTCCATGCCCTATGTGTCCCGGCCGGTGCTGGTGGATGGCGTGCCCTGTCTCGACGGCGGCTGTACCGATAAAATCCCCTTTGGCTGGGCGCTGCGCAATGGCTACCAAAAGGTGGTGGTGGTGCGGACCCGGCCCGACGACTACCGGAAAACCATCCGGGAGCGCTCGGCCCGCTGGGCCCAGCGGGTCTATCGGGAGTATCCGGCCTTTGCCAAAGCCTTGGGGGAGTGCGACCGGAACTACAACCGTCAGTGTGACATGCTGGAACGGCTGAAGCGGCAGGGGAGAGTGTTTGTCATCAGCCCTTCGGAACCGGTGACCATCAGCCGGTTGGAAAAGGATATGGAAAAGCTGGGACGGCTCTACCATCTGGGCTATGAGGACGCCCGCCGTCAGCTGAATGCCCTCCGGGCCTATCTGGCATAGGCCCCGCGCTGGTCCCCGGAGACGAATTGGGGAATCTGCCTTGAAAACAGGAAAAAAAGTTCTGATTTTTTCAAAAAATATCATTGACGAATTTCTCGGATTCTGTTATAATCACGAACAGTGTGGTCTATGAGCGCCACACGCCGTTTTTGGAGGTGTCGAGAGTGCTCGAAGAACTGAAAACGGGCTCGACCGTCGTGGGCCTCAAGCAGCTGCGCAAGGTCCTCAAGGACGGCACCGTGCAAAAGGTGTTCCTGGCCAGAAACGCCGAGCCGCGTCTGGTCGAACCCATCGAAGCCCTCTGCCGGGAGAAAAACGTCCCGTGCATCTGGGTGGACACCATGGCCCAGTTGGGTACCGCCTGTGGTATCGACGTGGGCGCCGCGGCCGCGGCACTGCTGTGAGCCGTCATATTTTTGGTCCCAACGGAATATTCTAGGATATTTCGGGATAAAATACTAGCCGGAACCCCCGGCCAGCAAGCTCAGAAAGGAGGAAAATCATGCCTACGTTCAACCAGTTGGTCCGCAAGGGCAGAGAGCAAGTTTCCTACAAGTCCACGGCCCCCGCACTGCAGAAGGGTCTGAACACCCTGAAGAACAAGTCCACCGACCTGTCCGCTCCTCAGAAGAGAGGCGTCTGCACCGCCGTCCGTACCACAACCCCCAAGAAGCCCAACTCCGCTCTGCGTAAGATCGCCCGTGTGAAGCTCACCAATGGATATGAGGTTTCCGCTTATATCCCCGGCGTCGGCCACAACCTGCAGGAGCACTCCGTCGTCCTGATTCGCGGCGGCCGTGTCAAGGACCTGCCCGGCGTTCGTTACCACATCATCCGCGGCACTCTGGATACCCAGGGTGTGCAGAACCGTATGCAGGCCCGTTCCAAGTACGGCGCCAAGAAGCCCAAGGCCGGCAAGAAGAAGTAATTCTTTTTCCGCCCACTGAATTTGCAATTCCCAAACGCCTTGTCGCGAGGCAATGCCTTGCCAGTCGTTTTTTATTCATATAAAAAACCTCTCGGCAGGCACCTACGGAAGGGGAAAGCCCTTTCGGAGTACCTATGAAATCATTCTATGAAGGAGGGAAGCGACGTGCCCAGAAGAGGTAATGTTCCCAAGAGAGAAGTTCTTCCGGATCCCATGTACAACTCTGTCCTGGTGACCAAGCTCGTCAACAGCATTATGCTGGACGGCAAGAAGGGTGTTGCTCAGAAGGTTGTTTACGGCGCCTTCGGCATCATCGAGGAGAAGAGTGGCAAGAGTGGTCTGGAAGTGTTTCAGGAAGCCATGGAAAATATCATGCCCACCCTGGAAGTCAAGTCCCGCCGCGTCGGCGGCGCCACCTATCAGGTCCCCATTGAGGTGCGGCCTGAGAGACGTCAGACCCTGGGTCTGCGCTGGCTGACCAAGTACAGCCGCGCCCGCAGCGAAAAGACCATGAAGGAGCGTCTGGCTGCTGAAATCATGGACGCCAGCAACAACACTGGCGCCTCCGTGAAGAAGCGTGAGGATACCCACAAGATGGCCGAGGCCAACAAGGCCTTCTCCCATTTCCGTTGGTAAAGGAGCTAGTTCATGGCTAGAGAGTACTCCCTGGAAAAAACGAGAAATATCGGCATCATGGCCCACATCGATGCCGGTAAGACCACGACGACCGAGCGTATTCTGTACTACACCGGCGTCAACTACAAGATCGGCGAGACCCATGACGGCACCGCCACCATGGACTGGATGGAGCAGGAGCAGGAGCGTGGTATCACCATCACCTCCGCCGCTACCACCTGTTTCTGGAAGGGCAACCGTATCAACATCATCGACACCCCGGGCCACGTGGACTTCACCGTTGAAGTTGAGCGCTCCCTGCGTGTGCTGGACGGCTCTGTGACCGTCCTGTGCGCCAAGGGCGGCGTCGAGCCTCAGACCGAAACCGTCTGGAGACAGGCCGACAAGTATCACGTTCCCCGTATGGTGTACGTCAACAAGATGGACATCCTGGGCGCCGACTTCTACAACGTTCTGAAGATGATGGACGACCGTCTGAAGTGCAACGCTGTGCCCATTCAGCTGCCCATCGGCTCCGAGCAGTTCTTCAAGGGCGTTGTGGACCTGATCAAGATGAAGGCTTTCGTCTTCTACGACGAGCTGGGTAAGGACGTCCGCGAGGAGGAAATCCCCGAGGAAATGACCGATCTGGCCAACGAGTATCGTGAGAAGCTGCTGGAGGCCGTGTCCGATCAGGACGAGAAGATCATGGAGATGTTCCTGGAGGGGGAAGAGATCCCCGAGGACATGATCAAGGCCGCCATCCGCAAGGCCACCATCGGCGTGCAGATGGTCCCCGTGTG
The DNA here is from genome assembly GCA_018716875.1 of Candidatus Avoscillospira avistercoris. GTDB lineage: Bacteria > Bacillota > Clostridia > Oscillospirales > Oscillospiraceae > Avoscillospira_A > Avoscillospira_A avistercoris. The sequence continues at coordinate 6,458 of DVJJ01000054.1, forward strand.
CTGCGGTACTTCCTACCGCAACAAGGGCGTGCAGGAGCTCCTCGACGCCATCGTCGATTTTATGCCCTCTCCCCTGGACAAGAAGCCCATCGAAGGCGTGAACCCCGACACCGGCGAGGAGGACAACCGTCCTTCCGACGACAAGGCTCCTTTCGCTGCGCTGGCCTTTAAGATCGCCACCGACCCCTATGTCGGTAAGCTGTGCTTCTTCCGCGTGTACTCCGGTACCCTCAAGGCCGGCAGCACCGTTCTCAACTCCACCAAGGGCAACAAGGAGCGCATTGGCCGTATCCTGCGGATGCACGCCAATCACCGCGAGGACATCGACATGGTGTACTCCGGCGACATCGCCGCTGCGGTTGGCCTGAAGAACACCACCACCGGCGACAGCCTGTGTGATGAGGCCCATCCCATCATCCTGGAGTCCATGGAGTTCCCCGAGCCTGTTATCCGCGTCGCCATCGAGCCCAAGACCAAGGCCGGTCAGGAGAAGATGGGCATTGCTCTGGCCAAGCTGGCTGAAGAAGATCCCACCTTCCGCACCTACACCGACGAGGAGACTGGTCAGACCATCATCGCCGGTATGGGCGAGCTCCATCTGGAGATCATCGTCGACCGTCTGCTCCGTGAGTTCAAGGTCGAGGCCAACGTCGGCGCTCCTCAGGTCGCCTATAAGGAGACCATCCGCAAGAGCGTCGAGCAGGATACCAAGTACGCCCGTCAGTCCGGCGGTAAGGGCCAGTACGGTCACGTTAAGATCCGTGTGGAGCCCAACGAGTCCGGCAAGGGCTACGAGTTCATCAACGCCGTCGTCGGCGGCGCCATTCCCAAGGAATATATCCCCGCGGTCGACGCCGGTATTCAGGGCGCCATGGCTGCCGGTGTTCTGGCCGGCTATCCCGTGGTCGACGTCAAGGTCACCCTGTACGACGGCTCCTACCACGAGGTTGACTCCTCCGAAATGGCCTTTAAGATCGCCGGTTCCATGGCCTTCAAGGAGGCCATGCGCAAGGCGCAGCCCGTGATTCTGGAGCCCATCATGAAGGTCTCCATCATCGTCCCCGACGATTACATGGGCGACGTCATCGGCGACGTTTCCGCTCGCCGCGGCAACGTTCTGGGTATGCTGCCCCGCGGCAACGCCCAGCAGATTGATGCCAACATCCCCCTGTCCAACATGTTCGGTTACGCTACGGACCTCCGCAGCCGTACCCAGGGCCGTGGACAGTACGCCATGGAGCCCAGCCACTACATTGAGCTGCCCAAGTCCCTGCAGGACGAGCTCATTGCAAAGCGCGCCAAGGCTTAAATGGTACTTGTCATACGCCGTAAAATGGTGTATGATACAGATATGCATGCTATTCCCATACTCTTATGAGAATTCACCCGAAACACAAGGAGGATTTTTTCAATGGCTAAGCAGAAATTTGAAAGAACCAAGCCTCACGTCAACATTGGCACCATCGGCCACGTTGACC
>DVJJ01000055.1 GCA_018716875.1 Candidatus Avoscillospira avistercoris
CGGCCCGCTGCCGGTCCCGCCGCCGGACGGAAAAGCGGCAGGTAAACGGGTCCGGCCGCTGCAAGTCCCAGAAGAACACCCCTTCCCGGACCAGACGGTTGAGGACCTGTTCCGGCGCTGCCGCCGTCACCGTCAGGCAAACGCTGCCCAGGAGATGCCGCATCCAGCTGGTCATGGGCAGCCCCCCGGCAGTAACGCCACATCGGCCACATTGCCGCAGACCGTGACAAAGCCCTGGTTCATCAGGGAAATGGTGAGCCCTGCCCCGGTAATCCGCACGGCTCCATCGGCCACGGCCACCGTCACGGCGTCTTCCGTGTACTCCGTCACGCCCCGGTGGTGTTCAACGGTCACCTGTTGAAATCCCATAACCTCCACCCGCGGCGCGTTGGTCAGAACATCCTGCGGCACGTCCAGTCGTTGGGCCGCCGCCGTCAGAAGCGCTTTTGTCCGCTTCACACGCATCCCTCCTTGTACGCTGACTCGGTAGATGCATATGCGCCCAGGCATAGAAAGTTGTCCCCGGCGTATACATGCCGTGAGGTGAGTTGTGTGGAGCGTCCCGTTTGGAAACAGACTTCTTTTTATGGTTTTCTTCTGCTGTCGGCCCTGCTGGCCCTGTGGCTGGCCGATCCGGCTGCCACATCGGCCAGCGGCCGGGCCGTTCTGGAACGGTGCGCCGCTGTGGTGGTGCCGTCCCTGTTCCCCTTTTTCGTGCTGACCAATCTGCTGGTCCGCCGGTCCTATCACCGATACGCCGCTTCGGCCCTGGGCCGGTGGATGGATCCGGTCCTGGGTGTTCCCGCCGACGCGGCGGGCGCTCTGGTACTGGGCGCCCTGGGCGGCTACCCGGTGGGAGCCGCCGCCCTGTTTCGGCTCTACGACCAGAAACAGCTGTCGGCCCGACAGGTCAGCCGCGCCCTGGCCTTCTGCAACAACGGCGGCCCCGGCTACATTCTCGGCGTGGTGGGCCTGGGTCTCCTGGGCAGCGTCCGGCTGGGGGTGATGCTGTGGGCGGTTCACATTCTGGCTGCGGTGCTGACCGGGATTCTGCTACGGCCCCGCACGTTGGAATCCTCCCAGGCCATTGCCCCGGCAGACACGCCCGCCGGTCCCTTTGCCGTCGATTTTATCCGCTCGGTTCAGGACGCCGCTGTAACCTGTCTCTATCTCTGCGGCTTTCTCGTCTTTTTCGGCGTGCTGCTGGGCACCCTCTCCCGTATGCTGCCGTCCCTGCCTGCTCTGGCCGCCGCCGGTGTGCTGGAGCTGTCCACCGGCATGGCACTGCTGACGGAGCGGGGACTGTCCGTTCCCACGGCTATGGTCTGGGCCGCCGCGTTTCTGGGCTGGGGCGGATTGTGCGTCCACTGTCAAGTCCTGTCCCTGCGGGGGGACCGTCCCATCCAAATGGGGCCTTATTTCCTGGGGAAAGGACTTCAATGTCTGTTGTCGGTGGCCCTGGTGCGGCTGCTGACGGTCCGGGACCCGCTGCCCCTGCTGGCGGTCCTGCTGGCCGCCCTGCTCCCCCGGCTGACAAAAACCTCTTGGAAATTTCCGGCCCGTCCGGTATAATGGAGTCAGAAGACTGCGCCGCAGGAGGGATACCCATGGTCTTTCGCAAAAAAATCAGCCATTACTGCGCCTACTGCGCCCACGCCGGACGCATTGACGAGCACCAATTGATCTGCTCTAAAAAAGGCATTGTCGCCGCCGCCGATCAATGCTTCCGCTTCCGGTACGACCCGCTGAAGCGGATTCCGCCCCGGCCCAAGGCCCCGGCGCTGAAACGGTACGACGACAAAGATTTTCAATTATAGGCAAAAAATCTCCGGCAACCGTAGTTGCCGGAGATTTTTTATCCATTCATGATTCGATGCCTTACAGCAGATTCAGCAGGAAGGCACACACGACAAAGATGCCGGCCAACCACTTGGTGGCACGGGCAATCTTGGCATCCCAGGTATGGCTTCTGTTCTGGCCCAGGAAGGACTCAGCGGCAGAAGAACCCACCAGCGTGCCGGACAGGCCCTCGCTCTTGCCGGACTGCACCAGAACGGCCAGGATCAGCAGCACAGCGCTGATAATCAGAACGATGGTGACTAAAATCGCGGGAACGCTCATAACTTCCTCCAATCATCGGCGGACTGCGCCAGCCGTTCATTTTTTCGCATGGATTATCATACCACACCAAATTTCAAAAAGCAAGGGGAAATTCCCACTTTCCCGTTATTTGGTGACCCAGGTGTTGGTAGCGGCGCAGGTCAGGTAGGCGTTGATAAAGCCGTCCAGGTCGCCGTCCATGACGGCGTTGATGTTGGAAGATTCAAAGCCCGTGCGGGTGTCCTTGACCAGCTGATAGGGCATAAAGACGTAGGAACGAATCTGGCTGCCCCATTCGATTTTCAGCTGCACACCCTTGATATCGGAGATTTTCTCGGCATGCTGCTGCATTTTCAATTCAATGAGCTTGGCCCGCAGCATGCGGAGGCAGGACTCCTTGTTCTGGAACTGGCTGCGCTCCGTCTGGCAGGACACCACGATACCCGTGGCATGGTGAATCAGACGAACGGCGGAGGACGTTTTGTTGATATGCTGGCCGCCGGCGCCGGAGGAGCGGAACACCTGCATTTCGTACTCATCGGGGCGGATTTCCACATCCGTGCAGTCATCGGGCAGGTCGGGCATGACCTCAGCAGCGGCAAAGGACGTCTGACGGCGGGCGTTGGCGTCAAAGGGCGACACGCGGACCAGACGGTGGACGCCGTGCTCACTGCGGAGATAACCGTAGGCGTTGGGGCCTTCAATCATAATGGTAGCGCTCTTGATACCGGCTTCGTCGCCGTCCTGATAGTCCAGGGTCTTGCAGGAGAAGCCGTGGCGTTCGGCCCAACGGGTATACATGCGGAACAACATCTGCGCCCAGTCCTGGGCTTCGGTACCGCCGGCGCCGGCATGGAGGGTGACAATGGCGTTGTAGGCGTCGTACTCCTCTGTCAGCAGCGTCTCCAGACGGGCGCTCTCCATGGCCGTCTCCAGCGCTTCATAGCCGGTGGTCAGCTCCTCCAGCATGGAGTCATCGTTCTCCTCCAGGGCCATCTCACAGATGGTCAGCAGGTCTTCCCAGTTGGTGCACATCTTCTGGTATCGCTCGGCCTTGGTCTCCAGCTGACGGGCCCGCTTCATAACCTTCTGGGACAACTCCTGATTGTCCCAGAAGCCGGGGGCTTCAATCTGCGCGTGGAGCCGCTCCAGCTCCTCGCCGTCGGCCTCCAGGTTCAGAGAGACCGCCAGCTCGTCCAGCTTGGGCTTCAGCGCCGTCAGTTTTCCTTTATATTCCTCAAATTGAATCATGGTACTCACACACTCACTTTGCACATAGTTGGAACAATTATACCGGAAAAACCACGGCCTGTAAAGAGGAATCTGGAAAAGGCCACAGTCTCTATGGATTTTTTCAGTTCTGCCGTCATAACTTTTAAGGTGACACGAACAATGAGAATCGGCAGTTCCCCACTATCCTGTAAAATAAAGGGAAGCGGGTAGAGTTTATGGCTTGAACAT
>DVJJ01000056.1 GCA_018716875.1 Candidatus Avoscillospira avistercoris
TGTATACATATAGACTAATAAAACAGATGATGAAAACATTCCATAATAAACTATTTTAGAAACAGGAAATCACCGCAAAAAAACGGACGCCGTACAGGCGTCCGTTTTCCGTAATTCAATCTAACAGCTGCCGCAGCAGCGCCTCGTCGGCTCCCTCGTATACGGTGCCGTCCCACTGAATATTGGGCCCATGGCCGCAGTGCTTGAGACAGGGGACTGTCCGGCAGGCAATGCCATTGACGGTCTGACCGGAGACGATGCCCCAGTTCCGTTCCAACAGCTCCAGAAGCTTGGCGCTGCCCCGGCCGCCGCAGCTTTTGCCGCAGCAGACCACCAGCCGGTGACGGATACGTTCTGTTTTCAGAGATGGATACCGGGCGATAATGGCATTCAAAAACGTCTCCCGCAGCCCGTAGGCTGTGCAGACGGCCTGGAGCGCCGCGTCGGAGATCAGACCTTCCTCGGTCTGAATCTCCCGCAGCAGTTCCACCAGGGCGGACTGCTGCGACGGTGCGCCGGCATCGCGGTAATAGTCCAGTGCTTCCTTTAAAGTCCACATCGGTTCAACCCTCATCCGCAAACAATGACCAGATCACAGGGCGTATCATCCGCAGCGTTTTCCAGATCACCATGGGTGCGGAATCCATACAGCTCGCTGTAATCTTCGATGATCTGCCGCACCGTGGCGGCATCCAGCGTAAAATGGTAGACTCCACAGGCGCCGTCCACTTCCACGGTCTGGCCTTCCAGCTGGGGAATGGTTTCCACAGCCGGGGAAGCGGCGTTGTCTCCCAGCTCCACCAGCAAAGACTCTACGGCGGTTTCCGGCTCCGCGCTGAACGTGGCCGGAGCGGCTGCATTGCTGGGCAGCTCCCGGGTAGCCGCTTCAGGCGACTCCGCCTGGGCTGGCGGTGCTTCCTGAACAGCCGGCTCCTCCTGGGCAGGCAGGGCATCGGCCAGGGTGTTGTTGACCCGTGCCACCGGCTGTGTCGGTTCCTCGGTCTGCCGGGGCAGATATCCCAGGCCCAGAGCCAGACACAGCACCGCGGCGGCGGCCAGTCCCATGACGGCGGGACGGACGCGGCGGCGTCTGCGGGGCTTGGCTTCGGCGGCCACGGCCGCCATAATGCGGTCGTGGAGTTGGGCAGGGGGTTCCTCGGACAATTCCAGAATACCCTGATCCATGGCGGTATAGGCATCCAGAATGCGGCGGCAGTCGGGGCACCGGGCCAGATGGTCCTCCAGACGGGCCTCTTCCTCCGGGGTGTTGGCGCCATCCAAATGGCCTGACAATAAGACCAGTGCTTCTTCACAGGTCACGGTGCATCCCTCCTCTCATGTCTCGTTAGTTTAGACGAAGGAGAAGTGGATTTGTTCCCCAATTTTTGCATTGCTTCCCGCATTTTTTCTCTGGCCCTGGCAATGCGGGATTTGACGGTGCCTTCCCGGACCTGCAAAACGGCGGCAATGTCGGCGTAGCTCAAGTCGTGGAGCACCCGCAGCGTCAGGGCTTCCCGGTATTCCGGCTCCAAAGACTGGAGGGCGTCGGCCACCTGCTGCCGGTCTTCCTGGGTGGAAAGCCGCTCCTCGGGACCGGCGGCCGGGTCCGGTACGTCCAGGGGCCGCTCGTCGCCGTCGCTGTCCTCCACATGGAGGGGGAGAACCTTTCGCTTCTGCTCCCGCCGCAGATAATCGATGCAGAGATTGCTGCACAGCCGGTACAGCCAGGTGGAAAAGGCCGCGTCGGCCCGGAAGGAGCCGAGACTGCGCCACGCTTTGAGAAAGGTCTCCTGTGTCAGGTCCATGGCGTCTTCGGCGTTGCCGCACATGCGCAGACAAAGGTTATAGATGGGTTTTTCGTAGGACAAAACCAGCTGTTCAAAGGCGTCGCTGTCACCGGCGGCGGCTTTGCGGACCAGCTCTGTATCCATGGTGTTCACCTCAAATCCCGCTGGATGCCCTTGGCGATGGCGTAGATATCATCCATGGTTCCAATGTGGGAAATCTTTTCTTTATAATAGGTGCTGTGGGCCACGCCCCGCAGATACCACGCAAAGTGCTTGCGGGCTTCCAGACAGGCGATGTGTTCGCCCTTGTCCGATCGGGCCAGCTCGAACTGCTCCACAGCCACATCCACCCGCTGAGAAAGGGGCGGGCGTTCCGGTACCGGCTGACCGTTGAGGGCGGCCGACGCCTGTTGGAACAGCCACGGGTCACCAAAGGCGGCCCGGCCAATCATAATCATCTCCGCGCCGGTGCGCTTCCGGCACCGGACAGCGGCTTCGGCGCTGTCCACGTCACCATTGGCGCAGAGGGGCACGGTTAGAGCCTGCCGGACCTTGGCGATGGTGTCCCAGTCAGCGACGCCGGAGTACATCATGGTTTTGGTGCGGCCGTGGACCGTAACAGCCGCCGCACCGGCGTCCTCCATGCGTTTGGCAAAGTCCACCACATGGATGGAGCCTTTGTCCCAGCCCAGCCGCGTCTTGACGGTCACCGGTACGGGGACGGCTTCGGCTACGGCTTCCACAATGCGGGCGGCCAGGTCCGGGTCTTTCATCAGGGCGCTGCCGTCGCCGTTGTTGGCGATTTTCGGCACGGGGCAGCCCATGTTGATGTCGATAAAATCAAATTCCCCATGGGTCAGGACCAGTTGGGCCGCCTGGGCCATAATGGCCGGGTCATTGCCGAAAATCTGGGCGCCGCAGAGGCCGTCGCCGGGGGTGCGTTTCAGGAGGGTGACGCTTTTCCGGTCCTGGTAGACCAGGGCCCGGGAGGACACCATTTCCGTCACGGTGACGGAAGCGCCCAGCCGGGCGCAGATGGTGCGGAAGGCCAGGTCGGTGACGCCGGCCATGGGGGCCAGCACGAGGGGCCCGTGGGCAGGGAAGGGTTGGCGGGACATAAACGGCCTCCTTATTGTTCAGTCGTATTGTCTATCATACCACAGCGTGTTGTAAAAGTTAAGTGCAAAAAACAGAAAGCACCGGAAATGGTGTGAAATTGAATTCCCCGACGTCGGATTCTACGGAATCTGACATCGGGGACATGTTGTTACACGATTTTGAACGTCATAGGAACGCAGAGCGCGTTACCGCACCATCTTGGGGGGCATCTCCCAGCCGTGATGGTCAGTGTGGAGCAGATGATGGGCTTTTTCGCCCAGGGGGGCTCCCAGATAATCCCGATAGAGTGCCTGGACCTCCGGGTTTTCGTGGGAGAATCGAAGGCTGCTGACAGCGTCCAGACCGTAGAGCCGCTGGCCACGGACACCGGCCAACTCCTGCGCCGCGTGGATGGGCTGACCGCCGCCGCCGGCACAGCCGCCGGGACAGGCCATGACTTCTACAAAGTCGTACTGTACCTGGCCGCGCCGCAGGGCACGAATCAGCTTGCGGGTATTGCCCAAGCCGCTGACCACAGCCACCCGGAGGGTGTTGCCGGCAATGTCAAATTCCGCCTCTTTCCAGCCGTCCAGGCCCCGGACGGAGCGGAACGCGTCGGGTTGAGGATTCTCGCCGGTGACCAGATAGTAGGCCGAACGCAGGGCTGCTTCCATGACGCCGCCAGTGGCGCCGAAAATAACGCCTGCGCCGGAACCGGTACCTAGGGGAGAATCGAACGGCTCGTCGGTCAGAGCGGCCACATCGATATGCTCGGCGCGAATCATGCGGGTGATCTCCCGTACCGTCAAGCTCAAATCCACATCCTGTCCGGCGCCTGCATCGTTCATGGTAGGCAAGTCGGCTTCCTGCTTCTTGGCCATACAGGGCATAATGGACAGGCAGAAAATCCGGTTGGGGTCTATGCCCAGCTTATCGGCAAAGTAGGACTTTGCCACAGCGCCGAACATCTGCTGCGGAGATTTGGCCGAGGAGAGCTGATCCACCATATCCGGGTACTGGGACTTGAGGAACCGGACCCAGCCCGGACAGCAGGAAGTAAACATGGGAGAACGGTCGTCACCGCGGTTCTGAAGCCGCTGGAGGAACTCGCTGCCTTCTTCCATAATGGTCAGATCGGCGGAGAAATTGGTGTCGAAAATGTAGTCAAAGCCCATACGCCGCAGCGCCGCCACCAGACGGCCTGCTGTGGCCTCGCTGGCTTCCAGTCCCATGGCCTCGCCCCAGGCAACCCGGACGGCGGGGGCCACCTGAACGACGGTGATTTTATCCGGATCGTTGAGGGCGGCAAAGGCCCGCTGGGTGTCATCCCGGGCCATCAAAGCGCCCACGGGACAATGGGTGATGCACTGGCCACAAAGGGCGCAGTCGGCCTGCTCAATGGTGCGGCCGCCCGACACATCCACGGTGGTGCGGGAACCGGTGTTGCACACATCCCAGATGTTGAGAGATTGCACTTTGTCACAGACCTGGACGCAGCGCATGCACTTGATGCACTTGGAGGCGTCGCGGATCAAAGGGAAATTCCGGTTCCAACGGCTGTGGGGCAGCTCTTTGTGGTAATCCAGATGAGAAATGCCCAAATCGTTCGCCAACTTTTGCAGCTCGCAGTTGCCGCTGCGGACACAGTACGGACAGTCACAGTTGTGCTGGGACAGAATCAGTTCCACATTGGTACGCCGGGCGTTGCGCACCCGGGGGGAGTTGGTATAGACCACCATGCCGTCACGGACATGGTTGTTGCAGGCGGCCACCAGCTTTTGGATGCCTTCAATTTCCACTATACAGACGCGGCAGGCGCCGATTTCGTTCAGACCTTCCCAATAGCACAGGGAGGGGATGGCAATGCCCACACTGCGGGCGGCTGCCAGAATAGAAGTGCCTTCCGGCACTGCGACGGCGATGCCGTCAATTGTACATTGCACCATCGTTACCATTTCTTCATCCGCCCTCCCTTGAATACTCCAAAGCCAAAGTGATCGCAGCGCAGACAGCGGCCTGCCTCCTGGTGCGCGACTTCATCGGTGAAGCCGCACTCGATGCAGCGGAAGTCGTTCTTGCGCTCCAGGGCCGGTTCCATGGGCAGCTCGCTGCGGCCGCAGGAGGGCCGCTCACCCAAAACCGGCTCGGGGATGGGTTCGGTGAGATCGGCGCGGATCTCGTGGAAATACCCCAGATACTCGTCGATATTGGCCGCCGCCACCTTACCGGCAGCAATGGCCTTGATGGCTGTGGCCGGGCCGGTGACGCAGTCACCGCCGGCGAAGATGCCTTCGTTGTGCTCGATGTCGCCGGAGGACAGGGCGGCAATGGTGCCGCGGTGGATGGGGACGCCGGCTTCTTCAAAGGCTTTCAGCTCGATGTTCTGGCCAATGGCCACAATGATAATGTCCACGGGAATGCGGCGCTCCGATTCCTGCGCAGTCTCAGAGGCGGGGCGGCCGTTGCGGTCAATGGCGCCGGGACGCTGGGGCTGGACCCATAGGGCGGCCACGTCGCCGTTTTCATCGGCCTCGATACGGACCGGGGCCATCATGGTCAAAAGCTCCACGCTTTCGGCCAACGCGCCCTCTACTTCTTCGGCCAGGGCCGTCATGTCCTGCTGGCGGCGGCGGTAGGCCACATAGACGGCATCGGCGCCCAGCCGCACGGCGCTGCGGCAGCAGTCCATGGCGACGTTGCCGCCGCCGATGACAGCCACGCGCTTGCCGGTGAAGTCGGGCAGTTCCTCATCACCGATGGCCCGGAGCATTTCCACCGCAGAGATGACGCCGCGGGCGTCCTCACCTTCGATGCCGCATTTTTTGTCGGTGTGGGCGCCGATGGAGATATAGACGGCATCATACTCATTGTTGAGTTGGGCAAGGGAAATATCCTCCCCGATGGTCACATTGCACCGCACTTCCACACCGGTGGCAAGAATGGCGTCAATGTCCTTTTGCAGTTCTTCTCTGGGCAGGCGGTAGCTGGGGATACCGTATCGAAGCATACCGCCCAATTGTTTGCGGGCCTCGAAAACCGTGGCCTTGTGGCCCATGAGGGACAGGTAATAGGCGGCGGAAAGGCCGCTGGGACCGCCGCCGACAATGGCGACACGTTTACCGGTGGCGGGACCGCACGGGGGAGGCGGCACGATTCCGGCATGATCCACGGCATAGCGTTTGAGACCGCGAATATTTACAGCGCCTTCAATCATATTGCGGCGGCAGCGGGATTCGCAGGGATGCTCGCAGACGCGGCCGCAGGCGCCGGGGAATGGATTATCCTTACGAATCAACCGGACCGCGTCGGCATAACGGCCCGCGGCCACCAGGGCCACATAGCCGGGGATATCCACGCCGGCGGGACATTGGGCCACACAGGGCACCGGCTGATCGAGATTGCAGGTGCAGCGGCCCTCGGTAATATGGGAAACGTAGTCCTCCCGGAAGCCGTGCAGGCCCTTGAGAACCATCTTTGCCGCTTCATAACCGATGGCACAGTCAGCGGAATCGGCGATGACCTGGGCCGTGTTTTCAATGGATTGCAAGGTGTCCAGGGTGGTGCTGCCGTGCAGTACGTCCTCCAGAAGCAATTCCAGCTGCCGCAATCCTACGCGGCAGGGGACACATTTGCCGCAGGTCTGGGCGTGACAGAGTTTCAAAAATGATGCGGCCAGATCCACGGGACATAGACCGGGGGGACTGGCGACGATGCGGTGTTCCAGATCCCGGTAGAGACTTTCTACCACGGCCTGGGAACCGCTGGTGGAGTAGAATTCCAGTCTGCTCATATACTACCTCCGTAAAATAAAATGGAAACTGTACCTTTCTCGAGCGTACCATGGGTTGCACAGGGCACGCGGATTTATTCCGTACGATTCCATACTAATACTTTTATATCGATATTGCAATATCGGTTCAAACAAAAAATAGGAGATTTATTTTAGCAATTCGACAAAGAAATAGACCGCTCCGTGGAGAGCGGTCTCGGTCTATCTCAATTGGAGTATGGGGATACAGGACAGAAAGACGGTCAAATTGTTGATAAAAGACCGCTGCGACAGGACATAA
>DVJJ01000057.1 GCA_018716875.1 Candidatus Avoscillospira avistercoris
ATATTCAAGAATTTCTAAATTCTATAAAAGATTTAAGTAATTCGTATATTAAGAAAATTTATGAACAATTTGTACAAGCATATCGTAGAGCAGAAATTAAAAAATACATTTCATATAACCCAATGTATGAAGTTATAAAAGCACGCGAGTTTTCCATATAAAAAACCGGGAGGGGAGAAACATGGAATACGCATTGGAACTAAAGGATATCACAATGTGGTTTCCTGGCGTGCTGGCTCTGGACAAGATGAATCTCCAGGTTCGGCCCGGCGAGGTACATGCGATCTGCGGTGAAAACGGCGCTGGTAAATCGACACTGATGAAGGTTTGCACCGGCGTCCACCAACCTTACAGCGGTGAAATCCGCATGTTCGGAGAACGGCAGGTGTTCAAAAATCCCAATGAGGCGTACCGCAAGGGTATCGCCATCATGTATCAGGAGACCAGCCTTTTTGAAGAAATGACGGTTTTGGAGAATATGTATATTGGCCATGAACCGCATTTGCGCCGTGGACTCTTTTCCGTGATCGACTATGCAGCGGAACGGAAGCAGGCTGCTGAAATTCTGCGGCTGCTGGATACGGATTTGGACCTTAATGAGAAGATCTCTCAATTGGGTATGGCGAAAAAGCAAATGGTTGAGATTGCCAAAGCGCTCACCTTTGACGCGAAAATCCTGATCCTCGACGAGCCTACTGCGTCGCTGACACAGAGGGAAGTGGATGCGCTGTTCGGCGTGATTGAAAAGCTGAAACAACAGGGGATTGCCATCGTCTACATCAGCCACCGGCTGGAGGAAATCTTCGCCATGTGCGACCGGGTCACGGTCATCCGCGACGGCTGTTATATCTCCACCAGCAATGTGTGCGATACCAACAAGGATAAACTGGTGGCCGATATGGTAGGCCGCGACATGGGCGCCTATTACCCCAAGAAGCAGATTGAGCTGGGGGAGACGGTGTTCTCCGTAGAGCACTTGAAACAGGAAGGACTGGTCAACGATGTGAGCTTGACGGTCCGCAAGGGCGAAATTGTGGGTATTGCCGGTTTGGCCGGTGCGGGACGGACAGAATTGGCGCTGGCCGCCTGCGGCTTTACAAAGCCCGATAGCGGCACCGTTACCGTAGACGGCAAATCCCTGCCCCTGGGCGATGCTGCCAAGTCCATGGAATCCGGCGTGGTCTACGTATCTGAGGACCGCGGCAAGTGCGGCCTGGTGCTGAACATGTCCATCAACGATAACGTGGCTCTGCCGCAGATCAAGGGCTTGTGCAAAGGACCCTTTGTAGATCGGGGCAAGTGCAAGAATCTGGCAAAGGAGGCCATAGAGCGCTTCGATATCAAAGCGCCCCACGAGGACTTCGTGGTGGGCAACCTGTCCGGCGGCAACCAGCAAAAGGTGTCGGTGGCTCGTGCTGTGGCTTTAAACCCCAAGGCGTTGATCCTGGATGAACCGACCCGCGGCGTCGATGTCAACGCCAAGGCGGAGATCTACACCATCATCAGTAAATTCGCCCAGAATGGTCTGGGCATCCTGATGATCTCGTCCGACATGCCGGAACTGCTGGGCATGTGCGACCGGATCTACGTCATGCGAGACGGCCTGATCTGCGGCGAGCTGTCCCGTGAGGAAGCCACCAAGGAGCAGATCCTCAAACTGGCGCTGAACATTTAAGGGGGAGGGAAGATCATGCGTCTCAAGAAAAAAACACTGCCGCCGGAGATGACTCTGGGGATCTTTGTGGTGGCTATCATCGCCGTCCTCTGCCTGGTGACCAGCGACTTCGGCTCGGTTAACAACCTTATGAGCGTGCTCAACCGCTTCAGTTACATCCTCATTGCCTCCATCGGCATGAATATCATTATGATTACCGGCAACATCGACGTATCCTTCGGCGGCGTTATCTCCGTCATGGCCATCCTTATGGCGGCCATCGGCAAGACCGGCGCACCTATCTACGTCTTTATGCCCGCTGCCATGGTCTGCGGCGCCATCCTATGTACCATCAACGCCCTGCTGATTACCAAGCTGAAAATTCCGGCCATCGTGGCCACCCTGGCTACCACCCAGATTTATGCCGGCGCCCTGCCTCTGGTGGTGGAAGGCTCTATCTACGATCTGCCTGCCTCCTTCACTTGGCTGGCCTTTGAGGCCAAGATTTTCACCATCGTGCCGCTGAGCGTCCTGATGGCCTTGGTGATTCTGGCAATCTCTCTTTACATGATGAAGTATTCCCGGTTCTTCAAGAGTCTGTACGCCATCGGCAACAACGCCAAGGGCGCCAGACTGGCCGGTATCAATGTGGACCGGACCATTATCCTGACCTATGCCATCGGCGGCGCCCTGCTGGGTATCGCGGCTACGATCATCGCCACGGCAGGTCAGCGCGTCACCACCACCATGGGTGCCGGTATGGAAATGACCTTTATTGCCGCTGTGGTTGTCGGCGGTACCAGCGTTACCGGCGGCAGCGGCAACCTGTTGGGCACCGCCTTCGGCGCGCTGCTGTTGTCCATCATCTCTCCGGCCCTGTACCATTTGGGCGTCAGCGATTCCTGGAGCACCGCCGTCATGGGCGCTATCATTATCATCGCCGTTACGGTCAGCGCCATGAAGGGCATCCGCACCCACAAGACCGGCGCAAAGGAGGCATGAGCCATGAAGAAACTGGACACCAAGAGACAGGATAAAAAATTCAATTTCAACATCGCTCTGACGGCCTTGCTGCTGATTCTCTTCTTTGCCATCGGCATCAAAGAACCGGCATTTTTCAAGAGCAAATATCTGATCAACATTGTCCTGCGCAACATCATCGAGCTGGGCATCATGGCCTTGCCGGTGACACTGATTATCATTACCGGCGGCATCGACCTGTCGGTGGGCTCCATCGCCACTCTGTCTGCTATTACCGGCGGCATGCTCTTTGCCTCCGCCGGCAGCAGCTTCCTGGCCGTGGTGGCAGCATTGCTGGTGGGTACCCTGTGCGGCCTGTTTAACAGCGTTTTGGTCACCCGCCTGAAGATTCCCGCCATGGTCACCACTCTGGCTACTATGTATCTGTTCCAGGGCATCGCCCGCGGCATCACCATGGGCGAAAGCATCTATTCTTTCCCGGCAGCTGAGTGGCTGGGCAAGTTCACTGTGGGCAGCATTCCCGTTCAGATCCTCATTTATGTGATGCTGGCTGTGCTCTTTGTCCTGCTGCTGTCCAAGAATTACTACGGCAAATACCTCTATGCCATCGGTCACAACGAGACGGCGGCCCGCTACGCCGGTATCAACACCGACCGCTGCAAGGTCCTGGCCTATGCCATGTGTGGCTTCCTGTCGGCCTTCGCCGGGCTTATCATGCTGGGCCGGTTCTCCTCCATCAAGTATACCGGCGGCGACGGTATGAACCTGAAAGTCGTCACCATCATCGTGCTGGGCGGCACCAGCATCAACGGCGGTGTCGGCACCATGACCGGCACTATCATCGCTACTCTGATTGTGGCCGTTCTGAACTCCGGCCTTACGGTCCTGAACATCCCCATCGATGTGCAGACCATCGTCCAGGGCGGCGTGCTGCTGGTCAGCCTGATCGCCTATGCCATCATCGACCGGAAAGCCGTCTCACGCAAAAAGCAAAAGCTGCCCGTTAAGGCGGCTGCGGCCAAGTAACTCAGGTGTTTATTATCGTTCACCATGACGATGCGGACACCTGTCTGTCTATCCACGCAGACGCCAACAGCCGTCTGGCCGCTCAGTTTGGCATCACCGGCGACAGCTTCCCGGCGGTCTCAGTCCAGGAGACGGCCCCCGGCGTCTACACTGCCGTGTGCCCCTACCTGACCGAAGCCCTCCGCAGCGGCAAATACACGGAGCAACAGCTGTTGGAGCAGCCCTTGTATCCTGACCAGATGGTATTCCTTATCGGCACCTTCTCCATGGACCGGGCAGAAGTGGAGGAAGGGCAGTGCGTGGCGTCCTCCAACGACGGCTCTGTGGTCATGCGCATGGATAGCGGCAAGGCCCAGGTTGTGGCGGAAACCCTGACAGCCGTAATCTTTGTAATGGAGCACATTGCCGCTGCCGGACACCCCCTGTCCACCATGGGCGAGGCCGCCAAGCACTTCATTGCCAACTGGGAGAGCGAGCAGTACCGCAAGTCCCTTGCCGGGAAACAATAAGGAGGGCCGAACATGAAAAACCCCCTCAATCTAATAGCCTTTGACCTGGGCGCCAGCAATGGCCGCGGCATCCTGGGCCGTTTTGACGGTGAGAAGATCGTCATGGAGGAGCTGCACCGGTTTGAAAACAACTACATGACGGTCAACGGTGTCCGCTACTGGGACTGTTTGGGCCTGTTCCATCAGCTGAAGCAAGCGCTGGTGGCGTTCAAGGAAACGGATTGCGGTCAGATCCATGCCTTTGGTATCGACACCTGGGGCGTGGATTACGGTTTGCTGGACAAGGACGGCCAGCTGTTGGGTAACCCCCGCGCTTACCGCTATGCCGTCGATGCAGACATGGACAACGTTTGGAACGTGGTATCTCGGAACACGCTCTTTGAGCGCACCGGCATTGCCAGCCTCAATTTTAATACCGTCTATCAGTTGTATCGCCGGAAGCTGTCCGACGACACCGCTTTGGCCAATGCGGAGACCATGCTGCTGATGCCGGATCTGCTGGGCTATTTCCTCACCGGTGAAAAAGCCAGTGAGTACACCAATGTCACCACCACTATGCTCTATAATCCCACCAGCGGAGATTGGGATTGGGAGACCATCGACGCATTGAGACTGCCCCGAAAACTGTTTACAAAAATTGATCGGGCCGGACAGCTGCGTGGCCGTCTGCTGCCGGAGCTGGCGGAGGAGTTGGGCATCAATCGGGCATCCTTTGCCGCCGTGGGCACCCATGACACCGCTTCGGCTGTGGCAGCCATTCCCGGTCAGGGCAATTTCGCCTTCTGCTCCAGCGGCACCTGGTCTCTCTTTGGTGTAGAGACGGAACAGCCCATTTTCTCCGACCTGGTGCGGACAGCCAACTTCTCCAACGAGGGAACCGTTCAGGGCGGTTTCCGGCCCCTGAAAAATATCATGGGCCTGTGGCTGATTCAGGAGTGCCGCCGGGAATGGATGGCCGCCGGTAACCGCTACAGCTGGAATGACATTGTGGACATGGCCCGCAAAGCGGAACCGCTGCGCTCCATCGTCGATCCCGATTACGGTCCCTTCTTCGCCGGCGGCAATATGGTGGAACAGATTCAGGACTATTGCCGCAAAACAAAGCAGCCCATTCCGGAGACGGTTGGACAGGTGGCCCGCTGCATCTATGAATCGTTGGCATTGAAATACCGCTGGGCATTGGAGCGGTTGGAAGAGATCAAGGGCGCAAAACTGGACGCGTTGAATATCGTCGGCGGCGGCATCCAGAACAAGCTGCTGAATCAGATGGCCGCCGATTCCATTGACCGCCCCGTGGTGACCGGTCCTATTGAAGGTGCCGCCATTGGCAACCTGTTGATGCAGGCGGTGGCCTTGGGCGAACTGAAAACTATCGATGAAGTCCGTCAGGTTGTACGCAATTCCGAAACCGTGGAAACCTATGAGCCCCACCACACGCAGGCTTGGGAAGACGCCTACGGCCGTCTGCTGCAATATATGACATAAAAGTTACCAGAAGCAATGCGCAGAACATGCAAAAGCGCCTGGTGATGAGCAATTAGCTGGTACAAAGGCAAGCTGCTGGACAATGCAGCCTTTGACTAGCAGTAAAAAGAAGTTGCGGAGAACTGCCTGTAGGACAGTTCTCCGCAACGTTTCTTTGTGACCATCCAGTGACGCAGTGCTTTATGCTAAAGGGCTGTCAGATTGAAATTGAGGATAGAGATTGCATTTATCAGATACCAGATGAGCTTAAAGAGCACTTTGATGAGTTATTTTCTGCGCATAACACATCCAA
>DVJJ01000058.1 GCA_018716875.1 Candidatus Avoscillospira avistercoris
AAAGGCAGCATATTGCTGCGGACACCGCAGGGCACATTTTGTGGCGCCGTATCCGCCCATGGAGGGGCCGGCAATGTAGGTATCTTCCCGGCGGCCGCTGATGGGGAAGGTGCTGCACACCATCTTCGGTAGTTCTTCCGTCACAAAGGTGAAATAATCCAGACCATACCGGGCCTTGGTATAGAAGCCGTTCTGTCCGGACGGCATGACCACGGCCATACCGGCAGCTTCCGCCAGCCGTTCAATGGCGGTATGCCGGAGCCAGCAGCTGTGGTCGTCCAGTGCGCCGTGGAGCAGATAGAGACAGGGCCAGCGGCGGCCGGGCTGATAGATGGCGTCATACGTCGCATGCAGACAATCATTATCCGGCAAAGTGGGAATCAAAATGTCCACATCCACATGGTTCAGCAGCGTTTTGGAAAAGAAATTAACTCGGTTTAAAATCATGGTTCCATTCCTTTGCAGGGAAACTTATTTGGCCTGCTCCCGATCTGCACGGATCAGGGCGCGAATGGCTTCCACAGCGGTCTCAATGGCAGGGCCGGTTTCCCAAACGGTATCGGTCAGACCGGTGTCGTTTTCCCGCTCTCGGTTTCTGCACAGCAGGAGAATGGTGGCGGCACGCATCCGACGGACACTGGCCACAACAAACAGCGTGGCGCTCTCCATCTCGCTGCCGATGGCGCCGGCCCGCTTCCAGGCTTTCCACTTGGAGCGCAGCTCATCCTCTGTCGGCATGGTCTCCGGAGCGTGCTGACCGTAATAGCTGTCCTTGCACTCCACAACGCCCATGGCGGTTTTGTGGCCCAACCGGGCGGCAGCATCCTTCAACGCGCTGACCACTTCAAAATTGGGAACGGCGGGGAACTCAATGGGGGCATACTCCCGGCCGGTGCCCTCTTTCCGGATGGCGCCGGTGGGAATAATCAACGTGCCGGGAACCAGCTCCGGGTCAACGCCGCCGCAGGTGCCGACGCGGATCAGCGTATCGGCGCCGCACATCTTCAGCTCTTCGATGCCGATGGCGGTGGAAGGGCCGCCCATACCGGTGGACATGACGGTGACGGTTTCGCCGTCCAGCTCTCCGTTCCAGGTGGTGTACTCCCGGTACGTCTGGACATGACGGGGATTGTCCAGATAGGCGGCGATCTTTTCGACGCGGCCGGGGTCGCCGGGCAGAATCACATAGCGGCCGATTTCACCGGGAGCGCATTTGATGTGGTGCATGGTATGCTGTGTAGTTTCCATGGTGTAACACTCCTAAACAAGATATAAATTACATGATGATTCATAGGAGCGAATTGCGAGAATCATCCAATTGCCCCCATTATAGCATGGGCGAAAGATATTACAATATAAAATGACAAATTTTTATGGGATTCCGCCTATTGCACAAAAATAGACAATTATACTTGTGCATAATACGATATTGACAGTTGATATGCCCATATGTAGAATGTGAGTGTGAATAAATTATTAAATGTTTAGGCGGTTATGACATTGAAACACAACAAAAAGATAATATGTATTGCGAGAGATATTTTGATCATTGAACTGGGATTGATAATATCATCTTTGGGGACTGCGTTCTTTTACGCGGCGGACTTAGGGTCCTCGGCCATGGCCACATGCTGTGACGGTCTGCACCTGCTGCTAAATATCTCCTATGGTGATGCCAATACCCTGGGCAACGCGGTTTTGCTGGTCGTGCTGTTCCTGCTCAATCGATCTTATATCAATATCGGTACAGTATTATGTGTGTTTACCATTGGACCGTGGGTGAATGTGTTCACACCGATGCTGCAGGGAATGGCGCTGTCCCAGATGCCGCTGTCCATTCGAATTCTCTGCGCTGTGGGCGGCACCATTCTGATGGGTGTGGGATTGGGTTTGTATATGGCGGTGAACCGGGGCTTTGGCGCTCTGGAGGGCATTGTCAAATACGCGAGAGAACGGTACAACGTACCGGTCCGAACGGCCAAGATCATCCAGGACGTTCTTTTGGTGGGAACAGGCATTCTGCTGGGCGCCCAGTGGGGCATCGGTACGGTGATCGGCATTTTGTTTACCGGCCCGGTTCTGCAGAAGGCAACACAGAGTTTTTCGCACCTGCTGGCGGCAAAAGGCATCACAGCGGCGCAGAACTAAACCTTGTTTTTTATTCCGCATTGCGGATAAAAATTTATAGAAAGTAATGGAGGAAGAACATTATGAAAAAACTGATTTCGCTTTTTCTTGCCCTGGCCATGACGGTTTCCTTTGCCGCGTGCGGCGGAAAGAACACGGACAAGACCGATTCCCAGGACACCACGACCGACAGTGCCGGGAGCGGAGAGATCATTGAGGCATTCGGCAAGCCGGCCAATGAAATCGGCGTGACGCTGGTGCTCAATACCAACCTGGGTGACCATGCCATCTGCGACCTGTCCAACCAGGGCCTGCAGGAGGCTGCGGAGCAGTATGGTTTTAATCCCACAGTTGTGGAGCTGGGCGGCGATGTGACATTGCAGGTCCCCACCATGCAGGAGTATGCGGAGGACCCCGACTGCGACATCATCATTGCGGGCACCAGTAACCTGAAGGAAGCGGTCCAGCAGGTGGCACAGGAGTATCCCGAGCAGATGTTCATTCTGTATGACGCCCAGGATGAGCTGGGGCTGGAGAATGTGTTCTCCATGGACCATGCACAGAACGAAGGCGCTTACCTGGCCGGTGTGGCCGCAGCGCTGCTGACCACCAGTGATGCAGAGCTGGCCAACCCTGAGAAGATTGTCGGCTTTGTCGGCGGCGGCCAGAACACCGCTCTGGAGGACTACCTGGTGGGCTATATCCAGGGTGTCCACTCGGTCGACGAGGAAATTGATATTCTGGTCTCCTGGATCGGTGACTTCAAGGATACGGCCAAGGGCATGGAGCTGGCGACGGCACAGGCTGACCAGGGCGCGGACGTGATCTTCTCCGTGGCCGGTGTGGCCGGTCTGGGTACCCTCAGCGGCTGCGCGGAGAGCGGCATCTACTCCATCGGCGTGGACAGCGATCAGTATACCAGCCTGATTGAGACCGATCCCACCACGGCTGCCAACATCTGCACTTCCATGTACAAGCAGGCCAATGTCACCGTCAGCAAGCTGCTGGGCATGGCTCTGGACGGCACCCTGGAGATGGGCACCTACGTCAAGTGGGGCCTGAAGGAGGGCGTGGTCGGTCTGGCTACGGACAACGACAACTATCAGACGATCTTTACCGACGAGATGAAGGCCAAGATCGAGGAAGTCCAGACGGCTGCTACCAATGGCGAACTGGAGATCATCTCCGCCATCGGTCTGGATACGGAGACCCTGCAGGAGCTGCTGGCCACCGCGTCCGCACAATAAGCAATCCCCAGTGCATCTGAGGCAATCGGAGCACCTTTTGGAGGTGCTCCGATTCTGATAAAACGGCGTAATGCCGGAAGGCGGCACCGTCGATGGTATCGTTCGTATGTTGCGCCATGCAGATTACTACACTTGGAGGCTATCCATGGAAAAAAATATACTGGTGATGGAAAACATCCGTAAAGTTTACTCAAATGGCTTTATTGCCAATGAAAATGTGACATTAGCCGTTGACGAGGGTGAAATTCATGCGTTGGTCGGCGAAAATGGCGCTGGTAAGAGTACCTTGATGAAGGTCCTGTTCGGCGTGGAAAAGCCGGAGGATGGCCGCATCCTTCTGCATGGAAAGGAAGTCCAGATCGACAACCCCAACGTTGCCATCCAACTGGGAATCGGCATGGTCTATCAGCACTTTATGCTGGTGCCCAGTCTGACGGTGGCGGAAAACCTGATTATTGGCATGGAGCCCCGCAAGGGCCGGATTTTCTACGACGGACATAAGGCTGTGGAATTGGCAATGGAGACGGCCAAAAAATACAATTTTGACATTGACCCCAAAGCCCCGGTGTCCACGCTCTCCGTCGGACAGAAGCAGAAGGTGGAAATCCTGAAGGTGCTGATCCGTGGTGCCCGCATCATCATCCTGGACGAGCCCACAGCGGTTCTGACGCCCCAGGAGACAAGAGAACTGTTCATCGAGCTGAAAGGCTTGAAGCAGCAGGGATACACCATCATTTTCATTTCCCACAAGCTCAACGAGGTCACGGAGCTGTGCGACCGGGTTACCGTCATGCGGGCGGGCAAATCCGTCTGTGTCCGGAATATCTGCGACGTCAGCGAGGCGGATATCTCCCGGATGATGGTGGGCCGTGACGTCATTCTGGAAATCGACAAGGCGCCCAAGCACGTCCAGGAAGTGGTTTTGGACGTCAAGGGTATTACAAAATACCTGAACCAGGACAAGAAGATTCTGGATGATGTTTCGTTCCGCGTGCGCCGGGGCGAGATTCTGGGCGTGGCCGGTGTGGAAGGCAACGGCCAGAAGGAAATCAGCGAGATTATCACCGGTCTGGACCGCAACTTTGTGGGAGAGGCGTATGTGTGCCATCCGCCGAAGAACGTGCGGGACTGCACAGTGCGGGAGCTGCGGGAAAGCGGCGTTGCCCACATTTCGGAGGACCGTATGACGTACGGCATTGTTGGCGATGGCAGCATCTCCGACAATATCATTGCAGACCGTTACTATAAGCCGGAATTTCAAAAGCATCACCTGTTGGACTTTCAGAAAATCCACACGCTGTCGGATGAACTGATCAAAGAGTACAAGGTGAAGTGCGACGGACGGGATCAGCCCATTCGCATGCTGTCCGGCGGCAATATGCAGAAGGTTGTCACGGCCCGTGAATTTACGGCCAATGCCTCTCTGATTGTGGCCAATCAGCCCACCCGCGGCATCGATATCGGCGCCAGCGATTTCATTCGCAGACGGCTGGTGCAGCTGCGGACGGAAGGGGCGGGCGTGCTGCTCATCAGCGCCGACCTCAACGAGGTGCTGGAGGTCAGCGACAGCCTGATGGTCATGCACAACGGCCGCATTGCGGCGTACTTTGAAAACGCAAAATCCGTCAGTGAGGACGAGCTCGGCGAGTATATGCTGGGCGTCAAGCATATGTCTGACGAGGAAATCCAGGAGGCGATGTATCGTGCATAAAGCCACCACAAAAAAACTGAGAACTCCAAAAGAAATTGAAAAGATGTTCAACACCATTCGGGTGCTGCTGGCGGTGGTCATTGCCATGCTCTTTGCCTTTATGGTGATTCTGATGATCAGCGACGACCCGGGTACGGCCATGTACAGCTTTGTGGTCGGTCCCTTTACCACCCTGCGCCGCTTCGGTGAGACCATCAGTAAAATGATTCCGCTGCTGTTTACCGGCGCGGCTGTGTGCTTCATCTTCTCGGCCAACCAGACCAACATGGCTGTGGAAGGCGGCTTTACCGTCGGCGCTCTGGGCGCCACCATCGTTGCCGTCTACTGCGATATCGGCAACAGCGTGCCCCATATTGCGCTTTGCTGCCTGCTGGGCGGTATCTTCGGCATGCTGGCCTGCTTTGTTCCGGCCTACATGTATGTACGCTTCAACTCCAAGCCCATCGTCAGCTCCCTGATGATGAACTATGTGTGCATGTACATTGCCATCGGTCTGATCAACCACGCCATGCGCGATAACACCGCAGGATTCAGCGCGTCTTACAAGTTTGCCGAGACCGCCATGCTGCCGGTGATCGTTCCCGGTACCCCCATCCATTTTGGCCTGATTCTGTCCATCATTGTCATTGTTTTCAGCTACTTCTATCTGTACCGCAGCAAGAGCGGCTATGAAATCCGCATTATTGGCCAGAACAGTGAGTTTGCCAGATACTGCGGCATGCCCGTGAAGGCAACCATTATGAAAGCCCAGCTGATCGGCGGCTTCCTGGCCGGCGTCGGCGGCGCGGTGGAGGTCCTGGGCATGTACACCCGCTTCCAGTATTCCAGCAATACCAACCTGGGCTTTGACGGCATCATGGTCGGCATTATGGCCGCCTACAATCCCAAGCTGGTGCCCATTGCCGCGTTCTTCTATGCGTATATCAAGGAGGGCGCTGCGATTCTGGCCCGTTCTTCCGACATCCCCATTGAATTGGTCAATATCATTCAGGCCATTATCATGATGCTGGTCGTGGCGGAGCGGTTCTTCTACAAGCGGAAGCATATCATGATGGTGCGTGCGGCCGAGCAGCAGCTGATGGCGCAGAACGCACAGGAAACGGAGGCGGCAAAAGCATGAGCACAATTCTGGAATCCATTTTTTCAGCCAGTTTTTTATTTTCGGTGATCCGCATCACCACTCCGCTGATGTTCGGCGCCATGGGCGCACTCATCTGCAAGCAGGGCGGCGTCCTGCACATCGCGTTTGAAGCCAGTATGCTGTTTGCGGCGTTTTTCGGCGTCGCGGCCAGCGCCCTGACCCAGAGCCTCTTTGTGGGCCTGTTGGCCGGTCTGCTGGGCGGCATCATCACCATGCTGCTGTACGGCTATTTCACCATCAAGCTCAACGCGGCGGCGGTGCTGACGGGTATTGCCCTCAATACGCTGGCATCGGGCGGCACTGTATTTTTAATGTATATTCTCTGCGGCGAAAAGGGCGCGTCCAACTCGCTGCCCAGCCTGGTGTTTCCCAGTGTGGAGATCCCGCTGCTCAAGGACATCCCCATCCTTGGCGAAGCGCTGTCCGGCCACAACATTCTGACCTATGTCGCCTTTATTCTGCCGATCTTCGTCTACATTCTGATTTTCCGTACGCCGCTGGGTCTGCGTATCCGCACGGTGGGAGAGAATGAGAACGCCGCGGCAAGCGTAGGCATCAACGTCAACCGCATCAAGTACATCACGCTGACCATTGGCGGCGCCATCACGGCCCTGGGCGGTATCTTCATGTCCATGGGTTACCTGTCCTGGTTCGCCAGAGACATGGTGGCAGGCCGCGGCTTTATGGCCATCGCGGCACAGAACCTGGGCAATGCCAGCGTACTGCCGACCTTCCTCACGTCCATCGGCTTCGGCCTGGCCAACGCACTGGCCGTTACGCTGCAAACCCTGAGTCTGCCGGCAGAGATTTTCCAGGCGCTGCCCTATGTGATCACGCTCATCGGCCTGGCGGTGTACTCCTCCTCCATGGGCAAAAAAGAGCGGCTCATCAGCACCCAGGGACGCAAAAAGCGCCGCGCCTCCAAAGTCAACTGATTGACCATTGCGCTGTATTTGCGGCGTGCCGGTGGCATACCACGGCACGCCGTGCTTTTTCAGCATTTTTTTCCACGCATACCGGCCCCATGGTTGCGACTGGAGTAAATGGTATGATATACTAAAAATAATCAGATGAGAGGAGGGCGAGTCGTGTCATATTCCACACAGGCTTCTAATCAAGTCTTTCAGTACATTACGGACCATATCAGCAGCGGCATATGGAAACCGGGAATGAAGATCGATACGGAAGATCAGCTTTGCCAGACCCTCAGTGTCAGCCGCGCCGCAGTACGTCAGGCCATCGAGCGGCTGAGCAGTCTGTCCGTCCTGCGGAAGCAGCAGGGTTCCGGCACCTATGTGAACGGTTTTGATCAGGTATCCTTGATGGGAATGCTCTATTATCCGCCCAGCCGGGAGACCATGATGACCGTTCTGGAATTTCGGCGGATGTTTGACTCCTACAACGCGGAACTGTTTGTCGCCCACGCATCCCAGGAGGAACTGGACGCGGTGGAAGAAAACTACCGGGAAATGGTCACGTTGAAAGACGACCCGCAGAAATTCCAGAGTTATGAGAGCCAGTTCCACCACCTGTTGGCCATTGGCACCCACAATGTGATCATTCAGCAGATCTCCGTACTGCTGACGGATCTGCTGACGTGGCACCAGGCCATGCAGTATGACAACATCGGCCCGGATAACTCCATCTTATGGCACGGACGCATCCTGGAGGCGCTGCAGGAGCGCAACGGGGAGCTGGCCAGCCTGTACACCCGTATCCACATCGATAATTCCATCGAATATGTGGAAGCACATATGAATACCGAAGCGTAAACGCGATCAAATGGGGATTCAGCGAGGATGCCGGCACGGCAAATCGCTGGGTCCCTTTTTTTGAAACCCATGTGGACACTTGTCCTTTTTATCCTGTGGGGAGTCGATATACTATGATTCAGGAAATCCTCAATCGAATTGCCGGACAACTGCAGCTGTCCCAGCCGCTGCAACAGGAATTGCAGACGCTGTTCCGCGGTTTTCCCACGGATTGTGACCGGGGAGTGCATCTGCTCCGCAAACAGGCGGGTCAGGTGCTGATCTATCTGGATGACCCGGCGGATTCCGTGTTCCTGCTGCTGCGGGGGACGGTCAGCTGTATGACCCCCATGGCCAACGGCGCCCAATACCGGTATGCTCAGTTTGCACCGCTGTTTTTCCTGGGGGAGTTTGAAGCGTTTTCGGCCTGTCCCGTCTATCGGAGTACCGTTGTCTGCAACAGTGCCTGTGCCTTTCTGCTGCTGCCGCGGGAGACTTACCTGTACTGGATGCAGCACGATGTGCAAAGCCTCTACGCCCGGACCTGTGCCATCACCACCAGTCTCGGCGCCCAGGCCCGTATGGAGCGGGAGCGGCTGTTCTGCACGGGCCTGCAAAGACTGGCGGTCCATCTGCTCACCAATGGACGGCAGGAACCGGGGGAACCGACACAGTACACCCTGCGCCAAACGCTGCAGGGCATTGCCGACAGCATTGGCAGCAGCGTCAAAACGGTCCAGCGAGGGCTGACACAGCTGGTGCAGTACGGCGCCATTTGCCGGGAAAGA
Organism: Candidatus Avoscillospira avistercoris; assembly: GCA_018716875.1. Classification (GTDB taxonomy): domain Bacteria; phylum Bacillota; class Clostridia; order Oscillospirales; family Oscillospiraceae; genus Avoscillospira_A; species Avoscillospira_A avistercoris. The sequence goes on from DVJJ01000058.1 coordinate 8,766, forward strand.
AACCGGGTATGCTTCAATGCGGAGCAGTACGCCATGCTGCTGGCCCTGGCGTTTCCGGACGAGGCGGCGACGGAGGAGAGTACCCGCTGCCCAATCAAAACAGAATCCATGGATAAAGGAGTATGCCGTCATGAATGATTTTGTCTACGAAACTGTAACATCCACCCATCTGAACTACCACCAGAAGCTGGCGGCCCTGTGCCATGCGGCAGAGGATACGCTGGATGTTCTGGAGATTCCGGAGAAATTCCGCTACTATCAGGCCCACGGCGCCCTGTGCGACATGAACGAAGGCCATGCTCCATACCGTCCCCGGTATGTGATGGTGGATTTTGAGAAGTTTGTGAAGAACGGAAGCAAATTTTTGAAGATTGATCCGCCCAAGACGCTGGACCAGCTGATCTGGAGCCTGGAGGTGCTGTATCAGTACATCCCCTCTATTACCACCAAGCCGGTGTACCTGGGCAATCTGGACACGCTGATTGAGCCGTTCCTGGACGGTGTCAGCGACGAGGATGCCCTGTATCAGCTGCGGTACTTCCTGGGTTTCTGCAACCGTGTTATTGCCAACGCCTATTCCCATGCCAACCTGGGCCCCAAGGCGACCCGGGCCGGACGGCTGCTGTTGCAGCTGGAGGCAGAATTGCAACTGGAAGTTCCCAACTTTTCTCTGAAATACGACCCGGACATCACCCCCGATGAGTTTGCGGAACAGGCCGTGCTCTGCTCCTTAAAGTGCGGTAATCCGGCCTTCTGCAACGATGCCATCCATAGAAATACCTATACCTTTGACTATGGCGTTTCCTCCTGTTACAATGTTCTGCCTCTGCGGGGCGGCGCGTACACCCTGTCGAGACTGGTGCTGCCGCGGCTGGCGGCCATGGCCACCTCGGTGGAGCACTTTATGGAAACGCTGCTGCCGGAGGCCTGCCAGGCGCTGGGCGAGTATATGAACGCCCGCATTACATTCCTGGTGGAGAAATCCGGGTTCTTCCAGTCGGATTTCCTGGTGCAGGAGGGACTGGTGGAGCGGGAACGCTTCGTCGGCATGTACGGTATCGCCGGCCTGTGCGACTGCGTCAACCTGCTGCTGGCTGACCGGAATCTGCGGTATGGCCGCGACGCGGAGGCCGACGATCTGGCCGCCCGCATTATGACTTATATTGAGCACTTTGTGGCGGAGTTCCCGGCACGCTATTCTGAAATTGCCGGCGGTCATTTCCTGCTGCATGCCCAGGCTGGTCTGGCCACCGATGAGGGTGTGACCTCGGGTGTGCGTATTGTGGTGGGTGACGAACCGGAGAACCTTCTGGACCATTTCCGCCACTCCGCCCGGTTCCATGCCTATTTCCCCACGGGGTGCAGCGATATCTTCCCCTTTGACCACACGGCGGAGCGCAATCCGGCCGCGCTGCTGGACATGGTAAAAGGCGCGTTTCAGATTGGCGACAAGTACTGTGCCTTCTATGGAGCCGACGGCGATATGGTGCGCATTACCGGCTATCTGGTCAAGCGCAGCGACTTGGAAAAGTACGACAGGGGAGAAGTGGTGCTGCAAGATAATGTCATCAACGGCAGCAGCAACTATAAACTCAACCGGCTGCACGCCAGAAAGGTCCGGTCGGTGGAATGAACAAAGCCCCAGTCAACAGAATTTTGCCCTACAGTGTGGTGGACGGTCCGGGCAACCGGGTGGCCATCTTTTTACAGGGATGCAATCTGCGCTGTGCCTACTGCCACAATCCTGAGACGCAGACGCTGTGTACAGCCTGCGGACGCTGTGTACCGGTGTGTCCAAAGGGCGCATTGGAACAAACAGAGACGGGAATTCACTGGCACCCGGAACGCTGCTGCAAATGTGACCGGTGTATCCAGACCTGTCCTCAGTGCAGCGACCCGCGGGTACAGTGGATGACGCCGGAGATGGTGATGGAGCAGGTGCGCCGCAGCATTCCATTTATTCGCGGTATTACCGTTTCCGGCGGAGAATGCACGCTGTATCCTGCGTTTCTGGCGGAATTGTTTACGCTGGCCCATGCGGAAGGGTTGACTTGCCTGCTGGACAGCAATGGGATGTGTGACCTGTCTGCCGCTCCGGCGTTGATGCGGGTCTGTGACGGTGTGATGCTGGATGTCAAGGCATGGGACAGCCGTGTGCATCAAGCCTTGACCGCCATGCCCAATGAGATGGTAAAAAAGAATCTGCGGTATCTTGCGGAACATGGGCTGCTGACAGAACTCCGCGTGGTGAATCTGCCGGGACAGGTGGATGTGGAGGCTGTCTTACAGGGTATTCCGGCGCTGTTGGGCCGGGAGATCGTGGCGGATATTCCACTGAAACTGATCCGGTTTCGTCCCATGGGAGTGCGGGGACCGGCGGCACAGCTGTCCTCACCTGCCAAGGCGGAAATGGAGCACTGGGCCCAAGTGGCTGCCGGGGAAGGCTTCCACCGTGTCATCATCCTATAACTAAAAAAACAAATGCGAAAATTGACCAATGAAAGAGGTATGGAATGAAACGCATTTTTCTATTCGTATTGGATTCTTTCGGCATCGGCGCTCTGCCGGATGCTGCGCAGTTTGGGGACCATGGAGTGCATACGCTGGCCGCGTGCGCATCGTCCGGCGAACTGCACATTCCCAATCTGATTGCCGCCGGATTGGGCAATATCGATGGTGTGGATTGCCTGCCCCAGGTCCAGACGCCGACGGCGGCCTACGGACGGATGGCTGAAGCCTCCATGGGCAAAGACACAACCATCGGCCATTGGGAGATTGCCGGGATTGTGTCGAAACAGCCGCTGCCCACGTATCCCAATGGATTTCCGGAAGAGATTATAGAACCCTTTTGCCAGGCGACCGGCCGGGGGGTTCTGGGAAACATTCCAGCTTCCGGTACAGAAATCATCGCCCAGTACGGCGATGAGCATCTACGCACCGGAAAGCTGATCGTGTACACCTCGGCAGATTCTGTGTTTCAGATTGCAGCCCATGAGGAAATCGTTCCCCCGGAGGAACTCTATCGGTATTGCCGGATTGCCCGGGAACTGCTGCGGGGCAAGCATGGTGTGGGACGTGTGATTGCGCGTCCGTTTGTCGGCAGCGCCGGCGCATACCAGAGAACCGCCAACCGCCATGACTTTTCTTTGGAACCACCGGCAGAAACGATTCTGGATGCGCTGCGGGAGGCAGGATATGACACCATCGCAGTCGGCAAGATTTTTGACATTTTCGCAGGGAAAGGCATCACGGAGCACGTATACACATCTTCCAATCGCAACGGCATGGAACAAGCCTTGCAGTATGCCCAGAAAGACTTCCACGGATTGTGCTTTGTCAATCTGGTGGACTTTGACATGCTGTTCGGCCATCGGAGAGACCCGGCGGGATATGCCCGCGCTTTGTCGGAATTTGATGCCTGGCTGCCCGGTTTCCTGAAACAGATGGGCGAGGAGGACTTGGTGATCCTGACGGCCGACCATGGGTGTGATCCATCGTATCAAGCCACCACGGACCATACCAGAGAGTATGTGCCGCTGCTGGTGTTCGGGCAGAATACGGCGGGCAAGCAGCTGGGAACGAGAAGCAGCTTTACAGATGTTGCGGCCACCATTGCGGAGCAATTTGGAATTGCCTATGCAACGCCGGGAAAGAGCTTCCTGATATCGTTCTGAGCGGTTCTCTATAATAATAGAATTCTGAAAAACCTTCGGTGCTGTTTCAGCATGGAAGGTTTTTCGGCGTTTGCAATTGTTGTATATAATTGTATATAAGTTGTAAAGATTTACAATCCGTGGTTTTCTTGTCAGGATAACTATTATAATATAGTAGGAAGCATGTGATGCTGTGGAGGAGAAAGGGGTTGCAAAAGAGGAAAACTTCGTTATACTATCATATAAAAACAGTATGATTTTACGATGGAAGGAAGACGATGCCTTGGGTATGAAACCATCCAAATTCCAGTTTCATCGGCCGAATCGGGTGCTGCTGGAGGCGACGCTTCAGAAAGAGGGATACCGCATGGCAGCGGTGGCGGTCCATCTGGCGTGGCAGCTGGGTCTGCTGCGGCAGGAGATCCACGATCTGACCTGGGAGCAGGTGGACTTTGCTTCCTCGGTGGTACGCCTGCCGGACCGGGAAATCCCCATGTCGCCGGAGCTGCAGGTCTATTTGCAGGGATTGCAGATGGAGCGCCGCAAAGCCTCTGGTCCGGTGGTGCTTTCCGACCGGGACCGGCGGCAGCCCACAGAACAGCATGTATCCTTTGTGGTGCGGCAGCTGATGAATGAGATTGGACAGGAGCAGGTACGGTTGTTGGACCTGCGATATGACTATACGGAATGTCTGCTGCAAACCCACAGTTGGGAATACGTCAGCCGGGTGGCCGGAATGGACGTACGTTCCCTACAGCTCCACTTTTCCAGACCAGATGACGGCTGGACGGAACCGGAGGAAGCGGAGACAGCCATTGACGCGCAGAAGCTACAAAAGATCATTGAAAACGAGGGATACAGTGCTGTTGCCGTGACACTTCGCTTGGCATGGCAGTTGGGGGTACCGAAAACGGTAATGCACACGCTGCGCTGGGATATGGTGGACTGGCAGGCTGGTACCTTGGATGTGGCAGGGGAGAAGCGGCGCATGCCGGAAGAACTTTGCTCGTTTTTAAAGGAGCTGGAAACCCGGAACCGTCAATGGTCAGACCATATTCTGATCTCCGACCGGGCCCATAAGGAGATTGAACGCTCCCATTTGTCCAGAATGGTCCGCGCCGCACTGGTCCGGGGCGGATGTCCCCAGGTGACCATTCCCATGCTGCGGCGGGACTGGGAGATGCAGGCCCGTTGGGCCGAACCCATCCAGATCTATTTGGAGCACCATGGCCGTATGGTGCGGCGGGAGGTTATGGAGCTGCTGAACCTGTCGGGCAACCATGCCAATCGGGTGATGCAGTGGTTGACGGAGCGGGGGATGGTGGTGACGTCGGGGCGCAGCTACTATCTGACCGGTACGGTCGTTCCGCCGGAGCAACAGAAGGATGTGATTCTGGCCTATCTGGCCAACCATCCGGGGTGCCGCTGCGGCGAACTGGGAAATCTCCTGGGATTGGAGCAAAAACACTGCCTTACCGTGCTGCAAAAGTTGATGGCACAGGGATTGATTGAGCGGGAAAATAATCGATATTATGTCACAGAACCGTAATTTTGTGAAAAACTGTGTTAGCAATGTTTCGATATATTACAGATATCATTCATAAAAATAAAATAAATAGATGACAAAGACGAAAAAAACACGTTGTATGACAAAAAGATTAAAAAGGGGTCCTACCCGTTTACAAGGGGAGGGGGATGTGATAAACTTT
>DVJJ01000059.1 GCA_018716875.1 Candidatus Avoscillospira avistercoris
CAGGTGATGCCAAAGCAACACCTGCCTATCCTTAAAATTTGTAGTTGTCCCTGTCAGGCCGGACCTAATTGTCCGCAGGGCGTATTTTTGGATAAAGGAAAGGGGATTAGCCCCACAGGGCCGACAGCATAGGAACAATCTGCTTTTTCCGGGAGATGATCTTGGGCAGGAAGCACTCCTCGTTGCGGGGGTCCACATTGAAGGCGTGGCGCACGGCTTCTTCGTCACCCAGGTATAGCAGATGGGAACCGGCTAACAGCACGTCGGTGAGCATCAGAATCACCAGACCGTAACCATGCTGCTTCTGTTGTTCTGCCATGGCCTGGAGGAACTCCTCCCGGCGGCTGATCAGCAGGTGGGAATCCACACAGGTGATCTGACCCACGGCCAGATAGTGACCGGCGATGTGGAATTCCTTGAAATCGGACAGCAACAGCTCCTCGGCGGAGCGGTCGCCCACGTTGCCAGCGGAGAACACCACCTGACCCAGGTCTTCCAGGGTCACACCGGCGATACGGGCCATACGCTGGGCCATGCGGCGGTCCCGGTCCGTGGCGGTGGGGGATTTGAACAGAACCGTATCGGAGATGATGGCGGCGGCCATAAGACCAGCCAGACTCTTGGAGGGCATCAGGCCGCGTTCTTGGTACATGCTGGCCACGATGGTGGCGGTGCTGCCCACGGGCTCATTGCGGAAATGGATAGGGCCGCCGGTCTGGATATCGGCCAGCCGGTGGTGGTCAATGATCTCCAAAATCTCGGCCTGATCGAGACCGGGCACCGATTGGGCGAACTCATTGTGATCCACCAGGACTACCCGCTTGCGCCGGGGGCGGATCATATGGTAACGGGACAGGGTGCCCACGACCCGGTCGGCCTCGTCCAGAATGGGGTAGCTGCGGTAACGGCTGCGCAGCACAATCTCCCGCACATCGTCGAGAAAATCGTCCAGATGGACGTGCTCCAAATCGTGGCTGCGGCAGATGCGTTCCACAGGCATGGCCTGGAACAGCAGATGGGACACGCGGCAGGCGTCCAGAGGCGTGTTGAGGATGCAGGTGCTTTCGTAGCGGTCCACATCCAGGTCCTCCGGCAGCTGGGCCTGACAGAGAATAATACAGCTGACACCGGCTTCCAGGGCGGCGCGGACCATTTCCGGCTGCTGGCCGCAGAGGAAAATGGTTTCTTTTTTCAGCTCCATGGTGGTGACGCCGGGCAGGGCCGCCACCACCTCACCGGTGACGGTGTCCACCAGGTTGCTGCCCTCGCCCACCAGATGGCCCTCCAGAACGCTGAGGAGATTGAAGACAGGGACGTTTTCCAGATAGGGCTCCGCAGCAAAATTCATGTCATGCTTGGCCACGTCCGTCGGAGACAGCATGCCGTAGAGGGTGCCGTCCTCCCGGGAGATGGGAATGGCCGGGGCCGTCTGCTCCTGTAACGCTTCCCAAGCGCTGCGGATGGGCACCGCCTGGTGCATAACCGGCGGGATATCGTAATCCAGATCGCGGATCTGTGTGCGGACTGTATGGATATGGACCGGCGGTTCCATGCCGAAGCGGTCCAGAATGCGGCGGGTTTCATCGCTGATGTGGCCCAGTCGGGCGGCCACATATTCCCGGTCGCCGATGGCGTTGCGCAGGGCGGCGTAGGCCATGGCCGAGACGATGGAGTCGGTATCGGGGTTGCGGTGGCCGGTTACATAAATCGGTTCCATAGAATGTGTCCTTTCTTTGCCGTCGCCTTGACGGTTGATGCTTTTACAGATGGGTGGATGCGTTAGAAGTATACCATCCCTCTAACTTTTTTACAAGTATTCCACAGGGAAGATTTTGGATACCTCGCCTTTTTCGGATTGCATCCTTGCATAACCGGATGGATTTGCTTGCACTTTTTTTACATGGAATCTTTATGATATGTAAACAGATGCGATGGAGAATATCTGTAGATTTTGTCAAAATATTGAGAGAAAGACGGGAGTTTAACGTATAATATCGGAAATAAATTGACGGTTTCAGGGAAACGTGGTACAATATTTTGCAGGAATAATGACGAATTTTCTGCAAACTATTTTACAGAGAAAAGAGAAACGGACACGTAATGGTTACCAGGGAGGTTTCCAATATGGCTGCATCGCGGCGCATTGCCCTCCGCCTGCTGCAATCGGACAGGTTTGCAGCGGGCACGCTGCTGAGGTCGGGAGTGCAGCGCGCGCCACGACCCTGTATTTTCCGCATTTTGTTGCCCCAACATGGAATTTGTGATATGATGGTTCCATTGTGTGTAAGGAGTTAAACGATGCAGTATATCATTTTGGACATGGAATGGAACCAGGCGTGGCCCGGGTCGTCGGCGGCCCGGCAGGGCATCGCGCCCCATGGGGAGATTATCCAGATTGGCGCTGTGCGGCTGCTGGCCGACCGGACGGTGGCTGATGAATTTCAAATTCTGGTCCGGCCTAAATTCATCCGCAAGCTCAACAAGCGGGTCAGTAAGCTGACCGGCATCCAGGAGGCCCAGCTCAAGGCCGAGGGCGTCTCCTTTCCCGAAGCGGTGGGGCGATTCCGCAGCTGGTGCGGGGAGGACTGCACGTTCCTCACCTGGGGATTTGATGACGTGACGGTGCTGCGGGAAAATCTGGCCCTCCACGATCTGCCTGCCGACTGGGTCTTGCCCTGGTATAACGCCCAGATGATTTTCAATGCCCAGACCGATGGCGCCACCAATCAACGGGCCTTAAAGACGGCACTGGAGTTGCTGCGCATCGTTCCCACCCGTCCGGCCCACGACGCCTTGGGCGACGCCTACCACACGGCGCTGATCTGTGCCCGTCTGGATTTGGAGCGGGGCGTGGCGGAGTACCGCCGGGCCATGGAAGCCCACGAAAACGGGTTCCACGGCGCGGAGCTGCCCGGCTGCATCGCCCGGCGGGTCTACCGGGGCTACGCCGATAAACGGGCGGCCATGGGAGCCATGGCCGGGGCGGAAAACCTTTGCCCCCACTGTGAAAAGCCCATGAAGGCCGGGGAGTGGATTTCCCAGCCGGGACGGCGGTATATGAACCTGTCCACCTGTGATGACCACGGCAATTTCTTGGTCCGAATCCGGCTCCAGCAGGACGGCGACGGCATTCGCGTCAGCAAACTGCTCTATGAGGGTACCTCTGAAGCGGCCAAAGCCTATGAGAAGGCCGCCGCGTCGGCCCGGCCCCGCCGCCGTCATCGCCGCCGGAAAAAATCGGAGGCTCCGGTGAAACCGGAACCCTGAACAACAACAAGGCACGCTCACGGGCGTGCCTTGTTGCGCTCTATGATTGGGGAAGTGCAGCGGCTACCTGTGCGGTGGTACCGTCGCTGTCTCCCAGCAGATACCGCGCTCCGTCGTCGTCGGTGACCAACAGCCAGGGACCCGTGCGGGGATCGATGCAGGCGGTGACCCGGCCATACTCCACGGCGGTGTATTGACCTTTGCGCACGCCGTCCAGACCCGTTCCGGCCACTTTGACCATGGAGGGCAGTTGTTCCAACACGTCCACCGATGCAATTTCCGCCAGGGGAATCTCGTAGTGTGTGCCGCTGTGGCGGGCTTCCAGCACCGCTCCCTGAATGGACAGCTCCACGGGCATCTGTTCTTCCACCAGAATCCAGACGCCGAACAGGGGCATCAGCAGCAGCATCAACGCCGAAAAGCCCATGATGAATTTGCCGGGCTTCCGGGCCATATTGACGGTGGTATTGATGCCCACACGGGCATTGACCATCAAATTGGTGTCGTTGGGGTTGTAGTAGAACATACCCCAAATCCATTTGTCGTCCTCGTCCACATAGAACGTCTGGCCGCTGCCGGATGTGAGCCGGGACTGGATGGCCCGCAGCCGGAACTCCTGCCAAATGGCTGCCGCCGTGAACACAATGGTCAGGGCCACGGTGCCTACAATGCACACCACCGGCTGGGTGGTATAGAAGACCATGCACCAGGGCAGCAGCCCCATGAGCCAGGCCATCCAGAGCCATACCCGCCGCCAGGCCTGCCGCCGCAGCCGTGTCAGGGTCTCAGTCAGCGTGTCGTTATCGTCCACCACCTCGGCTTTCCGCCGGATGGCATACCGGTAAAAGACCCAGGACAGAGCCACCCACAGGGGGCCTACCGCCGCCATGACCCATCCCATCACCGCGTCGCCCTCCAGAAAGACCGCCACCGTGGGCAGCAGGCTCAGGACAAAGGGCAGCAGGAAATAAAGGACGGTCCGGGGCTTTTCCTTCCACAGGTCTACGGTGGACAAATCGGCCACGGTGGCGGCAGCGGTCTGATCGGGCCGCCGCCAGCCCCGGCGCTGCTTCATGGCCTTGAGGGCTTGATTGCAGCGGACATAGGGCACCATGGGGGCCACAATCATCACATCCAGCCAAATCAGATAAATGGTCAGCAGGACGCCCAGGGACAGGGGCAGCAGGGAACAGACCACGCCGGACAGCAGCAGCACCCACAACAGGCGTTTTTCCGCTTTCCGGAACTGTCCGATGACCGCCAGCAGCTCCGGGTCCTGTTGAGATTCCGGGGGAATGGTGATGCCAACAGCAATATTTTTCTTAAATTTGGCATCGTTGACCGTCTGAACGTACATCAGAATGGGAATCCAGAGGACGGTTCCCCATAAGATCAGATTGACCCACCACTCCATAATTCAGTCTCCTCCTTCCGTGTACAGCCGTTCCACCAGCCGTATCACATCGTCTTTGGACAATCCTGCCAGACGCAGCTCCGACAGGCTGACCCGCAGGGCCCGCAGCGTGGATTCCTCCGGCTGGCCCGGCGGCCGCCGTCCGCTGACCACGGTGCCGTTGCGCCGGTCCGTTTGCAAATAGCCCTCCTGCTTCAACAGCTGATAGGCTTTGCTGACCGTCATCATATTGACACCGGTTTCCGCCGCCAGGGCCCGAATGGTGGGCAGCTGTTGGCCCGGCTGCAGCTGCCCGTCAGCAATGCCCACGACAATCTGATCGCGGATTTGCTGGTAGATGGGTACGTCACTGTCAAATCGCAGTTGCAGCAGCATGGAATCGCCTCCTTTTGTTATAGTTGTATTATTTGTATTAGATTATATAATGCAAAAAGAATTCTGTCAAGCCCCTTGCAACGCGTTCCAATCTATGCTATACTATTCCTACATAGTTAATAGGATTAAAAGGAGGAACCAACATGGCATCCTATGAATTGATTGTTGAGAAGCAGCAGCCCGACTGCGGCGGCAAGGACCCCCGTGTACTGGAGTTCCAGTCCGTGGAGACGGCAGACCCGGTGGAATATGTCCGCGGCCTGCATCCAAACATGGAGCTGGATGTGGAGCAGAAGAGCAATGGGGAGCTGGTGATTGCTGTGGGCGAAGGTATGAAACGCATTCGCTACTGCTTCACGGAAGACTGATGCTGGATACGCGAATAGTATGAAAAAATCGTCATTCCCACGGTGAACCCACCGGGAGAATGACGATTTTTTGGCAGCAGGAAGCGGCTCTTCCCGTGGAGGAAGCCCCTAATACCGGCCTGCGCGCCCTCTTTTCCGTTACACGGTACTGTGCTATAGCAGTATAGCATACTTTGTATAAAATGTCAAGTTTTTACAAAAAAACAACAAGAGGAGCGCCGCAAAATGCGGCGCTCCGGGAAAACAAAATCAATATTCCTTGTTGTGCAGCAGCTCGTGTGCCTTGCCCTTGAGCAGTCCTTCGTAGAGGGACATAACCATGGGGTTCTCGTCGGGCTTCTTGATGATGGCCAAATTGTCGGCATTGTAGATGCCCTTGGCACGGGCGGCCTTGGTGCGGTTGCCGGCTCTGGGCGGCTGGCCGCCACCCATGATGCAGCCGCGGCGGCAGGCCATGACCTCGATGAGGTCGTAGTGGACCTCTCCGGCCTTGACCTGCTCCATGACCTCGCGGGCATGAATCAGGCCGCTGACGACGCAAATGCTCAGGGTCCGGCCGTTGTAATCGAACTGGAAGGACTTAATGGCATCGTCGCCGCGAACGCCGCATTCCGCGATGGCGTCCAGAGCTACCTTGTCGTGCTCAGGAATCAGACGGCGCAGCACTGCCTCGGTAACGCCGCCGGTGACGCCGAAGATGACGCCGCCGCCGGAACCGAAGCCGAAGGGGACGTCGCTGGCCTCCGGCGTCAGGCAGGCGAAATCAATGCCGGAGTTGCGGATCATGCGGATCAGCTCCGTGGTGGTGATGACAATATCCGTATCCTGCTCGCCCTTGGTGAAGCTGTTGGGCCGCTTGGCCTCCATCTTCTTGGCGGTACAGGGCATGATGGAGACCATCACCGTGCGCTTGCCCTTGGCGTTCTTGGGATCGCGATACCACTCCTTGACCAGAGCGGACATCATGCCCTGGGGAGAACGGCAGGTGGACAGATTCTCCTTGAACTCCGGATACTGATCGGTAACGAACTTGACCCAGGAGGGGCAGCAGGAGGTCAGCAGAGGCAGCTTGATGCCGGCTTCCACACGGTTGAGGAACTCGGCGGACTCCTCCATAACCGTCAGGTCGGCGGAGAACGCAGTGTCGTAGACCTCGTCGAAGCCCAGGCGGTGCAGGACGTTGACGATTTTGCCCATAACGCTCTTGCCGCGCTCAATGCCGAAGGCGTCGCCCACGGCCACACGGACGGCGGGGGCTACCTGAGCCACCACGCGGACCTCGGGATCACCCAGAGCTTCCCAAACCTCGTCGGTGTTGGTGTGGATGCTGATGGCGCCGGTGGGGCAGTAGACACGGCACTGGCCGCAGTTGACGCAGAGGGTCTGTGCAATCTTCTTGTTGAAGGCGGGCATTACCATGGCGTCGGTGCCGCGGAAGGCGAAGCCCAGTGCGCCGATGCCCTGGAGCTCATCGCAGGCGCGGATACAGTCGCCGCAGAGGATGCACTTGTTGGGGTCGCGGACGATGGAGGGGGAGCTGGTGTCCACCTCGTGGATTTCTCTGGTGTTGGCAAAGCGGACCTGGGTGACGCCCAGACGGTGGGCCAACATCTGCAAATTACATTCGCCGCTCTTGACGCAGGTGGTGCAGTCGCGGCAGTGGGCGGCCAGCAGCAGCTCCAGAATCAGCTTGCGGTGGCGCTTGATGCGGCCGGTGTTGGTGAAAATCACCATGCCGTCCCGGGGCTCTTCGGAGCAGGAGGCAAAGGTCCGGCCGCGGTCATCCTCCACGGTACACAGACGGCAGGCGCCGAAGGTGGAAACCTCGGAGTGATAGCACAGGGTGGGGATATCGATACCGGCGTTCCGAATAACGCTCAGCACATTTTTTTCATCGGTAAATTGGACTTTCCGTCCGTCAATGGTCATAGTTCCCATGTCTGATCCTCCTACGCGTCCACATAAATGGCATCAAAGGCGCAGTTGTCACGGCAGGCGTCGCACTTGATGCACAGGTTGGTGTCGATGTGATAGCACTCCTTCCGCTGGCCGGTGATGGCGCCGACGGGGCAGTTCTTGGCACATTTGCCGCAGCCCTTACAGAATTCGGGGTTGATGCGGTAATGGCGCATGGCCGTACAGACCTTGGCCCGGCACTTGTGGTCCACGATGTGCTCCACATACTCGTCGCGGAAGGTCTTGAGGGTGCTGAGGACCGGCAGGGGCGCGCTCTTGCCCAGGCCGCAGAGGGCCATGCTCTTGACCATCTCGGCCAGCTCCTCCAGGCGGTCCAGGTCCTCCAGCTCGCCTTCACCGGCGACGATCTTCTCCAGAATCTCCAGCATCCGCTTGGTGCCCTCACGGCAGGGGACACACTTGCCGCAGGACTCGCGCTGGGTGAAGCTCATAAAGAAGCGGGCTACTTCCACCATGCAGGTGTGCTCGTCCATGACCACCAGACCGCCGGAACCGACGATGGCGCCGTACTTCTTGACGGAGTCGAAGTCCAGGGGCACATCCAGATGCTCCTCGGTGAGACAGCCGCCGGAGGGGCCGCCGATCTGCACGGCCTTGAAGGTGGCGCCGTCCTTGAGGCCGCCGCCGATGTCGAAGATGATCTCCCGCAGGGTCGTGCCCATGGGAACTTCAATCAGGCCGGTGTTCTCAATGGAGCCGGTGAGGGAGAAGGTTTTGGTGCCGGGGCTGCCGGCGGTGCCGATGGAGCGGTACCAGTCGGCGCCGCGGAGAATGATCATGGGCACATTGGCAAAGGTTTCCACGTTGTTGAGAACCGTGGGCTTCTCCCACAGGCCCTTCTCAACGGTACGGGGCGGTTTGACGCGGGGCATGCCGCGGTTGCCTTCGATGGAGGCGGTCAGGGCGGAGCCTTCGCCGCAGACAAACGCGCCGGCGCCGCGGTTGATATGCAGACGGAAGGAGAAGTCAGTGCCCAGGATGTTGTCACCCAGCAGACCCACTTCCTCCAGCCGGGCAATGGCATGGCTCAGCCGGGCCACGGAGTTGGGGTACTCGGCACGGACGTAGATATAACCGTCCTTGGAGCTGACGGCGTAGGCGGCCAGCATCATGCCTTCGATAAGGCGGAAGGGATCGCCTTCCATAACGGAGCCGTCCATGAAGGCGCCGGGGTCGCCTTCGTCGCCGTTACATACCACGTAACGGGTGGTTTCCTTCTGGCGCATGACCTGCTTCCACTTGCGGCCGGCGGGATAGCCGCCGCCGCCGCGGCCGCGCAGCTCGGCGGCGTCCACGGTGTCCGCCACGTCGGAAGGCTGCATCTCAAAGAGGGCTTTCTCCAGGGCGGAGAAGCCGCCGGCAGCAATGTATTCCTCCAGGGATTCGGCGTCCAGCTTGCCGCAGTTCTCCAGGGCAATGCGGGTTTGTTTGGCCATGAAGGGGATCTCTTCGGGCTTGGGGTAGAATTTGCCGTTCTGGCAGTATGTATGGTGATCCAGGACCTCGTCGCCCAGAACGCAGCGCTCAAAGACCTCCTGGCAGTCCTCTTCCTTGACACGGACCAGCTGGATGACCTTGTCACCCTTCTGAATGCGGACCAGGGGGCCCAGCTCGCAGATGCCCTGACATCCGGTGCGCTTGATACCGATGGGATGGGCGTCGGCGTCGTGGGGCTTGAATTCCACAGTTACATTGGGATAATCCCGTGCAATGTCCACCATTTTGTCGTAGATCTTCTGGGAACCGGTGGCGATACAGCCGGTACCGGCGCAGACCAGAATGCGGCAGGAATAATTTTCAATGGTGGCCTGGGCGGCAGCGCGCAGCTGCTGCAGGGCTTCTCTAGTCTGAATTTTCAATTTCCCTCACCTCTCAGCTTCTCGATCAGTTCGACCACGGACTCGGGGGTCATACGCGGATAGACGTCCTCATTGACCATGACGGTGGGAGCCAGACCACAGGCGCCGAGGCAGGAGACGGTCTCCACGGTGAAGAGCATATCGTCGGTGGTATGCTTCTTCTTGCTGAGCCCCAGGGTTTTGTGCAGAGCCTCCAAAATGGGGTCGGACTTTTTCACATGACAGGCGGTGCCGTCGCAGACCTTGATGATGTACTTGCCTTTGGCCTCAAAGGAAAAGTTCTCATAGAAGGTCGCCACGCTGTAAGCCTTGGCCTCGCTGATGCCGATTTCTGCGGCAACGTAGGTCAGAAGCTCACCGGGCAGATAGCGGTACTCCTCCTGAATATCCTGCATAATGGGAATCAGGGAACTGGCCTTGCGGCCGTAGTGGGCGATGATTTCATCCGCTTTGCGGTAGTACGACTGATCCAGCATAGTCGATGTCTCCTCCATTCTTGCGGTGTCCAAACTTCATTGGCACTCCAGGAATCTATAAGACCCCGGCCTCGAAAATAGACCGTGTCCTGAAAAATATTATAGCAAATTCTGAGGATAGAAACAAGCGGTTTTGTATAAAATATATAAATCTTTGCATATCGATACAAAGGTTTTTATACAGCTGCTCCAGAGGTTACGGATGATGGTAAACGCGGTGTTCCAGTGCGAAAATCCGGCTGCTGAAGGCTCCCACCGGTACTTCTTCAAAGGCTTTGCGATAGATTTCCACCCGGCTGTCGATTTTGTCGATGAGGTGCAGCAATTCGCTTTCCATGCAAACCGGCACCACAGCCGCGCCGAATTCCGGTTCGCCGTGGTGGGAGAGGATCAAATGGCGCAGCAGCAGGGACTTCTCTTCGGGGATGCCCAGCTTCCGGGCTGCCGCCGCCACCCATTCGGCGCCGATGACCAGATGGCCTAAAAGCTGACCTTCGGTGGAATACTCCGTCACCAGGCCCAGCTCGGAGAAGGAGAACTCCTTCATCTTGCCAAAGTCGTGGAGCAGGGTACCGGCCAGCAGCAGGCTGCGATTGATGGTGGGACCATAGAGCCGGGAGAGAAAATCGGCCTGTTCCAGCATATTGGCCGTGTGCATCAGCAGACCGCCCACAAAGCCATGGTGGACGCTTTTGGCTGCGGGAATGCTGCGGAAATCCTGCTCCCGCCGCTGGAGCATCATGGTGGCGATGGCGCGGTAATCGTCGTCCTCCATGGACTCCACCAGCTGCCACACCCGTGCCAGCACGGCGTCAGCATCGATGGGCGCCGACGGCGTCAGGGCCGTCAGGTCCACGGCCTCCTCGGGACGGCGCAGCCGCAGGGCGTTGATGCGCAGCTGGAGCGCGCCCATAAACTCGGTGACGGTGCCGGTGACGTAGACGATGCGCCCGGCATCCTGCTCACTGACGGTGCTGTTGTCGTATTCCCACAGCTTGGCGTCCATGGAGCCGCCGGCGTCCTCCAGTACGGCGCTGAGGAAGGGTTTTCCGTTTTTGTTGGTCTTGGCGTAGGCGGACTTCAGAAGGTAGAAGCCCTGCACTTCATCGTTGACGCGGAGCTGATTGAGGGGAATATGTTGTTCCATTGGTCATGTCCTCCTGCTTTGTTACAATAAAGTTATGGTGAATTTAGTATACCGGGTGGCGGTGTTTCTGTCAACGCGGCGCATAATTCCCGGTGGGCGGGAAATGCTGAAAGCAGGGGTACGAAACCGCATTGACAACGGAGGAAGACCGTGCTATAATCGCCGTAGTTGAAAAGGGAGTAGTTTGAAAGACATGCTGTCAACATCTCAGCCCCTTGGGCTTGGTGGCATGTGCCCGAAGTGGTAACAAGACTTTTCGACAACCGTTGTCCTATGCGCACAGGAAAATGGTTGTCGAAGAGTCTTTTTCTTTTATCTGCCCATCCGGTTCAACACAATAAAAACAAGAAAGGAAGCATCCCTATGGCCGAACCCTATTATAGACAAACGGCGCAGCAGGCGCTCAGCAGCCAGCAGTCCAGCGCCAACGGGCTCACCGAACAGGAGGTGGCCCAGCGTGCCCGGCAGTACGGGCCCAACAAGCTGTCCGAAGGCGAGAAAAAGAGCATGCTCCGCGTGTTCCTGGAGCAGTTCAAGGACCTGCTGGTGCTCATTCTCATTGTGGCCGCCTGCATCTCCGCCGCTTCCGGCAACATGGAGAGCACCATTGTCATTTTCGCGGTCCTGATTCTCAATGCCATTCTGGGCACCGTCCAGTATTTGAAGGCGGAAAAGTCCTTAGAGAGCCTCAAGGCCATGTCGTCTCCCACCGCCAAGGTCCTGCGGGGCGGCAAACGCATGGAAATCCCCTCGGCGGAGGTGGTCCCCGGTGACATCGTATTGCTGGAGGCCGGCGACATGGTGGTGGCCGACGGCCGCATTCTCGAGAACTTTTCCCTCAAGGTCAACGAAAGCTCCCTGACCGGTGAAAGTGAGGGCGTGGATAAAACCGCCGACGCCATCGACGCCGACCAGGTGGCCCTGGGCGACCAGAAAAACATGGTGTTTTCCGGCTCCCTGGTCACCTATGGCCGGGCCACGGTGCTGGTCACCGGCACCGGTATGCACACGGAGCTGGGCAAAATCGCCGCCCTTATGAACCAGACCCAGCAGCGCAAGACACCCTTACAGCAAAGTCTGGACAGCTTCAGCGCTAAACTGGCCATTGTCATTCTGGTTATTTCTGCTCTGGTGTTCGCCCTGTCGGTGTTCCGCACGGGTATGAGCATTCTCGACTCCCTGATGTTTGCTGTGGCCCTGGCCGTGGCCGCCATTCCCGAGGCCCTTTCCTCCATTGTCACCATCGTTCTGGCTATGGGCACCCAGAAAATGGCCCGTCAGAACGCCATCATCAAGGATTTGAAGGCCGTGGAAAGTCTGGGCAGCGTGTCCGTTATCTGCTCTGATAAGACCGGCACTCTGACCCAGAACAAAATGACCCCCCAAAAGATCTACGCCGACGGCACATTGCTGGAGGGCAATGACCTGAAACTGGCTAACGACGTCCAAAGACTGCTGCTGAAAGCAGCGCTGCTGGCCAGCGATGCCACCAACGACGAGGAAAACGGCACATCCATCGGTGACCCCACCGAGGTGGCTCTGGTCATGCTGGGCGAGCAGTTCGGCGTGGTGGAGGAGGAGTACCGGGCCCAGCATCCGAGACTGGGCGAACTGGCCTTCGATTCGGACCGGAAGCTTATGAGCACCCTCCACGACATCGACGGGACGCCCACCCTGTTTACCAAAGGTGCCATGGACGTGCTGCTGAGCCGTTCCCAATGGCTGCTGACCAGTGCGGGCAAGGTGGAGCTGACTGCCGAGCGCAAGGAGGAGATTGCCAGGGTCAATATGGAGCTGTCCACGGAGGGCCTGCGGGTCCTGGCCTTTGCCTACCGGGAACTGGACAGCGTCCGGCCCCTGACGTTGGAAGATGAGAACGACTTTACGTTCATCGGCCTGATTTCCATGATTGACCCGCCCCGACCCGAGGCCATCCAGGCCGTGGACGACGCCAAGCAGGGCGGTATCCGTACCATTATGATTACCGGTGACCACAAGGTGACAGCCACGGCCATCGCCCGACAGCTGGGCATCTTCCGTGATGGCGACGAAGCCTTGGCCGGTGTGGAGCTGGACAACATGACCGACGCAGAGTTGGACCAGCGGTTGGAGAAAATCTCCGTCTATGCCAGAGTGTCGCCGGAGCATAAAATCCGCATTGTCAACGCCTGGCAGCGCAAAGGAAACATTGTCTCCATGACCGGCGACGGCGTCAACGACGCCCCCGCCCTGAAAAAAGCCGATATCGGCGTGGCTATGGGCATCACCGGTACGGAGGTTTCCAAGGACGCTGCTTCCATGATTCTGGCCGACGACAATTTCGCCACCATCGTCAAGGCCGTGGTCAACGGCCGCAGCGTCTATGCCAACATTAAGAATGCCATTCTGTTTCTGTTGTCCGGCAACACCGCCGGTATCTTCTGCGTCCTGTACGCTTCCATTATGGCGCTGCCGGTGCCCTTTGAGCCGGTACACCTGCTGTTTATCAACCTGCTGACCGACTCCCTGCCCGCCATTGCCATCGGCATGGAGCCTGCCCGCCGGGGCCTGCTGAATCAGAAGCCCAGAGACCCCAAGGAGCCCATCCTCAACCGGTCCCTCCTGAGCCGTATCGGCGTGCAGGGTTTGCTGATTGCCATTGCCACCATGGCCGCCTTCTATCTGGGCTACGGTCCGACCAAGGACGCCGCCATGGCTTCCACCATGGCCTTCGCCACCCTGACGTTGGCCCGCCTGTTCCACGGCTTCAACTGCCGCGGTGCGGAATCCCTGTTCCGGCTGAAGCTCACCACCAATCCGGCCTCCATTCTGGCCTTCTTTGCCGGTGTGGTGCTGCTGGCTCTGGTGCTCTTTGTGCCCGGCCTAACCAGCCTCTTTATGGTGGCGCCCACCTTCGGCGCGGCCCAACTGGGCAAGGTGGTGCTGCTGGCCTTGGCGCCTACCGTGGTCATTCAGATCTATAAGCTGCTGACCGACCACAAGCGCCGGTAACGGTCAAAACACGGATGTCCCGTTAGGGCATCCGTGTTTTTTACGCTGCCCCTTGCAAAATGGAAGCGGCGGCGGTATGGTAATAGCAAACTGATTAGAAAGACGGCGATGACTATGAACGAACTGCGCAGCCGGGCCATGGAGCTGGCCCCCATGCTGAAAGCCATCAAGGACGATCTCCACCGCCACCCGGAGTTGTCCTTTCAGGAGCGGCGGACCACGGAATTGATTCGGCGGCGGCTGGAAGCGCTGTCCATCTCCATTCTGGACCTGGGCATGGAAACCGGTGTGGTGGGTTATTTACAGGGGGGCCGTCCCGGTCCCACGGTGGCCCTGCGGGCTGATATAGACGCCATCGCCCAGCAGGAACCGACGGACAATGGCGTGGTGTCGGAGACGCCCGGCGTCATGCATGCCTGCGGCCACGATTTCCACACCACCTGTCTCCTTGGAGCCGCCCGGCTCCTGTCGGAGCGGCGGGAGGAGCTGGCGGGGAATGTGGTCTTTTTGTTTCAACCGGCGGAGGAGGTCACCAAGGGGGCCAAGGCCATGATGGAACACGGCCTTTGGGAAAAGCTGCCGGAAATGCCCCGCTTCCTCTTTGGACTGCATACCCGGCCGGAAATTGCCTGCGGCGATGTGGCGATTGTTCCCGGCGGCATCATGGCGGGCAAGACCCACTTTTTCATCGATTTGACCGGCGTCACCGGCCACTGCGGTTCCCCCCATAAGTGCGTGGATGTGATCACCTGCGGCGCGGCCATTGTCAATGCCATTCAAACGGTGGTCAGCCGCAATACGGACCCCCTGGAGCCTCTGGTCTGCGCCGTGTTTTCCATCCATGCCGGAACGCCGGAAAATTTCGTCCCGGAAACCCTGTCCATGAGCGGCGATATCCGCGCCCACTCCGATGCTGTCATGGCTGCCACGGAAAAACGATTGCAGCAGGTGGTCCAGGGCATTGCGGAAACCTACGGTTGTCAATGGGAACTGCGGTTCGCGCCCCAGGTGCCGGTGACCTACAACGGCCCGGAGATGACGGCTCTGGCCCGGAAAGCGGCAGAGACCGTGGCGGGGCCGGAACACATTGTCAGTCCCAGGGGCGATATGGGTTCGGAGGATTTCGCCGTTCTGGGCCAGACGGTCCCGGCGTTCTTCTACTGGATTGGCACCGGCTACCCCAACCAGACCAACGCCGCGTGGCACAACGCTCGATTCCGCACCGACGACGATGCCCTGCCCCTGGGAGCGGCGCTGCTGGCCTCGTCGGTTTTGACGGCCATGGAGCAAACGCCATCGTTGTAGGAGCGGGTGTTGGATACAGTTTATGCTTGTGAGTACATTGTAAGCAGAACAGACAGGAAAGACAATTTGAAAAAGCGGGAGTTTTTCATAGCGAATGCTTCCGTTTTGCTAAATAGGGGAAGCTGTTTAAGGGGCGCGAAAAGGCCGCCGTCCGCCACCCGCGATGGGGTGGGGACGGCGGCCTTACGGCTTCGCCGTGGGGATTGCGCCATCTGCGGATGGCGCTTTGGGACAATGGGGGAGTTCGTGCCGTGCGCGGCGCGGGTGGTTCGCCCGCTGCGGCGGGCGGGAATTTCGCTGGCTGCGGCCAGCGACCAGAGACCTTGCGATTTTTGAAAAAATGGAGTAAAACTTTTTACTTTTTTACTGGGCCAGCAGGGGCGTCTCCAAATCCTGGAGCATGATATCCAGTGCGGTGATGCCGCCCTCGGCGGTATACCACACGGCAGGATTGGCCAGATAGATAATATGGCCGTCGTTATAGACGCGGGTACTCTTCACCAATTCATTCTCCACCACCTCCTGGGCCAGCTTGGCGCCCTCGGTGGCAATGGCGGCATCCCGGTCCAGAACCACCATGTAGTCCGGGTCCTTCTCCACAACAAACTCAAAGGAGGACTCGTTGCCGTGGGTGGATGTGGCGGCTTCGGCGTCGATGCCGATGTTTTCAAAGCCGATTTCCCGGCCCACCATGGAGCAACGGCCATCGTTGCCCAAAATGTTGAAGCCGCCACTGGTCACCAGACCCACAATGGCCGTCTTGCCATCGGCGGCATCGGCCAGGGCCGCAATGCGGCTGTCAAAGCCCCCCATCAGGTCGTCCACCTTGGATTCCAGACCGAAAATGGCAGCCACGTTGGCGGCGTTCTGCCGCACGCTTTCCACCACGCCCAACTCCGTGTCTACAGACAGATAGATCACTGGCGCAATCTCACTGAGGGCGTCGTAGGACTCGGCCAGACGGCCGCCAATGAAAATCACATCGGGCTCGCAGGCCATGACCGCTTCCAGATCGGCCTCCTTAATGGTGCCCAGCTGGGCCACGTCCTCGGTCATATAGTCCTGGAGATAGGGCAGCGTGGTTTTGGCGGAGCCTACCACCCGATCCCCCACGCCCAGGGCGTCCAGAATGTCCAGGGAAGCCATGTCCAGCACGGCAATGCGCTGAGCATCGTAGGGCACTTCCACGGTGACGGTTTCCTTGCTGGCGTTGAGGGAAGACACGGAGACGGTCTCCGGCGCGGCGTCCGATGTCTCCGCGGCGGTCTCGTTGGCGGCAGCGGCGGAACCGCAGGCTGTCAGGCCCAGGGCCAGCATCAGGGCGGCGGTCAGTGCAAGCAGTTTTTTCATGGGTTGTTCTCCTTTTTACAAAAAGTACTGAAAAATGGGTTAATAATAGATAGACAACGGGCGATTCTGGATGGTCATAATCTCAAAATCCACATTGTAAATCTCGGACAGGGTTTCCTTGGTCATCACTTCTTCCACAGTGCCGAATTTGGCAATGCGGCCGTCCTTGAACGCGCAGATGTAATCGGAGTAAAAGGCCGCATAGTTGATCTCATGGAGGACCAGAATGACCGTTTTGCCCAGTTCGTCGCAGAGACGGCGGACAATCTTCATCATATTGGTGGCGTGGTAGATATCCAGGTTGTTGGTGGGTTCGTCCAGCAATACGTATTCCGTATCCTGGGCGATGACCATGGCGATCATGGCCCGCTGACGCTGGCCGCCGGACAGTTCATCGATAAACCGGTCCTGGAAGTCCTCCAGCTCCATATAGGCAATGGCCCGGTCAATGATCTCCTGATCCTCCGGCGTGGTGCGTCCTCCGGAGTAGGGGAACCGGCCGAAGGTCACCAGCTCCCGCACCGTCAGCTTCATCTGAATGTTGTTGCTTTGGGTCAGAATGGCAAGCCGTTTCGACAGCTCTTTGCTTTTCCACTGGCTGATGTCCTTTCCGGCAAATTCCACCAGACCGCTGTCCCGGGCGATGAGCCGGGAGAGAATGCCCATAACGGTGGATTTGCCCGCGCCGTTGGGGCCGATCATGGAGATGACCTTGCCCTTGGGAATGTGAAAGCTCACATCGTGTACGACGGTTTTTCCGTCGTATTGCTTGGAGAGGTTTTTGATTTGCAGCATATCAGACCTTCTTTCTCGAGAGCAGCAGATAGAGGAAGTACAGGCCGCCGCCCACGGTGATAAAGACGCTGACGGGGACCGTATAGGTATAGAGGTGTTCCACAATCAGTTGACCGCCCAGCAGGACAATGGTGCCGAAGAGCACGGAGCCCAAAACCAACTGGCTGTGGCGGTATGTCCGCAGCAGTTGCCGGGACAGGTTGGCAATGATCAGCCCCAGGAAGGAGATGGGCCCCACCAGAGCCGTAGCCACGGCGATGGCCAGCGTCACGCCCAGCAGAAGCCGGCGGATGCACCGGTCATAATCGACGCCCAAATTGATGGCCTGAGCTTTGCCCAGTGTCAGCACATCCAGCAGGGCCAATTCTTTGCGCAGGAAAAAGACGATGGCGCCCAGCAGAATCACCGAAAAGACAATAATCTCATTGTTGATGTTGTTGAAACCGGCCACCAGAGACGTCAACAGCGTGTCGTACTCGTTGGGGTCCATGACCCGCGTCAGTGTGGTTTGGATGCTGCCGAAAAAGGAGGTCAGCACCGTACCCACCAACAGCACATAGAGGACGTTGTGGTTGGTCTTTCGGAACAGATAGCTATAGAGAAGTGTGGCAACAATGCCCATAAGGACCACATCCACGGCAAAAGCCAGATTGGCGTTGACGGCCAGGGCACTGCCGGAGCCAATGAAGAACACCACCGCCGTATGAATCAGCGTATAAAGGGAATTCATGCCCAGCAGACACGGGGTGACGATGGTGTTATTGATAATGGATTGAAACACCAGGGACGCGCCGCCGATGGCAAAGGCCGTAATCAGCATGGCCAGCAGCTTTGGGGCCCGCAGCTTCATGGCGTAGCGCACCAGATTGGGATTGGAGAAGTTGACCTCCACCACCAGATAGCCCACGGCGCAGAGGACCATGAGAACCGTCATAAAAACCAGCTTGCGGCGGTTGGAGCGGACAGCAATGCCATTCAAGAGCAGCAGCCTCCTTTCTGTACAGCGAGACGGACCGGTTTTTTACCCCGGAGCCGGTAGAACAGCAGTCCCACGAAAATCAGACTGCCCAAAATGCCGACGATCAGTTCGATGGGCAGTTCATAGGGGAAGATGACCACGCGGCCGATCATATCGCAGACCAGGACGAACAGCGCACCGAACAGGGCCGTATCCGTCAGGGTGCCCCGCAGCTTGTCGCCCTTGAACATGGTAACCACATTGGGGACAATCAGGCCCACATAGGAGATGGAACCCACCACCACCACAATGGAGGCGGTAATCATGGCGGCAATGGACAGTCCCAGGAACAGAATCACGTTGTAGGGGACGCCCAGGTTGCGGGAAAAGTCCTTGCCCATGCCCACAATATTAAAATGGTTCGCAAAGACAAAGGCCAGCACCACCAGGGGAACCACCAGCCAGACAATTTCATACCGGCCCTTGAGGACCAGGGAAAAGTGGCCCACCAGCCAGGAGGAAAGGGCCTGCGTCATTTCAAACTGATAGGACAGGTAACTGGTGATGCCGCCGATGACATTGCCGAACATGATACCCACCAGCGGGACCATAACGGCGTCCTTAAACTGAATGCGCTGGATAAACCAGACGAACACCCAGGTACCCAGGATGGCAAAGACAAAGGCGAAAATGGCGCGGCTCCACAGCGTGGACGCGGGCAGGAACAGCAGGGCGATGAGGATGCCCAACTGGGCCGAGGAGATGGTAGCGCCGGTGGTGGGGGAGACGAATTTGTTCTGACATAGCTGCTGCATAATCAGACCCGCGACGCTCATGCCCACGCCGGTACAGAGAATGGCCAGCAGCCGGGGCAGACGGGAGATCAGAAAAATCTCCAGTTGGTGCAGATCGCCGCCCAGCAGAGTGGGCAGGTCCAAATCAATGACGCCCACAAACAGGGACAGCACGGAGGCCACGGCCAGACAGCAGGCCAGGACCAGGGTGATGGTACGCTCTTTCACGGTCGATTCCTCCTGAAAAGGTGGTTTGTGTTAACTAACTTTCGGTGGAAAGCATACCATACCAATGGGAAAAAGACAAGGACCTTTTTGGTGAAAAAATGAGAATTGGAACATGTCATAAATTTAATGATTAGCCGTAGCTAACTTATTGGGAAGATTCACGAAGTAGCGGAGGGAAATGGGATGTTTCCTGCAAAAGAACTGTATGATAACCGTAACTGTCCTGTGCGCTCCAATCTGCTTGCCATCGATAGAAGATACGCAAGAAGGCCGCCGTCCGCCACCCGCGATGGGGCGGGGACGGCGGCCTTACGGCTTCGCCGTGGGGCTTGCGCCATCTGCGGATGGCGCTTTGGGACGATTGGAGATTTCGCCCGCTGCGGCGGGCGAGTGTTTCGCTAGCTGCGGCCAGCGGGTATTTCGCCCGTTGCGACGGGCGACCAGAGGCGCTGCCTCTGGACTCCGCGATTTTTTGAAAAAAATCGAGTAAAACTTTTAACGTTTTTCCTTTTTCTCACAATGGCACGTATGGGAACAGCCTTTACAACTGCCGCAGCAGCCCCGACCGGGGCGGCGGATCAGCACAAAGAGCAGCCAGCCCACCACCAGAGCTACCAGAAGCCAGTCCAACCACGTCACAGGACCAACCCCACAATCTGATAGACCGCAAAGGCCACAATCCAGGCAATGACACATTGCACCACCACAAACAGCAGCGCGTCCAGACGGCTCAGCTCCTTACGGACTGCGCCGATGGCGGCCACGCAGGGCGTATAGAGCAGAGTAAAGGCCAGAAAGCTGATGGCGGTCTTGGTCGTGAACAGTGCGCCCAGATTGGCCGCCAGGGTGGCGACTGTGGTGCCGGTGAGGACGCTGAGGGTGCTGACCACGGCTTCCTTAGCTGTCAGGCCTACCACCAGCGCCGAAGCCACCCGCCAGTCACCGAAGCCCAGGGGCGCCAGAATGGGGGAGAGCAGACGGCCCAGACCGGCCATCAGGCTGGTGCTGCTGTCCTCTACCACATTGAGCCGGGTGTCAAAGGTCTGCAAAAACCAGATGACAATGGTAGCCACAAAGATTACCGTAAAGGCTTTCTGGAGGAAATCTCTGGCCTTTTCCCACAGCAGCAGCGCCACGCTCTTGGCCGAGGGGAACCGGTAGTTGGGCAGCTCCATGACAAAGGGAACGCTGTTGCCCCGGAATGCTGTATGGTTGTACAGCAGGGCCACCAGCACGCCCACGGCCATGCCGCCCACATAGAGGCAGATCATCACCAATGCCTGATAGTGCTGGAAAAAGGCAGCCACAAACACCGCATAAATGGGAATTTTAGCCGAACAGCTCATAAAGGGCGTCAGGAACACGGTCATTTTCCGGTCCCGTTCCGAGGACAGCGTCCGGGTGGCCAGAATGGCCGGGACCGAGCAGCCAAAGCCGATGAGCATGGGAACAATGCTGCGGCCCGACAGGCCGATTTTTCGCAGCAGCTTATCCATGACAAAGGCCACACGGGCCATATAGCCTGTGTCCTCCAGAATGGACAGGAAGAAGAACAGCACCACAATCAGGGGCAGGAAGCTGAGCACGCTGCCCACACCGGCAAAGACGCCGTCAATCAGCAGGGAGTGGACCACCGGATTGATGCCGTAGGCCGTCAGTCCCTTGTCGGCCTGGGCAATGAGCCAGTCGATGCCCGCCGCCAGGCCGTCGGACAGGAACGTGCCCACGGGACCGAAGGTGACATAGAAGATGAAGAACATAATCCCGAGAAAAATGGGAATGGCGAAAATCCGATGGGTCAAAACGCTGTCGATGCGCTCGCTGCGCTTGTGCTCCCGGCTCTCCTGACATTTCACCACCGTGTCCCGGCAGACCTTTTCAATGAAGGCATATCGCATATCGGCCAACGCCGCGTTGCGGTCCAGTCCACGCTCATGCTCCATCTCACTGATGCTGTGCTCAATCAACTCCTGCTCGTTGGTGTTGATGTCCAGCCGCCGCAGAATGTCCTCGTCACCCTCAATGAGCTTGGTGGCGGCGAACCGGGGACAGATGCCCGCCAACTGGGCGTGGTCCTCGATGACATGGCTGACGGCGTGGATACAGCGGTGGACGGGGCCGGGGTCGCAAAAATCGCCCACCGCCGGGGGAATCCGCTTTTTCGCCACAGACAGGGCTTGTACAATGAGTTCGTCGATGCCCTCATTTTTGGCGGCGCTGATGGGAACCACCGGGATGCCCAGCCGTTCGGCCAGCGCCTTGGTGTGGATGGTGCCGCCGTTGCTGCGGACCTCGTCCATCATGTTCAGGGCCAGCACCGTGGGAATGCGCATTTCCAAAAGCTGTAACGAAAGATACAGGTTCCGCTCCAGATTGGTGCCGTCCACAATGTTGATGATGCCGTCCGGCTTCTGGTTGAGGATGAAGTCTCGGGTCACAATTTCCTCGGCGGTGTAGGGCCGCAGGGAGTAGATGCCCGGCAGGTCCACCACTTCCACATCCTTCTGGCCCCGGACGGCGCCGGCCTTCTGGTCCACGGTGACGCCGGGAAAGTTGCCCACATGCTGATTGGAGCCGGTGAGCTGGTTGAACAGCGTGGTCTTGCCGCAATTCTGATTGCCGACCAGTGCGAAAATCATCGGGCTGCCTCCTTCTGCTCCACCGTGATATTGGCGGCGTCGGCCTTGCGGAGCGTCAGCTCATAGCCCCGGAGCCGCAGCTCCATGGGGTCTCCCATGGGGGCCACCTTCCGCACCATTACGGCGGTGCCGGGAATCAGTCCCATATCCAATAGACGGCAGCGCAGGGGGCCTTCCCCGCCCACGGCCGTTATGGTACCGCTCTGCCCTACGGGCAGTTGATCCAATGTCATAGTATCACCTCTGTTATCTCGCAAATCCCGGCGGTTTGCCGGAACAAACTTTACGGTAATAGAGTATCCCCTGGGGCGGAGAATGTCAAGGGCAACACCGCATAATTTGGCATGCGTATGGGCGGTGTCCTTTTGTAGTAAATGAAGGGTGTTGGCGTTGCTGTGAAAGAAAATTCGGTGTACTTCCCCCGGTGGACAGGGGGGAAAAACCGTGCTACAATGATGCAATACGCAGTGAGACCCAGGCGGCTGTCCGCTTTTGCGGCGGCACCATCAAGGAGGATTGAACCATGCACGACGAATTGACGGCGGTGGATATTCAAAAGATGAAGGAGGAGCTGGAATACCGCTCCAATGTTCTGCGCCGAAAGATCATTGAGGACGTCCAAACGGCCCGTGCCTTTGGCGACCTCAGCGAAAATTTTGAGTATAAGGCGGCCAAACAGGAAAAGCGCCGCAATGACAGCCGTATCCGCTATTTGGAGCGGATGATCAAGACGGCCCATGTCATCGACGGCACCGTGACCGATGAGGGCACCGTGGGCCTGTTCGACAAGGTCACCATTTATATGGAGGAGGACGACGAGGAAGAGGTCATCCAGTTGGTGACCACTCTGCGTCAGAACCCCCTCAAGGGCCTGATTAGCAAGGAATCGCCGGTGGGCAAGGCGGTGCTGGGCCACAAAATCGGTGACCGGGTCAAGGTGGAGGTCAACGCCGATTACAGCTACTATGTGGAAATCCGGGCCATTGAAAAGGGCCAGGATGACGACTCCATGGAGATCAGCCGCTATTGATGAAACGCTTTGATTTCGCTCCCATGGAGGGCGTCACCGACGCGGCGTACCGCAATCTGCACCATCAGATGTTCGGCGGCGTGGACCGCTATTGGATGCCTTTCTGGTCGCCCACTCAGGAGCATACCATCACCCCACGGGTCCGGCGGGACATTCTGCCGGAGTACAACGGCAATACGCCGGTGGTACCCCAAATTCTGACCAAATCGGCGGTGGATTTTCTATTTGCCGCCGGCGTTCTGGCCGACCACGGCTACCAAGAGGTCAATCTGAATCTGGGCTGTCCCTCCGGCACCGTGACGGCCAAGGGCAAGGGCTCGGGCTTCCTGGGCCGTCTGCCGGAATTGGAAGTATTTCTGGATACGATTTTTGCACAGTGCCCCATCAAAATCTCCATCAAAACCCGTATGGGCGTCAAATCGCCGGAGGAATTCGGTTCCGTTCTGGACCTGCTGACCCGGTATCCCATGGCGGAACTGACGGTCCACCCCCGGATTACGACCGATATGTACCGCCATCCGGTGCGGCCTGAGGGATTTACAATGGCGCTGGAGCGCTGTACCTGCCCGGTGATTTGCAACGGCGATTTGAAAACCGTGGACGATTGCCGCGCCGCCATGGAGCAGTATCCCACCGCCGCCGGATTTATGGCGGGCCGGGGATTTCTGGCCGACCCGGCCATGGGCCGGAGACTGCGGGGCGGCGGCCCCATCACACGGGAGGAGCTGCGGCGGTTCAATGAGGAGCTGTTCGACGGCTACGAGGTGTCCTTCGGCGGACCCGGCAACGCCATGCTGCGCATGAAGGCCCACTGGCGGTATTTTATTTTGCTGTTGGACGACCATAAAAAACTGGCAAAACAGCTGCGAAAGTCCTCGAATCCCAGGGAGTTCCGGGAGTTGTCCCGTCTGGCTATCGATACCCTGCCCCTGCGGGAGACACCGCAGATTGACTGGTAAATGAAAACAGGCACATTGCAATGGACCGTTGCAATGTGTCTGTTTTTTTGCAAAATGGAACCCTTGGAAGGATTTTTCGTTGATAGATACAAAGACCAGCCAGACTTTGAAAAGAGAGGTAGCTCCATATGAAAA
>DVJJ01000060.1 GCA_018716875.1 Candidatus Avoscillospira avistercoris
CTCAATTGCAGGATACCACAGGTTTTCCCTTCTGTCAAGAGTCTTTTCGGTTGGTTGACAGGGCGAAGCCGCCGTCGTATCATGGAGGAAATGAGATTCTACTGTAAAGGAGTGACCATCCATGGACCGCCCACTGGATATCACCATCATCGGGGCCGGTGTCATCGGCTGCGCCGTGGCCCGGGAGCTGAGCCGTTACCATTTGCGCGTAGCGGTGGCCGAAGCCCATCCGGACCTGTTCGGCAGCACCAGCGCCCGCAATTCCGGCGTCATCCATGCCGGATTCCACAATACTCCCGGCTCCCTTATGGCCCGGCTGTGCGTGGAGGGCAACCGGCTGTTTTCCGATCTGACGGCCCATCTGGACGTGCCCATGCGCCGTACCGGCAAGCTGGTGGTGGGGTTTGACGAGGAGGACCGGGCCCATCTGCTCTCCATGCTGGAGCGGGGCCGCCGGAACGGCGTGCCGGGTTTAACGCTTATCGGCCGCGACGAGCTGCGGAGGCTGGCTCCGGCGGTGGCGGGAGAATTTGCCCTGTATTCGGCCTCTACCGGCATTGTGGACCCGTTTCAATGGACCTGGGCCCTGGCGGAAAATGCCGCCCAAAACGGCGTCCGTTTTCTCTTTTCCAGTCCCCTGACTGCCGCCGTCCGCCGGGACGGCCTGTGGGCGCTGACGGTGGGAAACCGCACTTTGTACAGTCGGTGGGTCATCAACTGCGCCGGACTGTTCTCCGACAAGGTGGCGGCTTTGCTGGGCCTGACGGGCTATGAGATTTACCCCTGTCGGGGCGAATATTTCCTGCTGGACGAGCGGCTCTCCTCCCTGCTGCCCCTGCCCGCCTATCCGGTGCCCAACTACCGCACCGGCGGCCTGGGCATCCATCTGACGCCCACGCTGGAGGGCAACATTCTGATTGGTCCCAGCACCGAGTACATCGGCGGCCCCACGGACTGGCGCACCACGGCCCCTACCCAGGACATGCTTTTACGGGAGGGGCGGCGGATTTTTCCCAGTCTCAGCCGGTCCGACTGTATCCGCGCCTTTGCCGGTGTCCGGCCCAAGCTGACGGGCCCCGACCGGGGCGGCTACGATGACTTCGTCATCTGCCGCCGGGAAGACGTGTCCCCCCGTGTCATCCACCTAATCGGTATGGAATCACCCGGCCTGACAGCCTCGGTGCCCATCGCCCGGGAGGTCATCCGGCTCCTGGGTTTGACGGAATCCCTGGTGGAACGGGCAGACTTCGACTCCATCCGGCAGCGGCCCGTTTCCCTGCGGCATCTGGGTTCGGCGGCCCAGGCCCGTCTCATTGCTGACAACCCAGACCATGGAGAAATCGTCTGCCGCTGTCGTACCATCACCCGTGCCGACGTGGCGGCAGCCCTGTCCGGTCCTCTGCCCGCCCGGACGCTGACGGGATTAAAATACCGCTGCGGGGCCATGATGGGCCGCTGTCAGGGCGGCTACTGCCAGACCCGTCTGGTGGCGCTGATGGAGGAGCTGGCCGGGATTCCCAGAGAACAGCTGCTCTACGGCCCGGCGGGTTCCCGGCTGTTTACAGGAAAGGTGCGTGACGTATGAACGAACCCATTTTAAAGGATGTGGTCATCCTCGGCGGCGGTCCGGCCGGTCTGGCCGCGGCGTTGGCCCTCTGGGAACAGGGCGTCCGCGACCTGGTGATTCTGGAGCGGGAGCCGGAGGCCGGCGGCATT
This sequence comes from Candidatus Avoscillospira avistercoris, assembly GCA_018716875.1. Classification (GTDB taxonomy): domain Bacteria; phylum Bacillota; class Clostridia; order Oscillospirales; family Oscillospiraceae; genus Avoscillospira_A; species Avoscillospira_A avistercoris. Next base: position 1,717 of record DVJJ01000060.1, read on the forward strand.
CTGCGCCAGTGCATCCACGACGGCTTTGGTCTGACGCGGTTCCATGAGGCCCTCACCGGCCCGGAATACGCTCGGCGGTTTCTGGACCCGGTCCGGGCGGCAGGCATCGAACTCCACACCGGCACCACCGTCACGGGCCTGACGGCCCAACGGCTGGTGACTGCCGTATCCCGACGGGGACTGACACAGTATCAGGCCCGGGCCGTGATTCTGGCCATGGGCTGCCGGGAGCGGGCCGCCGGAGCCCTGCCCATTTACGGCGCCCGGCCCGCCGGTGTGTTCACCGCCGGTGTGGCGCAAGCCTACGTCAATCTCTATAACACCATGGTGGGCCGGGAAATTGTGATTCTCGGTTCCGGTGACATCGGCCTGATTATGGCCCGGCGGCTGACGCTGGAGGGGGCCCACGTCCTGGGCGTCTATGAGATTCTGCCCCACCCCAGCGGATTGCCCCGGAACGTAACCCAATGCCTGGAGGATTTTCACATCCCGCTCCATCTGTCCCACACGGTGACGGAGCTCCACGGCGCGGCGCGCTTGGAAGCCGTCACGGTCTGCGCTGTGGATGACCAGCGCCGCCCCCTGCCGGAGACGGCGACCCGTATTCCCTGCGACACGCTGATTCTCTCGGTGGGACTGATTCCCGAAAACGAACTGAGCCGTATGGCCGGTGTACAGCTGGACAGTCAGACCGGCGGCCCCGTGGTAGACCAGTTCTTACAGACCACAGTTCCCGGCATCTTCGCCGCCGGAAACGTTCTCCACGTTCACGATGTGGCCGACGACGTCTCCGCCGAAGCCGAATTTCTGGCAGAACAGGTTCGCCGATATCTGGCCGGGCCCCTGCCCCCCTGCCCCATTGCTGTCACAGGCCGCGGCTGCGGCCATGTGGTACCCCAACGGCTGTGCCGGGGCGAAGCGGCGGTGCTCTCCTTCCGCCCCGCCGCGCCCCGGCGGCATCTGGCGGTGGAGGCCGTCCAGGACGGTCAAACCCTCTGCCGCCGCACCATTCCCTATGCCACCCCGGCCCAGATGGTCCATCTGCCCATTCCGGACCTGGCCGACGGTTCCCCTGTGGAGGTATGCTGTTATGACGACGAAAACCCTGCTGTGTAATCTCTGCCCCAACTGCTGCGCCCTGACCGTGACCTTGGAGGGAGACGCAGTCACCGGCTGCACCGGCAATCTCTGCACCCAGGGGGCCGATTTTGCCCGACAGGAGTTGACCATGCCCCTGCGGAATGTGACCACCTCCGTGGCTGTCTCCGGCGGGCTCTATCCCCTGTGCTCCGTGCGGCTGTCGGCCCCCATTCCCCTGTTCCGGCTGACGGAGGCCGTGGACCTGCTGCACGGTCTCACCGTGCCCGCTCCGGTAGCCATGGGACAAGTGCTGCTGGAGGACTTTTTGGGCCTGGGCGTCCAGGTTTTGTCCACCCGCTCCGTCCCCGCAATCCGCTTTTGCAAGGACTGACGGTGCACATTCGGCAGTCTGTGACAATTTTCCTTTCTTTTTGATTTTTAGTGGCCTTTCCTAGGATCGTATGGTATATTAAGAGTATCTAACTGTATCAGAGTCGGAAAGCAGGAGAAAAAGAGGCGAGGCTATGCAATTCAGCTGTGAGTTTTTTGAGAGTCTCAACGAAGATGTCTACATCTCGGACATGAAGACCTATGACTTACTCTATGTCAACGCGCATCTGCGCAAAATGCTGGGACTGGGTTCCCATGAAGCATACCGCGGCCAAAAATGCTACGCCTTGCTGCAAGGATTAGAGGAACCGTGCGCATTTTGCACCAATTCCAAACTGCGCGCCGGGGCATTTTATGAATGGACATATCACAACCCACTGTTAAAGCAGGATTATAACATCAAAGACACCATTTTGGACTGGGAGGGCCGTCCCTGCCGCATGGAGCTGGCCGTGGAGACCGGCCGCGGCGCGTCCGCACCGGACCCGCACCATACCCCATATCTGGCCAAGCGCGATACGGTCATTGACGAGTGTTTGCAGCAGGTCTACAATTCCGCCAACGTGGACGACGCCCTGATGCAGCTGTTGGCCTATATTGGGCGGGAGTTTCACTGCGGCCGGGCATACATTTTTGAGGACAACGGCGACGCCGCTTTCAACAACACCTACGAATGGTGTGCGCCGGGTGTGACGCCCCAGAAGGAGCACCTGCAAAATGTGCCTGTGGAGGCCATTGACTGGTGGATTGGACTGTTTCAGAGCCATCAAATTGTGGTCCTCAACAATCTGGATCACATCCGGGAGTACAGCCCCATGGTCTACGACGCGCTGAAGCCCCAGGAGGTCACCACGCTGGTGACCGGTCCCATCTATCTGGATCAGCGGCTCATTGGCTTTTTCGGTGTGGACAACCCGCTACCGGAATCGCTGCCGGTGCTGAAACCGCTGCTGTATGCCATCGGATATTTCTTTGCTTCGGTCCTCAAGCGCCGCAACCTGATCCAACGGCTGGAGGATCTGAGCTTCCGCGATTCCCTGACCGGCGCCCTCAACCGCAACGCTTTGGCGGAACTGGACGCCATCTTTCCGTCCATGGACACCTTGGGCGTATTGTACTGCGACATCTCCGGACTGAAACAGATCAACGACACATTGGGCCATGACGCCGGTGATGAACTGATTATCCAGTGCTATCGCACCATTCAGAAAGCCGTGGGAAACCACAACATCTATCGGGCCGGCGGCGACGAATTTGTGGTGGTGCTGCCCAATGTCACAGAGATTGAGTTCAACCAATATGTAGAGACACTGAAACAGGCCATCACGGACAGCGACCAGCACATTGCCGTGGGCCATTCCTGGACGGACCGCAAGCCGTTCCATCTGCAAATGCTGGTGGCCCATGCCGACAAGGTCATGTATGAGGACAAGCGGAAATACTATGAAAACAGCGTGTTTCTCATCAACAAGACCCGGCCCCAGCGGCACGATATGCCCGAGCTGGTGCGAAATACGGCCTTTCATCAGTTTATCCAGGCCAACTTTTTCGATGCTGAGACGCTGTTTCGTTCCATCACCTCCATCAACCGTTCCCAGTTTCTCTACTTTGGAGACCTGCAGACCAATCTGTTTTATATTTCCGACAATATGCGCGACGCCTTCGGCTTTCCCAGCAATGTGGTGCCGGACCTGCTGAACACCTGGATCAAACGCATCTGTTCACCGGAGGATCAGCAGCTCTATTGCCGGGACATTGCCGATATGATGGCCCACAAGCGCACAGTCCACGACCTGCGGTATCAGGTCCGCGACTGCTTCGGCAATCACATGTGGGTCCACTGCTGCGGCCTGCTCCAGTGGAACGACACCTATACCGTGCCCCTGTTTTTCTCCGGCTGTCTTTCCACCCAGGACGCGGAGTTTATGGTGGACCCCGTCACCCGGCTGCTTCAGGAGGCCGCCGCCACACAAAAGCTGCTGGAGCTCCATGCCGGCAATCAGACCGTGCCGGTAATTGTATTCAGTCTCAACGGCTTTACGGAAATCAACCGCATCAAAGGCCGTCAGATGGCCAACCAGATGCTTCGTTCCATTGTGGCCTTGCTGACCAACCGGTTCAACAACACCCTATCCTTTTTCCGGCTGGACGGCATGCGGTTTATGGCGCTGGTGTCGCCCCACTGTACCGTTTCCACGGAAACGTTGATTGACGCCATCCGCAGCGCCGTGGCGGAGTCCTACCGCTCCTCCGGCGTGCTGCTGCGCTGTCCCTGTTCAGTGGGTCTGCTGCAATATCCCGCCGACGGCGTCACCCCCCAGGTGTTGGTGGAAAACGCCATTGATTTGATCGCCACGGCCAAGTCCATGCCGGACCGTCCCTATGTCGTCCATTCCCAGCAAGACCGGCTCATCCAAAAGGAGCTGGCCACCATGGCCATCCAGCTGAACCGGGATATCTACAACAACATGGCCAATTTCCGGGTGGTGGTACAGCCCATCGTGTCGGCGCAGACCGGCCAGATTTGCGGCGGCGAAACGCTGCTGCGTTGGAGCTATGGCGGAAAGGACATCTCCCCCACCGTCTTTGTTCCCATTTTAGAGCGCAGCGGGCAGATCATCGGCGTAGGCCGCTGGGTGTTTGAACAGGTGGTCCGCTGCTGCAAACGGCTGCTCACCTCTGACTCCCGGATCCGGCTCTCCTTTAATGTCAGCTATCTGCAAATCATGGATGACGACTTTGTGCCCTTTCTCCGCAAGACGCTGCGCCAGCACCATATGGACGGCAGCCATCTGACGGTGGAGCTGACGGAAACCCACTTTGTGGAATCCTCCGAGCGATTGCAGCAATTTATCAAGGGCTGCCATGAACTGGGGCTGCAAATGGCTTTGGACGATTTTGGCGCCGGATATTCCTCTCTGGCCCTGCTGCTGCAATTCCCCACAGGTATTGTCAAGCTGGACCGCTCCCTGCTGACCCAGATCACCACTTCGCCAGAGATTCTCCACTTTATCCAGAGTATCGTCTATGCCTGTCACAGCTTTGGACAGCGCATTTGTGCCGAGGGTGTGGAGACGGAGGAGCAGGCGGCCATTCTGCGGGATATGGGCTGTGAGCTGATTCAGGGATTCCATTACTATGAGCCCATGGAGCTGCGGGACTTGTACGAGCTGACGGCTCGGAATGTTCATGCTCAATAGGCTGTAAAAGGGATGGAAAATGTCTGTTGCCGAATGACAATAACGAAACCAGGCGCGTTGCAGCTGATGCTGCAACGCGCCTGGTTTGTTCTTTTTACACTGAAAATCGTCGGGTTATATCTCTAAATCACAAGTTTAGCAGCAGGGAGGCGATCTGGAAGTACACCAGCAAGGCGATGGCATCCACAATGGTGGTGATAAAGGGGCTGGCCATAACCGCCGGGTCAAAACCCAGCCGTTCCGCCACAATGGGCAGCGTACCGCCCACCAGTTTGGCGCACAATACCGTAATCGCCAGCGTGATACACACGGTCATCATGACCCCCAAGGTGATACCCTCCTCGCCCAGCAGCATATTGTCCACCAGGAAAATCTTGAGGAAGGCCGTCGCAGCCAGTACCACACCGCAGAGAATGGCCACGCGGCACTCTTTCCAGAGAATCCTGGGCAAATCCCGCAGGGCGATTTCTCCGATGGACAGACCGCGGACGATGGTGACCGACGTCTGGGAGCCGGAGTTGCCTGCCGTATCCATCAGCATGGGGATAAAGGACGTCAGGACGATCTGTTTCGCCAGGGCATTTTCAAAGTAATTGAGAATCATGCCGGTAAAGGTGGCCGACACCATCAGGAGCATCAGCCAGGGAATGCGGTTTTTAAAGACCTCTAAGGTGGACAGCCGCATATACGGCTTTTCCGACGGCAGCATAGCGGCCATCTTTTCCATGTCCTCCGTGACCTCTTCTTCGATGACGTCCATGGCGTCATCGAAGGTCACAATACCGACCAGACGGTTTTCCGCGTCCACCACCGGCAATGCCAGGAAGTCATATTTGGAGAACAGCTGGGCCACGTCCTCCTTGTCCTCCAGAGTGTTGACGGAGATGACATTCTCCTCCATAATCTCGGAGATCACCTCTTCGTCATCCTCGCACAGCAACAGGTCCTTGACGGTGGTCAGGCCCAGCAGCTTGCGGTCCTCGGTGACATAGCAAGTGTAGATGGTTTCCTTGTCAATGCCCGTCCGGCGGATGCGCTTGATGGCCTCCTCCACGGTCATATCGGGCCGCAGGGTGACGCACTCGGTGGTCATAATGGATCCGGCGCTGTCCTCGGGATAGCGCAGAATCTCATTGATCTGCTTGCGCATTTCCGGATCGGCCTGGCCCAGAATCCGGCGGACCACATTGGCGGGCATTTCTTCCACAATGTCTACAGCGTCATCGACGTACAGTTCATCGATGACCTCTTTCAGTTCGCTGTCGGAAAAGCCCCGAATCAGCAATTCCTGGGCCTCCGGGTCCATTTCCACGAAGGTCTCCGACGCCAGTTCCTTGGGCAAAAGCCGGAACAGCAGCGGCAGCCGGTCCTCTTCCAACTCGTCAAAGATGGCGGCAATGTCCACCGGATTCATGGTTGCCAGGATGTCCCGCAGGGACAGGTATTTTTTACTGTTGAGGAGCGCCAGCAGCGTCTCCTTCATCATAACGGTATGTTCAGCCATGGTTTCCTCCTCCTAATACTATTATCTCATAAAAACCTTACGTTTTTATGAGATAGGCATCGCCTTGCAGCGCTGCCCTTTTGCGGTAAAAAACCGCAAAAGCCGTCTCATAGAGTTCTTGACGCACCTATGGTGCTATAAAACGCTATAAAAGCGTTTTATCAAGAACTAGTATAAATTGATACGGTTTAGGAAGCACAAACACACGGTACGGACCGTCACGGGCGGGAAACAACGGCCACAAAAGCGGCTGGTTTCCCGTGGCGACTTCGGCCCGGGCCTGTGCCGCTGCCACTTCCTGTGTCCATTGATTTCACCCCTTTGGCTGCAAAAAATCATCTTTTGGGTCCAAAAACCCATACTACATTAGTTTATGCTACCCAGCACCATTTGTCAACCGCGCACCCCCGATTTTACGAGAAAAACCCAGGGTTTTCACAGGCGCTTTCCTATGGTATGATAAACTGGTATACATCAACGGGACTTCCCGCGGAAAACGAGGTTTTTTTCACCATGGAGCAACAGGCACTTTTTTATCAGGACAGCCATCTGCGGCAGTTCACGGCCCGGGTGCTGTCCTGTACCGCCGACGGCGATGGATTTCTTGTAACTCTGGATCAGACGGCCTTTTATCCCGAGGGCGGCGGCCAGCCCTGTGACACCGGTCTGCTGGGCGGCGTAGCCGTCACCGACGTGCGCCGCCGGGACGGGCAGATTATCCACCGCTGCGCCGGGCCCCTGACCGTGGGCGACACGGTGGAGGGCGCCATTGACTGGGAGCGGCGGCTGGACCTCATGCAGCAGCACAGCGGCGAGCACATCGTCAGCGGTCTCATTCACGCGACCTACGGTTATGACAATGTGGGATTTCATATAGGCCATGACGTCATCACCATCGATTTCAACGGCGAACTGACCATGGAGCAGCTTTCCGACATCGAGCGCCGGGCCAATGAGGCCGTTTGGGCCAACACGCCGGTTCCTATCTTCTACCCCGATGCGGAGACCCTGGCTTCCCTGCCCTATCGCAGCAAAAAGGAGCTGACCGGTGACGTGCGGCTGGTGGAGTTCCCCGGCTGTGATTTGTGCGCCTGCTGCGGTACCCATGTGAAAGCCACCGGCGAAATCGGTCTCATCCGGCTGCTCAGTGTGGTCCGGTTCAAGGGCGGCGTCCGCATTGAGATGGCCTGCGGCGGCCGTGCCCTGGACCACACCCGTGCTGTCTGGGAGCAGAACCGCCGCATTTCCAATCTGCTGTCGGCCAAGCCGTTGGAGACGGCAGCCGCAGCCGAGCGTATGGCCCATCAGCTGGAACAGGTCAAATACCGGGTAGTGGAGCTGGAAAACCAACATTTTACCGCTGTGGCTCAATCGGTGGCCGGTACCGGAAACGTCCTCCATTTTGAAGATGGATTATCTCCCGACGGCGTGCGCCGTCTGGCCATTGCCATGGGTGAGGTCTGCGTCGGCCGGGCCGCCGTGTTCTCCGCCCAGGAAAGCGGCGGCTATGCCTACGCTCTGTGTGAAACGGACGGCGACCTGCGGCAGCTGAGCCGCGCCATGAACGACGCCCTCCAGGGCCGCGGCGGCGGCAAGCCCAATTTCGTCCAAGGCTCCGTCCGGGCGGACCGGGCAGCCATCGAAGCGTTCTTTGCGTCCCTGTGAGGTGACGGATATGGTACAGGATATCTTTCCCCATCATTTTGAAAATACATTCATGCACCGGGCCCCGCAGCCGGAAGATTTTGTATTGGCCTACGACGGCGACCGGCTGTTGATGGCCCATGACGGCGGCATCACTCTGCCCACGGCGGCCCAAATCACCGGACCTCTGCAATATCTTTTTACGCTGGATGACCGGGGGTATTATCTGCTGGAAGCACCGGCTCCGGCGGCTCCGGCAGGCTTTGCCTATGAAAGCAGCCGGGATTACCGGGGCTGGGAACCGGCGGAGACCCGGTACGCCTGCGCTGTGGCCGAAAGTCTCCACCGCTGGTACCGGGGCAACCGGTTCTGCGGCTGCTGCGGCGCCCCCATGGAAAAGAGCAAGACCGAGCGGGCCATGGTCTGCCCCGACTGCGGCAATACGGTTTACCCCAAAATCTGCCCCGCCGTTATTGTGGGCGTCTGCGACGGAGACCGGCTGCTCTTAACCAAGTACAACGGCCGGGTGACGAAGCAATACGCCCTGGTGGCGGGCTTTGCGGAAATCGGTGAAACCATCGAAGAGACGGTGCGCCGGGAGGTCTTTGAGGAGGTGGGGCTGAAGCTGGGGCAGCTGCGGTTCTACAAATCCCAGCCCTGGGTCTTCACCGACACGCTGCTCATGGGTTTTTACGCCCAGCTCCACGGCGACGACGCCATTCGGCTCCAGGAGGACGAGCTATCTTTGGGGCAATGGTTCCACCGCAGCGAACTGCCCGACGACCATTCGGGCATCAGTCTCACCGGCGAAATGATTGAGACATTCCGCCGGGGACAGGACCCCTTCTCCCTGGCCCGGCACGGTCAACAACACCCTCTGGAGGTATAAGAACCCATGAATCACGAGAAAAAAAGTCCCGACACCCGCCGCGCCATTCTCTGGGGCGTGGGCGGCGCCTATATCCTCTATTTGGGCTATGACCTGCTGCAAGGCTATTTTTCCGGCGAGGCCACGGCCCAAAAGGACGTGCTGCTCTGCACCATCGGCGGCGGTGTGTTTTTACTTATCGGCATCGTCCTGGTGATTCTGGCATTGCGTCAGGGCATGGCAGCCCTGCGGGCCCAGGCCGCTGAAATCGACCGCGTCGAAGCGGAGGAGCAGGCCGCCCTGGAAGCCAAGGCGGCGGAAGACGAGGACGACCCCCAGGCATAAGCGCCCCCCGGCGGGAATATATTCTCCCATACACAGGCAACGCCCCACAGTCGGACCACGTCCCTTTTGTCCAGCTTTGCGGCGCTGCTCAAACGACAATGAGGTGGGAGAATGGAACAGGTATCCAATCATATTATTTTACGGGGTGTTTTGGCCGGTGCGCCGGTCTTTTCCCATGAAAATCACGGACGGCGGTTTTACCGTTTTCCGTTGGAGGTAGCCCGGCTGTCGGGCACCGCCGATGTTTTGCCGGTGGTGGCCGACGAAACGCTGCTGGAGGACACGGAGCTGACCGACGGGGCTTTGGTGGAAGTGACGGGGCAGGTGCGCTCCTGCAACTGCCGCAGCGAGACGGGACGCCATCTGGTGATCTCCGTCTACGCATCCACCCTGGGCCTGTGCGACGGGGAGCCGGAAAACACAGCCACCCTACAGGGCGTGATCTGCAAGGCCCCGGTCTACCGGCGGACGCCTTTGGGCCGGGAGATCTGCGACGTGATGCTGGCCGTGTGCCGCCACTACCGCCGCACCGATTATCTGCCCTGCATTCTGTGGGGCAAGTCGGCACGGGAGGTGGCCTGTCTCTCCGTGGGCGCGCCCCTGCATCTGACGGGACGACTCCAGAGCCGCGGCTATACCAAGGTGGTGGACGGCGTGCCCCAGCAGCGGGTGGCCTATGAGATTTCTGCCATGGAGTCCCTCTGCCCTGTTTAACCCTTGCCAGACGCGGCGGGATTTGGTATGATGGGAGCAGAATTTTGTACACAGGAAAGGACGCTTCCCATGGACACCAACAGTATGCTCGCTTTTTTCGATATGATTTCCCTGCCCGCCGGCGTTTATGTGCTGTACGTCTGGTACCGGCTACAGGCCGTGAGACGGCTCTTTGATAACTCTCTGCTGATTCCCAAAAACTTTCGCATCAAAGACTGTGCCGACCCCGACGGCTACATCCGCTATCTCAAGCCCCGTCTGCTGATCCTGGGCCTGTGTCTGGCCCTCTATGGCATTGTTGCCCTGCTCAACAACAGCCTGCAATTCTACAACAACACCGTGTCCATGGTGCTCAACGGCGTGGCGCTGGCCGTCATCATCTGGTATGCCGTGTGCAGCTCCAAGGCTGTGAAGCGGTACTGGTAATACGCGCCGTGGTTCCAATCCATACAAGTGCCAGCAGTTTTCCAAAACCTCCTGTTTTCGCCGTGCGAAAGCAGGAGGTTTTTTGCCTGTCTCAACGCAGGACCCCTCTTGACGGCAACGATGTAAAATGTTATCTTATTTGTATGGAAATGTCGATTTTTGATATATTTTCACAAATTTTGTATATTTTGCGCAAAATTTGCGTCAGTAAAAAAAGGAGGCGCAACGAGTTATGCTGCGGATTGCCGTTTGTGACGATGTGGAAGCCCAGCGGAACCAAACAGCGGCGCTGTTAACCCTCTATCTGCAATCCCGCCCCGAGCTGCACGGGCAAGTGGAGACGTTTTCCAGCGGCGGCGCGCTGCTGGACCGGTCGGAGACACAGGGCGGCTTTGATCTCTATATTCTGGACATCCTTATGCCGCAGCTCAGCGGCATTGAGACCGGCCGCCGTCTGCGGGCCCTTGGCAATGGCGGTGAGATTATCTATCTCACCCAATCCAATGATTTCGCCGCCGATAGTTATGATGTACATGCCTTTTTCTATCTGCTCAAACCGGTGGACCAGGCCAAATTCTTTCAGATTCTCGACGGGGCTGTGGAGACACTGCAGCGGCGGCAGAACTGCGCTGTTGTGGTGCAGACACCGGAAGGGCCCCGGCGGATTTTGCTGGATCATATCCGATATGTGGAGCGGATGGGGCGCTGTATGCGCTACGACTGCACCAGCGGTGATGTGGTGTCCCAGACCATTCGCGTTCCGTTTCGGGAGATGGCCGCCCCCCTGCTGGCGCACCGCCGGTTCTTCCTGTGCGGCGCCAGCTTTGTGCTGAACTTTCAGCATGTGATTGGCGTCAGCGGACAAACAGCCCTGCTGGACAACGGCCAGTCCATTACCCTGCCCCGGACGGCTGCATCGGAATTCAAAAAAGCCTGGGGCAACTACTGGTTGGAGGAAGACGGCCCATGCTGGAGCTGATAAGTCTGGAATATATGACCATGATCGGCATGACCATGGTATTGTTATTCCTCGACAGTCGCTTTTCCAAGTGGCGCACCATTCCTATCGTCTGTAGTGCCATCGTTTTGGTCATGACAACGGTTGCCGTTTTGTACTGGTATACCAGTTTTGAGACGGTCCTCCAGTTATATTCTCTGGTGGCCCATATTCCCTCTCTGGCACTCTTTTTAGTGTTCAGCCGGTTTCGCGGCTGGCGACTGGTATTTCAGATACTCTCCTCGATTCTGTTTTGTACCCTGATTCACCACGGGGCAGGCCTGGTTTACTATCTGTCCGGCGGTCGCTTCTGGACCCTGATCGTTTCCTACGTCGTTCTTACGGCAGCAGTCATCTGGTTTTTGATTCGGTTTCTGCGTCCCCTGCTGCGTCAGGCGTTGTTGGAGCTGCGCCGCGGCTGGTCGCTCATGTGTCTGATGATGGGGGCCTACTATGTTCTGGTCATCTACCTGATTCCTGGCTATGTTGGCATTACACGAAGCAGCACCATTCTCAAGCCTGCTGTCTCTCTATTGATGGTGGGCTTCTACTCCATTCTGACGTTTCTCTTTTCCAGCGTCCGTAAGGAAGCGGACGCCCGTCACAGCGCCCAAATCTCCGTCTTGCAGCTCTCCGCCCTGCAAAGCCGCATGGAAGCGGTACGGGCCGCCGAAAATACCATTCGGACCGAGCGCCATGACCTGCGCTACCGGCTCCAGACTGTGGCGGAGTTAGTGGCCCGTGGTGACCGGGAGACGGCGCTGGATTTTCTCGACGCCGCCCAACAACGGCTGGATGATCACAAGGCAATCCAATGGTGCCGTCCGCCGGTGCTAGACGCCGTGTTTGCCTCTTACTTTGACCAGGCCCGGCGGCAGGGCATCCGGGTGGACGCCAAACTCTCTCTGCCGGACACGCTGCCCGTAAATGAGGGCGAGCTGGCCATTGCTCTGGCCAATGCATTGGAAAACGCCATTCACGCCAATCTCAAGTTACCCCAGGACCAGCGGGAACTCCGCTGCAAGCTGGTAGCACGCCCCGGTATTATGCTGGAGCTTGCCAACCCCTGCAACGGCGACGTTGTCTTTGGTCCCGACGGTTTGCCGGTGGCCCGGCGGGAGGGCCACGGTCTGGGCTGCCAGTCCATTTCCGCTTTTTGCAGGAAACATGGAGCCGTCTGCCAGTTTACACTGACAGACGGCTGGTTTCGGCTGCGTCTTATTCTATAAAGATTCACTCTGCACCGGTAGCCGCCGTCCCCAAAGCGGCCCGGGGCTGTCGCCGGCTGGAGGAGGCCGGATTGCCATGACGGATATAACTTTTTTAATATTCCGCTCTTTTTTCATTACCACTATGACCGTCGGCATGATGGCAAGTCTGACGGACTTTCGGTTTGGATGCAAAAAGCTGCTGGGCATTCTGGCTGTCTATAGTATCTGGGCCATTGGGTCCAGCGCGGCGCTGCTGTGGCTGGGAGGAGAACTGCTGCTGCTCCGGCTGTTTTTCTTCACCATCTCCATCCCTGCCATCCTTCTGACCTACTGGACCGCCAACGACACACCCGCCCAGGCGGTTTTCAACTATATCACCCAAATCCTGCTGTCTCTGCTGATGGCCTCCATGGTTCGTCTGGTAACGGATACCTTCCACCTCCCCAATTTCATGAACATCCTGTTTATGGGGGTGTTTTATTTTACCATCATTTACCTGGAGTGGCGCTTCCTGCGCCGTCCCTTTCGCATGCTGGTCAAGGTGATTCCGTCGCGCTGGGGCATCCTCACGCTCATTCCCTGCGTGTTTGCCGCCTACCTGATTTTCCTCGCGACCTGGCCGAGCAACTACCTTTACAACACCGCACAGCGGATCTATCTCTATGCGGCCATCGTCCCGCTGGTCATTGTATATATTGTCGTATTCAAAAGCCTGATTGCACAGTACCACATGCAGATGGAGCGGCAGAGCGCCACACTGCTGACGGTACAGATTTCAGCTTTAAAGGAAAAACTGCAAAAGGTAAAGGAAGTGGAGGACCGCATCCGAATCCAGCGCCACGATTTGCGCCACCAGCTCCAGACCGTCACGGAACTGGTGGCTCGGGGAGACTGGGAGGCGGCGCTGGACTTTCTCGACGCCGCCCAACAACGGCTGGACGACCACAAAGCGGTCCGCTGGTGCCGTCCGCCGGTACTGGACGCCGTATTTGCCTCTTATTTCGACCAGGCCCAGCGGCAGGGTATCCGGGTGGACGCCAAAATCGCCCTGCCCGATACCCTGCCGGTGGACGAGGGAGAACTGGCCATTGTCCTGGCCAACGCGCTGGAAAACGCCATTCACGCCAATTTGGAACTGCCCCAGTGCCGGCGGGAACTCCGCTGCAAGCTGCTGGGAAGCCCCGGCATCCTGCTGGAGCTTTCCAATCCCTGCACCGGTGACATTACCTTTGATACCGACGGTTTGCCCATGGCCCGGCGGGATGGACACGGCCTGGGCTGCCAGTCCATCTCCGCCTTTTGCCGGAAACACGGAGCCGTCTGCCAGTTTGCACTGACAGACGGCTGGTTTCGACTGCGTCTGATTTTATAAAACGGCAGTCACAGAATATAGTATTCGGTTTGTTCCTGGAGCCACTCCCGCAGATCGGTCAGCATCCCGGTACATTGGTCCTGTTTTTGCAGTGTGACAATGACCTCGTCGGTGATGGGCAGCAGCAGGTCCTTTGTCTCCAGAATCATAGACATTTCGCTATAGGGAACCCGGCGGTTCTCCTTGGCTGCCGCATGGGTCACCACCATACCTTCGGAATCGAACAGCACCCGCAGAACCCGGAGTTCCGGGTTTTCCCTGCCCTCCAGCAGCTTGCCCGCCGCCTGGTCATAGGGGTCCCGCGGTATCCGTCTCCGGGTAATCAGCGCGGCGGCTCCCAGGGCCAGCAGAATCAGAGAAAAAATCAGAAAGCAGCCCAGTGTTTTCGGGTTGTTGTACGCACCAAACAGCAGCAGCAACCCCAGGGGCATACTCAGAATGGCCAGGACTGCCCGCAGATTGCGCCAGAGGATGACCGTACCGATGCCGAAGCAGATCGCACCCACCAGCAGCGGTGTCAACAACTCCTGCGGCTCCATCAGGCCCGGCAGCAGCAGCACCAGGCTCAGCAGCCAATTCAGCAAACCCAGCGCCATCCGGCGGCGGCGGCGTTGATCCGAAACAGCCTGCGGCACCTTGGGAACGCTGTTGATCTTATCGGTCAGCTCCCACAGTTTGGGGTGCTGCCGACGGGACAGGATTTCTGAATAGTGTTCCAGGGCGTCGCGGACCTGGGGCCGCAGAGATACTGTGTCCATCGGCGATATCGAAAAAGAATAGGTCCGTTCCATGGAACTGCCTCCTGTCACGGCTTCTGCCATGTTTTTGATCTGCCCCGTCCGGGACGGAACAAGCGGCCCAAATCCAATGTACCCTGGCCGCTGTGGGGCTATTGTACCATAAACAACGCGGCAAAATCCATCCCTTTTCCCTCACGATTTTCTTTTTCCGCACCGCACAGCGGCCGCCGGACCCACTCTAAGCAGAGCGGACCGGCGGCCGTTGTCTTTTTTAGTATTTCAGCCCATTGGGCCAGCTGTGGCCGTGCTCAGCGCAGAGGCGCTTCACCCAGGTCTGTCAACGTCTGGTCCATCTGCGCCAGCGTCAGCCGATGGGTTACGCCGTAGATCACCACGGCGTCCCGCCGGGACAGAGGCCACAGGGGGGCGCTGACGGCCACCCGCAGCAAATACTGTGTCTCCTCCAGAGAGGCCCCCAGGCCGAAGCAGAGGCACAGCAGCCGGTCCCTGGACGGCGTCCGCCGTCCGGCAAACACCTGATGGAGATAGACCTGGCTGACACCGCTGCGCCGGGCCAGTTCCGCTTTGGATATGGTCCGTTTCCGGTACAGCGCCGTCAGCACCGACGGCACCGTGTCCCGGATAAACCGTCCTTCCAACCGCCGGATGCAGGCGGCCGGGTCGTTGGTACCAGCCAGTTCCCGCAGCAATTCCGCAGTGGTTTCCTCCGCCATGGCGCAGCCTCCTTTACTTTCCAACAGGAATGATTTATACTGATAATATGCAATATTTGCGTACAAAAAGCAATATGCTGGGTGCATAGTGTACCCATTGGGGGGATTTTTATGTACACTTGGTTTTCTGAGGCTCTGGCGCGGGAGTACGATACGGAGCGGGTATTGAAGGAAAGTCCCCGGGGCAGCGTGAAGCTCCTGCGCCATCGGGAAAGCGGAAAGCGGTTTGTACTGCGGCAGTTTCAGGGCAACAGCGAAGTCTACCGAAAACTGCTGCAATACACCTGTCCCAATCTGCCGGTGATTTATGAGGCCGTGGCCGACGGCGAGCATGCTCTGGTACTGGAAGAGTATATCCAGGGCGATACGCTGGGCTTTCTGTTGCAGGATGCCTGCTTTTCTCAAAAGGAGACGCGGCGCATTGTTTTGCAGGTATGCCGCGCCCTTTGGGTGCTCCACTCTCTGGGGGCCGTCCATCGGGATGTGAAGCCGGAGAACATTATTTTACGGGGCAGCGAAGCGGTGCTCATCGACTTTGATGCCGCCCGGCTCCACAAGCCAGAGCACGACAACGACACACAGATTTTGGGGACCAACGGTTTCGCCGCGCCGGAGCAGTACGGTTTGACCCAATCGGATGTCCGCAGCGATATTTACTCTCTGGGCATTCTCATCAACGTCATGCTGACGGGCCAACACCCGTCGAAGCATTTGGTGGAGGGCCGCATGGGCCGCATCGTGGAGCGGTGCACCCATGTGAACCCCGAGCGGCGCTATCAGAACGTTCTGCGGCTTATGGAGGCGTTGTAATGGAGCACAGCTGTCCCCACTGCGGAAAACCGCTGCCCGACGGTGCATCCTTCTGTCCATACTGCGCCCACGGTCTCAACCGGCGGCAACAGCTGGAGCCGCCCCGGTGTGTGGGCGGAATACTGCGGCGAGCGGCTAAGGCCCTGGGGCTCTTGGTCCTGGCGGCGGCGGTGCTGCTGGGACTGGCGCAAATGCGAAAGCCCAAAACGTACACGGGGCAAGGCAGTTTGACCTACACCGACCAGGACGGCACCTATGAACTGGTGCTGGGGGATTCAGGAAGCCGCCAAGATCCCACAGCGGTGTATACGGTCCATACGCCGCTGGAAGAGGAGCATGGAAGATTTATCCATCTGTTTATCAATGAGAAGGCAACCGGCAGCGACGTGACGGAACTGTTTATTCAGAACAAGATTTTGGCCCATCGGGTGGAAGTGGTGCCGGACGAGCCCACGGATCATGGGGTGACGCTGGAGGAGCCGTCGCTGGTGAACATCATCAATCTGGGCTGCTCCTTCCAGAGCAACGTCCGCTGGACGGGCAGCAGCCCTGATGTGACCATCCGCTGGACGCTGCACATGAAAAACGGCGACACCTTATGTCTGGAGCAGCGGCAGATCGTGGAGCCCCTGGCGCTGCGGCGGTACACGGCCGAGGACCTGCCCATGGAGACCCTGGGCCAGCTGCAGCAGAGCATCAACCGGCTGAGCAATGAGCTGCCGCCCGACGTCATGGCGGAAATCTGCCTGCCGCCGGTGGAATATGTGGGGACGCTGAACCTGTCGGGCTATCCCATCCGCCTGTACGGCAGCCGGAACGGGGACCAGTGTACCACCATCCGGGGCGGCATCCGTGTGAAAGGCCAGGGCGATGACGCCAACCGGATCGCTGATATCGAGTTTCACGGCCCCGGCGTGGGCCTGGAAGTCACGGCCCCGGTGAAGGTGTCCGGGTGCAGCTTCCAGGGCTACGAGACGGCGGTGGCCACCAAGAACTGCAAGCGGGTGGAACTGTATGACTGCCTGCTGACGGACAACACCGTGGGACTGTCCCTGGCGGCGCAGATGGGAGAAAATAGGGTCGAGCAGTGCCGGTTTGCCGGAAACGGCACGGGGATTCTGCTCCCCAGCGGCAACTCGGTGGCCCAGGTGGAGATCATCAACTGCGTACTGGAACAAAACGGCGTCAATCTGGACAACCAGGGTGGATTTCCCCTCAGTCTGACGGACACGGCTGTGACCTGAAAACGCGCCGGGCGCACCGCAATCTGCGGCACGCCCGGATGCTCAGAACAGCGTTTTCTCGTTTTCTTCGTACAGCTTGTCATTGACCAGGGGCAGCGCAATACCATGGGCAATGGCATGGAGGATGATGGCATCCCGCCGCACCCGTGGATAGAGCTGGGCATAGCCCGCCTGCCGCAATAGCTGCTGGGTCTCCTCCACCGTGGCCTCCAGGCCGATGCAGAGACACAGGAGCCGGTCCCGGGACGGATTGCGCCGCCCGGCAAAGACCTGATGGAGGTATACCTCGCTCATGCCCGCCTGCCGGGCCAGGGCCGCTTTGGTCAGGTGTTTCTGCTCATAAAGCTCCGTCAGCAGCACCACCACATCCTGATTGATAAACAGCGCCGCGTTGCCCTGCAAATATGTATCAATGCTGTTGTCCTCCATCAACTCCTGGCGCAAATCGCTGGTCGTCTTGTCCGACATGATTTCACCTCTTTACCGTTGCTGGTTGCAGTTCTGTCCTAACAGTACAATATCCCGGCTGAAAATACAATATGCCCGGTGCATTGTGACGAACATCCGTCCCATTTACCGGAAAACAGAAGCAGAAAGAAGGCATCAGTATGAAGCACATCTGTCCCCATTGCGGCGCGGAACTGCCGGACAGGGCATCGTTCTGTCCCTACTGTGCCAGCAGTTTACAGATGCGGCAATCCATGGAGGCCTCGGCCTTTCTGCGCCGCCGCTCCCTGCTGCCGGTGCTGGTGGCACTGCTGGTTCTGGCGGTGGCCCTGGTCCTGTGGGGCTGTCTACAGCCCAAGGGACTGCCCAAGGGGCCCACGGAAGCGGTAATCCTGCAAAAAGATGAAAACGGTCAGTGCATCGTCAGCGCCGAAGTCCTGCAGGCGTGGTTCCCGGAGGTGACGGCCATGAATTTCGGTACCACCTCCATCACCAGTGACAACATCGACGACTATCTGGTGGACAATTTTCAGATGGCCGCCCTGGTGTCCAGTCAGGGTACGGAGGGCAGCGGGACGGAGTGGAATATGTTCAATGCCCGCAGCAACGGCTCCAGCCGCCATTGTATGCTGTTGTTTGACACCAACCTGCATCTGATGGGCTACTTCATCGGTCAGCCTGAAAACCTTGGCGACGGGCAGTGGCAATTTGATGTGACGTTGTGCGACTACGACTTTACAACGCTCTATGAAAAAGAACTGGCGTCTTTTGACGCGGAGTGGGAAAGCCTGTTTTCCAATTACATCGCCCCAGAGGACATTGCTTCGTCGGGGGCCGTATGGTATCTCAAAGGCTACAATACTGGAAAAACGTCCACCCTGCGGCAAAGCGACGCTCAGCTCTATCACCTGTGGACTGTCTACAACAGTCCTACCAGAGAAAACCAGTGTCGGGAGCTGGAGCGGCTGGAGCAGGACCTGCCCGACGAGGGCCGATGGATGTGCTATCTGCTGCTGGACGGAAACAATGAGCTGGTGGGATACACCATGCTGGATACCAATGGAAACGGAGGAGAACCATCATGACGGAACATCCCTGCCCCCACTGCGGCACACCCCTGCCGGAAGGCGCGTCCTTTTGCCCCCACTGCGCCAAGGAGGTGGAGGAGCGCAAGCCTGCCCGGAAGGCCATTCCCTTGCGGCGGAAGATCCTGGTGGCCCTGCTGGTGCTGGTGGTGGTGGCCGCCGGGCTGGTCGGCTGGCGCATGGCTGACCAGCCGGATGTCTATGACGGCCAGGGCGGCGTCACCTACGGTGACTACCAGCTGGTGCTGGGCTATCCCGACGCCCGGTTCACGCCCCTGCCGGAGCGGTATCAGCAGAGCGCTCCCGGTGAGCGGTACCGGTTCCCGTCGCTGCTCTTTATCAATGATGCAGCCACCGGCGAGGATGCCAAGGCAGCCTTCTCCCAGGAGATGGAAGGCATCACGGCCCAACTGCTGGAGTCCACCGGCGGCGATCTGGAGATCACCTGCAGCGAGCCAGCCCCCAACGACTATAACACCGACGCCATCGTCATGAGCTTTGTCGATTTCACCGGCAGCGGCACCTCCCAGATGATGTGGGCCATCACCATGAAAAACGGCGACACCATCCACCTGCGTCAGGATATCATCGTGGAGCCCATTCCCGTCCACGACTACCACTACCAAGACTACCCCATGGGGACCACGGAGCAGCTGCAAGCGCTGCTGGAGCAGATTCGCTCGGAGGTGGGCGAAGCCGATATCGTCAATATCTACCTGCCGCCGGTGACCTACACGGGCCAGCTACGGCTGGACCGCCAGGGCTACAACTTCTACGGCTGCACCGACGGCGAGCAGCGCACCACCTTTACCGACACGGTCCAGGTGGTGGAGAACGGCTGGTGGATTTGCTTCTTCTATGATATGGACTTTATCGGCGACGGTGACGGCATTGGCGTGTCGGCATCGGGCAATACCCGGCTGACGGGCTGTAACCTTTCCGGCTGGGATACGGCGGTGCTGGCCTATGGCTCGGCCTGGGTCAACGTCATCGAGTGCGACGTTCGGGACAATAAAATCGGCTTCCACTTCAACAGCGAGGGCAACAGCGCCAACCACTCCCTCTACAACGACAACGTCTTTGAGAATAACGGTACAGCGGTGCTGCTGGAAAGCGTTCCCACAGACATGAGGCTTCAGTTCCCCGGTACGGTGTTCCGCGGCAACGGCACAGATATCAATAACCGCTGCGGTCAGAACCTCAACACCGAAGAAACCATTTTTGAAAATTAAATCTTGGCAGCAGCGTAAATACTTACAGAACCGCAGCAAGATAAATATTGGCAAAATCAAAATTTTATTCCGGAACTTTTTATTGCAGAATTCATAAAACAGTATATGGTTAAGGTGCAATTGGACGTATCGTGATATTTTTAGGAGGTGAACCTATGAAGTGGTTATTGGTACTGCTCCTTGCGCTTGCAATGGTATTTTCCCTGATTGCTTGTGATAGCCAATCACTAACGACAGTGGATAGCGAGCAAATACCGGCGGCAGAAACATCCGAAGCCTATGATGTCATCCACGAAATCCTGCCCGATTCAGAATT
>DVJJ01000061.1 GCA_018716875.1 Candidatus Avoscillospira avistercoris
AGACTGGCTGAACGCATACCCCCGTGAAATCCTCGGCTTCCGGACGGCTGACGATGTTTTTGCGGAAGAAGTGGCTGCGCTGCTCTAAAAAGTTTTTTCTTGGCTTTTACAATTTATTCTTGACTTTTGCGTATTTTTTTGGCGGCTGCTTTCGACAAACTTTACAGTCACAAAAGCACGACCGAGAACAGCCCCTCCTGGGTCGGCTGGGCTGATCTCGGTCGGTGCTACAGCAGTGCACGCAGCGCGTCTCTGCATTCCTTCCAAAATTGATCGGCTCAGAAATACTTCTTTACGCCCTCGGGCATTTTCTCGGGTTCGTCGGAAATGACGACGGTGAACTTCATGTTGTTGATCTTACCGAACTCGTTGCACCAGTTCAGGAACTCCTCCGTCTCGGCCACATCGTCGCTGCCGGTGATCTTGTAGAGGCTGTCAATAAACACGTGGGTGATATCAAAGTTGCCGGCATGCAAACCGCTGATGAAACCCTTGAGGAAGGTGACACTGCCCATCTGATACTCGCCGGCCTCAATCAGGCGCACGCGGTAATCGATATCAAACGTCAGCTTATTGCCCTTTTCAATGCAGACCATGCTGCCGGATTCCGTGGCAATGGCTTCGTTAATGGCATTGATGAGATTCTTCGTCTTGCCGGAGCCCTTGAGACCCACAATCACTTTAACCATAGGAATACCTCCTTTTGCTCGGACCGTATCTCGTTGTCCGTGGCATTATTTTAACAGTTTTACACAGAATATGCAACTGTCACATTGGCCAAAACTGTGCATACTTTTCTGGAATGCAGTACGATAGTGCGCCAGCTTCCAGATTATTCCTCCGGCCGCCCCAGAAGCCGCGCCATCTGTTCAGACCACCGGGAGGGGCCGTCACTGATATAGACGTCCCTTCCCTCCATACCGGCGCAGAGGCAGGATGTCAGTTCAAAGAAGTACAGCAGTTGTCCCACATCGCCCGGCTCCATGCGGCCGCAGTCCACTTGGAAAATGGGCACACTGTTGTCGGCCCCCACGGCGATGACCGCCGCCATGGCCTGCTCCTGGACGTAGTCCAGGGTGAATCCCTCCAGATAATTATACCCGTCCTGATTCTGCCAATCCATTTCCACCGCCACCTTCTGCTCCGGCGGGTCAAACCGCAGAACCGTCTGGACCAAGGGCTGTGTACCGTCGCTGAACATCCCATGCATGGTGTGCAGGTCGCCGGGAATCTCCGCCAGGGCGGGCAGCAATCCCTCCCCGTTGGCACAGGCACGGCTGCCGAAAAGCTGCTTCCACCAGCGGCCCAATGCCCCGGCGTCCGGCTCCAGCATGGTCAGATATTCCGTCACCTTTCCCCGGCTGGCCAGAATGGTCCGGCCGGCGGCGTAGAGCCAGGCGGGATTTTCAAAAGAGCGGATTTCCATGGCCAGCCGGGCCGTCAAGGCCCCGTCCAGCAGCTTCCGGATATCGATGCCCGCCACCGCTGCCGCCAGCAGGGCGCCGGGGTCCAGGACGCTGGCATGGTCGCCCACCGTGGGCACCAAATCGAACGTCTGATACCCTTCAGCAGTGGCAATCTCCCGCAGGGGACCAATGACCGGGTCCGTACTGACATACACCCGCTCCCTGGATTTTTCCGTGCCGTACCGCCGCTCCAGCATCCAGCGCAGCGCCCGTGTCGTCACCGCCGACTGCACATCGGCGCCGTCCCGGCCCAGCAGGTGTACGCAGAAATCCCGCTTTTCCAGCAGTTCGGCCAGGTGTTGCCAGGATCGGGTGGACAGGTCGCTGCCGGCAAATACAATCTGTGTACCGGATCGCAGATTGTGGTTCCGGCCCCGCAGAAGTTCCACCACGGCCCGGACGCCTGCCACCGCGCTGTCGCTGCCCACCACCACCAGGACCCCCGCCTGGGCGCGGATGGCTCTGGCGGCCTTCTCCACCTGTTCCAGAACGGCGCTGTTGTCGCCGTCCAGCCAGGGCAGAAACGCAGCAGCTTCACCGTCCATCAGAGCGGCATGGGCGGCGGCAATCTGCTGTTCGCTCTCCAACAGCATGGGCAGCGTCACACTGCACCAGATATTTGAAATGTCAACATTGACCATGGAAACACCTTTCTTTCAGCCGAAGGCCATAGATACCAAATTAGATTTAGTATACTACAGTTCGACAGGAAAAACAATATTTCTCAGAAGGTGACCCACATGCCCCGCAGGATTTCCACGGTCATCTGCCACCAGGTCAGACGCTCCACCCGTTTCGGCGCCACAATGGGCACCGTGGCCACCACCTGACTTCCGGCGGTCACTGTCAGCGTCCCCAATTTTTGGCCCTGTTCCACCGGGGCTTCCACCGATTCCGCCAGCTCCACGGTGGTCTCCACCTGGGTTTGCAGTCCCTTGTCCAGGAGAATCGGCTGGGGCGTTTCCAACACCGGCGTGATGGTATCCACAGTTCCCAGCACCACCGGCACCGTACCCAAATCCTCCGGCACCTGGGGCGTCACCAGGGCATAATTGGCAAAGCCGTAATCCAGCAGCGCCTTGGCCGATTCAAACCGCTCGGTGGAGCTTTTGCAGTTGAGAACCACCGCAATCAGTTCCAGGCCGTCCCGCTCCGCCGACGCCGACAGACAGTGGCCCGCCGATGAGGTATAGCCCGTTTTCAGCCCCGTGGCCCCCTGGTAAAACCGAATCAGTTTGTTGGTGTTGGACAGGCCGAACTGTCCATTCCGCACCGTGTCCATCCAGATGGTGGTATACTCCTTGATTTTCTCATGCTGCAACAGCTCCCGGGACATGACAGCGATATCGTAGGCTGACGTCAGATGGGTCTCGGCCTCCGGCTCGTCGTCCAGACCGGTGCAGTTGACAAAGTGGGTATCCTCCATGCCCAGCTCCACGGCCCGCTCGTTCATTCGTTCCACAAAGGCCGCCTCGCTGCCGGCCACGGCTTCCGCCAGGGCCGTGGCGCAGTCGTTGGCCGAGGAGACCACCACGGATTTGAGCATCTCATCCATGGTCATCTGCTCGCCCTCTTCCAGATAGACCTGGCTGCCGCCCTTGGCCGCGGCGGCAGCGCTGGCCGTCACCGTCTGCTCCCAGGACAGCCGCCCCTCGTCCAGCGCCTCCATGACCAGCAGCAGCGTCATAACCTTGGTGACGCTGGCAGGCCGCAGACGCTCGTGGCTGTTCTTTTCATAAAGGACCTGCCCCGTGGCCGCATCCATCAGAATGGCCGACGGCGCCGCCACCTCCGGCCCGGCGGCCCGGACCGCAGGCAGCAGGGAGACCGTCAGGCAAAGGCAGACCAGAGCCCCGCACAGTCGTTTCCACATATCCATCCATCCTTCCTTTTTACGTCGGTGGTACAACCTATGCGTGTCCCCTGGCAGGTATGACCTCTGTACAAGATGCGGTTTGTTGGATATAATGGAGGTAACTTCTATAGAAATACGGAGAATCCCTATGAAATTTGCCTTTTACACCCTGGGCTGCAAGGTCAACCAATACGAGACCCAGGCCATGGAGCAGCGTTTGACGGCCCTGGGCCATACATTGGGCGACTGGACCGAGCCCTGTGACGGCTTTATTGTCAACACCTGCACCGTCACCGCCGTCAGTGATAAAAAGTGCCGCAACATCATCCGCCGGGTGCGGAAAAACAATCCGGACGCCGTGGTGGGCGTCTGCGGCTGCTACGCCCAGACGAAGCCCGAGGAGGTCCAGGCGTTGGAGGTGGACGTTCTGGCCGGTACCGCCGACCGCATGGCGTTCCTGGACGCCGTGGTGGAGGAAGCCACCCAGCGCATCCGCCAATCCCGGCAGTTCTGGGAAAAGGCCACAGCCCACCGGGAATTTGAACGGCTGCCTGCCGGTGGTCTGGCCGCCCGGACCAGGGCCATGCTGAAGGTCCAGGATGGATGCTGCAACTACTGTTCCTACTGTATTATTCCCTACGCCCGCGGTCCCATCCGTTCCCTACCCCTGTCGGAAGCTGTGGAACAGGCCAAAGCGCTGGCCGCCGAGGGCTATCGGGAACTGGTGGTCACCGGCATTGAGATTTCCTCCTGGGGCGTGGATTTTAAAGACGGCAGCAGTTTGAAAGACCTGCTTTCGGCCCTCTGTGCCGCTGTCCCGTCCATGCGGGTGCGGCTGGGCTCTCTGGAGCCCCGGACCATTACGGAGGACTTCTGCAAAACCCTGGCCCCCTATCAAAATCTCTGCCCTCAATTCCATCTGAGTTTGCAGAGCGGCTGCGACACGGTGTTAAAGCGCATGAACCGCAAATACGATACCGCCCGGTATTTAGCGAGCGTAAATCTGCTGCGGCAGTATTTCCCCCACTGTGCCATCACCACCGATCTGATTGTGGCCTTCCCTGGTGAGACGGAAGCGGAGTTCCAAACGTCGCTGGACTTCCTGAAAACGTGCGCCTTTGCTCAGGTCCATGTGTTCCCCTATTCCCGGCGGGAGGGCACTCCGGCGGCAAAGATGGACGGCCAGCACTCCAACGACGAGAAAGCCCGCCGGTCCAACGAGGCGGGCGCCGTGGCCGATGCCCTGGCCCAGCAGTACCGGCAGGCCATGGTGGGCCGGACCTATGCCGTGCTCTTTGAGCAGCCCGAGGGCCGCGACTTCACCGGCCACGCGGAAAACTATGTAAAAGTGTATGTGGAAGCCCAGGCGCTTCACAACCAGGTGTTGCCCGTGGAAATCGTGTCGGTGGAGGCCGACGGGGTCCGCGGACGGCTGGTGTAAAAAAATTTTTTCGTTTTTTGAAAAAAACCATTGACAAAACGGCCTCCTGCCGCTATAATCATTCTTGCCCTGCTGATGACGGGCACACGGCGGCATAGCTCAGTTGGTAGAGTATCCGGTTCATACCCGGCTTGTCACTGGTTCAAGTCCAGTTGCCGCTACCAAACGGCCCGTTGGTCAAGTGGTTAAGACACCGCCCTTTCACGGCGGTAACATGGGTTCGAGTCCCGTACGGGTCACCACAGAAAGCACATCTCTGCAAAGAGATGTGCTTTTTGTTTTTATAAGTGATTATCCTGTGATAAGGGGCCTTCGGTATATGTTCCTACCATCCACCTTCGCAGGGGGCGGCGGCAGGGACCATGGCCTGCGGCAGGGGATTGCGCCATCTGCGGATGGCGCTTGGAACGACAGGGGAGTTTCGCGCCTTGCGAGGCGCGACCAGAGGCGCTGCCTCTGGACTCCGCGATTTTTTGAAAAAATCGAGTAAAACTTTTATATTACTGTGGTCTCCATGCACGCTGTGTCCGCAGCGCGCTTTTTTTGATGGTATTCCGATTCTTAAAGAAAATTTAATGGTTTCCCTTCTTTTTTCTAAATGGTGTTTTTGGGTACAATAAAGTCACAGAAAGAAATTGGAATGAAACGAAAGTTTTGGAGGGATCGCCATGAATACCACAATTACTGCTTTGCGGCCGCTGCGGGTCATCGTTCTGACCGGCCGGTTCGGCATGGGCCATTGTGCTGCCGCCGAGGCCGTCCGTCAGGAGATCCTGGCCGGCGACCCCCAGGCCCAGGTCCGGGTGGTGGACGTCATCGACGAGCTGTTCCCCAACGCCTCCCGTCAGATTTACCGCGGTTTCGGCTTCCTGGTCCGCCGCTGCTCCTGGGTCTATAATCTGCTCAACCGCACCGCCGGCGCCAAAACCTCCATGCCCCTGCAGCGGACGGTCCTCAAGCGTCTGGACGACCTGCTGCGGGATGTGGACCTGATTGTTGCCACCATGCCCGTCTGCTCCCAGTACATCGCCGCCTATAAGCGGCAGCGGGACTGCCATATTCCCCTCTACACCTATATCACCGACGTCAGCGTCCACGACGAATGGATTGCTCCCGGTACCGACCGGTATTTTGTTGCCTGCGAAGAGACGCGGCAAACGCTGCTCTCCAAGGGCGTGGAGGACGCCCACATCGTTGTCAGCGGCATTCCCGTCCGTCAGGGCTTCCGCCAGGCGGCCCAGGTCCGTCCCGTGGGACGCCGGGTACTGCTGATGGGCGGCGGCCTGGGTCTGATTCCCCAGGGCATTCTTGACGCCCTGTGCAGCCGTGACGACATCCATGTGACGGTCATCACCGGCCGGAATGAATCCCTGCTGGCCACCCTGCGCCGCCGCTACCCCTCCGTGGAATCCATCGGCTTCACCGATCAGGTGGACAAGTATCTGCGCCGCGCCGATCTGGTGGTCAGCAAGTCCGGCGGCCTCACCACCTTCGAGGCCATCCACACCCGGACGCCCCTCTTTGTTCTGCGCCCCTTCCTGACCCAGGAGGTTGGCAACGCCCGGTACATTGAAGATCACGGACTGGGCTATGTGGACTGGCAGAAAGAAGAATCCGTCACTGCAGAAGCATTGCTGGCTCTGCTGGACGACCCCGACGCCCTCGCCGCCATGGGCCGGAACATGGCGCGGCTGCGGGAGAGCTGGCGCTCCTCCTCTCCCCTGGCGTATTTCTATCCCATGGTGCAGCCGGCATGAAAAAAGCATTGCGCGACGGCGCCATTTTCCTGGGCATCACCGCCCTGGTCTGGTTTGTGGTACTGCGGCAGGTCTCTCCGGCAGAGATCCGCGCCGCAGCCGCCGGGGCCGACGGTCGTTGGCTGGCCGTGGCCGTCGGGGCCATGGCCCTCTACTTCTTCTGTGAAACCTGGAACACCCGCCGGGGTCTCCGCCATCTGGGCTATCAGCCCCGGTTTGTCCACTGTCTCCAATACTCCGCCACAGGCTTTTTCTTCAGTTCCGTCACCCCCTCCTGTACCGGCGGCCAGCCCATGCAGCTGTGCGCCATGCATCGCCACGGCGTTTCCCCCGCCCATGGTGGTCTCGTGCTGCTGCTGGAGCTTTGCTGCTGGCAGGCCGTGGGTGCGGGTCTGGGCGTCTTTGGTCTGATCTATCTGCGCCATCACCTGTCCAGCGTGACGCCCGGCGTCAAGCTGCTGGCCCTCATTGGTATTATTTTGAATCTTCTGGCCTTGTCTGTCATCACCGCCGCTGTGGTACGGCCCGGCTGGGCCATGGCCCTGGGCGCCAAGGTCGCCAAAAAGCTGGAGCACCGCCCCCGTGCCTCCAAGGTCTGGGGCGCCATCCAGCATCAGCTGGAGCAGTACGCCCTCAGCGCCCCCATGCTGCGGCGGGAACCGAAGTTGGTGGCCCTGACCTTTTTCACCACCGCTTTGCAGCTGTTGGCCCTCTACAGCGTCCCCTATTGGGTCTTCCGTGCCATGGGTTTGACGGGCGTGGCCCTGGCCAGCGCCATCGCCGCCCAGGCCGCCGTCAATTTTTCTGTGGGCGCCATGCCCCTGCCCGGCTCCATGGGTGTGGGCGAGGGCGGATTTCTGGCCATGTTCCGGCTGCTGCTGCCGGCCCAGCTGCTGGGCGGCGCCATGGTCCTCAGCCGGGGCGTCAGTCTCTATCTCTGCGTCATCGTCACCGGCTTGATTCTGCTGGTGCTCCAGCTGATTCGCCGCTGCCGCACCGCCGCGTGAAAGCCTTGTTTTTTGACGGCACATCTGTCATAATGAAAGGTACTTTACACGGAAGGTAGGGATTCACTATGAAATCGTGCAAACAGACCCTTGGCCGCCTGTTTCTGCTGCTGGCGGTCACGGTGCTGCTGACCCTTGGTGTCTCCGCCGCCCAACGGCAGGCCGCCGACGCCGACGAATTTTATGCCGCCATGGAAGCGGAAATCCGCGCCCAATCCACGGAATTTTCCATCGACTACACCGGCGACCGCAGCGAGCTCAACAGCACCAATGGTGTCCTGCTGGCGGAGCTTCTGCGCTACCTGATGGCCCGGTCCGATGACAGTCCCCAGAACGGTGACTATCCGGCGCTGAACATTGAAGAAGGCGTTGTCCACTGGAACGACACCGTCTGCTCCTTCCAATTGGCCTATCTGGACACCCAGGAGGAGCTGGACTATGTGGACCAGCAGGCCCAGGCCATTGTGGACAGTCTGGACCTGGAGGGCGAGGACGATTACACCAAAATCAAGTTAATCTATGAGTACATCTGCACCCACTTTGTCTACGACCATTCGTTGACCAAATATTCCGCCTATGACGGCTTGACCACCGGTTCCATGGTGTGCCAGGGCTACGCCCTGCTGACCTACCGGGCCATGTGGGACGCCGGTATCCCCTGCCGCATTGTCACCGGCCGCAGCGAAAACCAGAACCATGCCTGGAATATCGTCCTGCTGGACGGCCAGTGGTACTATCTGGACACCACCTGGGATTCCGCCGTGGTGGAAGGCGGCCCCATGTCCTGGAACTTTTTCCTCAAGGGGGAAGAGGATTTTGACGGCCATATCCGCTTCCAGGCCTTTACCACCGACGAATATGTTGCCGCCCATCCCATGGCCGCCGTCAGCGCCTCCCTGCCCCGTATTCAGGTGTTGGTAAACGGCGGCAGCGTCACCAATCTGGCGGTCCGTGTCGGCGTGGAGATTCAGCTGGAAACCGTTCTGGCTGACGGCTCCCAAGCTGATATTGCCTGGTCCAGCTCGGACCCGTCTATGGTCACCGTGACCCCGGACGGACAGGTGTTGGCCCACGGCACCGGCGAACTGGAGCTGACGGCTGCCGTGGTCGGTGACCGGGGTGTAATCTCCGCCGTGGTCCCCACCACCTCTGTGGACCTGACCGCCGCCGCGCCCTGGGCCCAGTCCGCAGTCAATGACTACTATCTGGCCCAACTGCTGCCCCTGTCCCTGTGCAGCGGCTTTGAAAACGATCTGACCCGTGCGGAGCTGGCCCGGCTATGCTGGCAGCTGGTGCAGCAGTCCGGCCTGTGGAAGGCACAAGAACTGGCGAACCCGTTCAGCGATATTCTGGACAGCCCCGATGCCGCCGCCACTCTCGTCTGCAACTCCCTGGGCCTGATGCAGGGCACCTCCGCCACCACCTTCCAGCCTGATGCCCCCGTCACCCGGGAGCAGGCCGCTGTGGTCCTGTTCCGTCTGATGGTCCTGCTGGACGGCAAGGCCCCGGCCACCGGCCCCTTGTCCTATCTCGACGCTACCGCTATCAGCGATTGGGCCGCCGGTCCCGTCAGCGGCGTCACCGGCGCCAAGGTGTTCTATGGCAGCGATGGTTTCTTCCGCCCCGCTGACAATGTGACGCTCCAGGAGATGATTGTGGCTCTGTGGCGCATTGCCCAGCCCCATATGGAAACCGCCGCAGCCGCGGCCTGATTCATACCGTAATCCGTCAAAAGCCGAGGCAGTTTTGCCCCGGCTTTTGGCAATGGTATCCAATAGACGCACCCTTTTCCCTATGATATCATAGGAGTAACAATTATCATAGAAACAAGGTGGGATTTCCTATGACGCTGGACGAATTGAAACAAAAACTGGACGAAGCCAACTATATTTATGACGATACCCTGGCCACGGTGCTGGCCGTTTCCTTGCAGCTGGGCCGCCCGCTGCTCATTGAGGGCGCAGCCGGTGTCGGCAAAACGGAGATTGCCAAGGTTATGGCGTCGGCCCTGGGCCGGGATTTGGTACGGCTCCAGTGCTATGAGGGTCTGGACGAAAGCAAGGCCCTGTATGAGTGGAACTATCAGAAACAGCTGTTGTCCATCCAGGTCAATATGAACAGTGACGACAAGGACGCCCTGACCCGCAGCCTGTTCAGTGACGAGTACCTGCTGGAGCGTCCCCTGCTCCACTCCATCCGGTCGGAGAAGCCCGTGGTGCTGCTCATCGATGAAATCGACAAGGCTGACGAGGAGTTCGAGGCGTTCCTGTTGGAGCTGCTGTCGGACATGCAGGTGTCCATTCCCGAAATCGGCACCATTCCGGCCAAGACCGTTCCCTTTGTGGTGCTGACCTCCAACCGGGCCCGGCCCCTGTCGGAAGCCCTGCGCCGCCGCTGCGCCTATCTGTACATTCCCTATCCCGATCTGGACAAGGAGCTGGCAATTCTCCGGGCCAAGATGCCCCATTTGGACGATCAGCTGCGGCTGCAAGTTGCCAAGGCCGTCCAGAGCCTTCGCAACAACGAAGCCATTTTGAAAAAGCCCTCCATTGCCGAGACGCTGGACTGGGCCGCCGCTCTGGACGCGTTGGGTGTCCGGGAGCTGACCCCCGACGCCATCCGCAACACCGCCGGATTCCTGCTGAAGAACACCGAGGATATCGAGTGCATGCATGATACCGGCGATGCCGATTGCGGCTGCGGTGGTCATGAGCACCACAATTGCGGCTGCGGAGGCCATCACCATGGTTGAGCCTGGGGTCTACCTGGAAAAGCTGTCGTGGTTTTCCCGACTGCTCCGGGAGGAAGGGCTGACCGTCGGCACCCAGGAGACGCTGGACGCCGGTAAAATTCTGGTGTCGCTGGGTTTTGAGGACCGGGAACAGGTCAAGACCGCTCTGCGAACCGTCTACGCCAAATCCCGTGAGGAACAGAACCTCTTTGACCGGGTTTTTGACGGCTTTTTCCTCTCGGAAGAGCAGATGCGCCAGCTGGCCAAGGAGCATCTGGAACAGCAGCAGCGGGAACAGCAGATACAGGAGCAGGCCCGGGAGGATCTGGAGGTCAACGGCAAGCCCATGGAACTGACGGAGGAACAGCGCAGCATCTATATGACCATGCCGGAGGAAGCACGGGAAAAGCTGCGCCGGTTCCGCGAAACCTTCCAGGACACAGCGGAGCGGAGTCCGAAGCTGTACGACAACTTCATTAAGTCGGTGTTTGTCAAAACCATTCTGGAAGAACAGATGCGCATGGAGGACGCCGGGTTGGGCTGTATGGCCGCTGACCCGGAAATCGGCATCCTCTACCGGGATATCTCCCGGTTCCGGGATACGGAAATTCCCAAGGCCATCACCATTATTCAGTCCATCTCCCAGCAGATCAACGGTGAATTGTCGGCCAGCCGCAAGCACCGGGGCCACAGCGGCAAACTGGATTTCCGCCGCACCATCCGCAAGGGTTTGGAGACCGGCGGCAGCTTTTACCGTCTCCATTACAAGAAAAAACGCCACAGAAAGAAGCATTTGGTGCTGCTCTGCGACGTGTCCGGCTCTATGATGCAGTTTTCGGAGTTTGCCCTGCGATTTATCCAGTCATTGAACCACGTTTCGGAGAGCTCCCGTGCCTTTGTGTTCTCTGAGGAGCTCCATGAGGCCGACGCGTTCAGTTTACAGAATATGGATCTGTTCCGCTCCTCCATCCGGGAATCGGGTCTGTACGGCAAGGGTACCGACCTGGGCAGTGCACTGGAAGACCTGCTGAGCCGACAGCCCGCCGTCCTCAACCGCTCCACCACCCTGATCATCCTGTCAGACACCAAAACCGTAGACCAGCCCCGGGCCATCCGGGCGCTGTTGGAGGCCAAACGGCAGGCGGGCC
The DNA here is from genome assembly GCA_018716875.1 of Candidatus Avoscillospira avistercoris. Classification (GTDB taxonomy): domain Bacteria; phylum Bacillota; class Clostridia; order Oscillospirales; family Oscillospiraceae; genus Avoscillospira_A; species Avoscillospira_A avistercoris. Next base: position 11,406 of record DVJJ01000061.1, read on the forward strand.
GGGTGTTGATTCTCAACCCCATTCCCGAGAGCAAATGGCCCTATCTCAAGAGCGCCCAGGCGTTTGGCGCTGTGTGCTCCATGGTGTCCTGCTCTACGCTCAATGCCTTGGCTGCCGCTTGCCGCCGCCTTTCCGACCAGTGATCGAGCGTGCCGTCAGGGGGATTTCGCCCGTTGCGACGGGCGACCGGGGCGCCGCCCCTGGACCCCGCGATTTTTGAAAAAATCGAGTAAACTTTTATCGCTTTGTGCTGCAAAATCAGAAAGTCTTATACCACAGAATAAGCTAACCCCCGCTGTACCGCTTGGTACGGCGGGGGTTAGCTTATTCTGTCCGTTCTTTACTGTAGGGTAGAATTTGCATCCGGTATTTATCTTTGCACACCAGCAGTGTCCGGTCCGCTTCCGGCATGATATCCGGCAGCTTATCCGGCGGCGTACAGATGATGGCCTGCAAGTGCATTTTCCGCAGCAAACGAATGCTCTCCACAATGCGCTCACTGTCCATTTTGTTGAACGCCTCGTCAAAGATCACCAGCCGAACCGTATTGCCCAGACCCGACGGGTCGTTGACCCGGTACAGCTGGGCAAAGGAGGCCAGCACCGCGATATAGAAGGGTGTCTGGGTCTCACCGCCGGACTTGGTATTCAGCGTCTTGGACAACAGCTGACGGTTCCCGTTGCCGTCGGTGGTCTCCAGGTCAAACCGAAGGTATGTCCGGAAATCCGTATACCGCTCAATATTTTGCTGGAGTTCGCTCTGCTGCCGGGCGTTGTGCTCCGTATCATCGGACCCGGCGATACGGGAGAACAAATCCTCAATCAGCGGTCCATACTTCTGCTGGAATGGCAGGGCAAACAGGCCCCCCTCACCTTCCATCAGCTCCGGCGACAGAATCATATCATAATAGTCCCCGTAATCGGGATTGCGTTCCACAAGAAAGCGGTAGCGGTCCGTTCCGAATTGTGCCCGCTCCAGTGCCCGGTTCAGGTTGCGTACCTGCTCCTGAACCTGATCGATGCTGGATTTTAGTTTTGCCAGAAAATCATTCTGGAACTGTTCCAAAGCGCTTTCCCGCGCCTTACGGATTTTCTCCCGATACTGGGGCAAGGCGCTGTCGGCCAACAGCTGCCGTTCGGCTTCAAATTCGTCGTTGTGAGCCGCGTCCACGGCAAACGGACAGGGCCGGTACTGCTGGACATACTCCCGCCGCAGCCGCAGCAGTTGTTCCCACTGCTGGGCGGCGTGGGCCTCCGTCTCAGGGGCCTGGTCCCGCAGCTGCCGCAGAATGGCGGCGGGCTTTTTCAGCCGTTGCAGTGCCTCCCGGTACCGGGGCAGTCCCACGGCTTCCCGGTCCTCTGCCGGATAGCGGCCCTCGATGGTCCGTTCTGTCTCCGCCAAAAGCTGCCGCGTCTGGGGCAGCTTTTCCTCCGTCAGCTGTTGGAGCCGGTTGGTCAGCAATCCGCCGTTGCGGTCCTCTTCCCGGAGGGTTTTCCGCAGCTGGACGATTTCGCCGTCCAGTTGGGCCAGCTCCCGGTCCAGGTCCTCCAGCCACAGCAAATCCAACCCCTCCAGCTGGGCCTCGATTTGTTTCAGCTGGCCGTCCAACTCGTCCCGGCGGGCGGCGGCGGCCTGCCGCTGGGCCATCTCCTGACAGAACCGGGCGGTAAACAGAACCTCCCGCTTCCGCTGGTCCTCCAACAGCTGTTCCACCGGCCGCAGACGCTCCACGGCCTCCTCCTGGCGGTGCAGCTCCGCCCGCAGCTTTTCCATCCGCAGCGCCACGGCTTTGCGGCCCAGGAAGGCGTCCTCCATCCGCTGCCGGGGAATGGGCCGGGCCACATAGCCCTGGTACACCATACCGTCGGCGGTGATGGCTGCCCGGTGCTCCCGCAGCTCCGATACCGTCTCACAGCAGATAATGCGGCCCAGCAGGTAATTGATATAGCTTCTGGCCAAGTCGTTGTCGGTTTCCACCTTTTGGGCCAGACCGCCCTCCTGGGCGTCGGTCTGCTCCCGCTGACGGATTTTGCCCACATCCACCAGGCCGTAGGTCTGGCGGCCGTTGCCCTTGATGCCGTCATACAGGGTCAGGGCATCGTCATAGACTTCCGGCTCCACCAGCAGATTGAACTTCTGAGTATTCAAAAAGCCCTCCACGGCGCCGCGCCATGCTTCTTCCCCGTCGGCAATTTCCAGCACATCGGCCAGAATTTCCACCGTCGCGCCGGGGTGGCGGTCTTGCAGTCCGTCGGTTAGCTGTTGTTTCAAATGTAAAAGCCCGGATGGGTAGTCCTTGACGTTCTTTTGCAGCAGAGCCAGCGTTTCTTCCGTCTCCCGCCGGGTGGTCTGGCTTTGCCGGGTCGAGGCCGACAGGCTGTAGGCCGCCTGCTGCAACCGGTGGGAAAATTCGGCACAGGCCGCCTGGGTCTGCTCCAACGGCTCCAGAGAACTGGTCAGCAGGGATGCCGCATTTTCCAACAGCGGAGCACAGGCCCGCTCCACCTCCTCCGCCTGCTGCCGCAGGGCGGCGACGGCCTCCAGTTCCGGCCACTGGCCCATCCGGCGGCACAGGTCCGTCAGCTGGGCCGCTTCCTTTTGAATCTCTTCTAAAGCGGCGTCAATGTCCCGGCTCAGGCGGCGGCGCTCCTGTTGGAGCCGCCGCTGTTCCGCCTGGAGCCGGTGCTGCTCCCGGTAAATATCGCTTTTCTCCCGCTGGGCCTGCAAACCGCTTTTCCGCTGCTCCCGGTCCGCAATAGACGCTTCCAGCTCCCGGCACCGCTGGGCCGATTCCTCCAAATCCCGGCGGCAGGACGCTTCCTCCTGACGCAGCTGGTCCATCTGCTGGGCCTGCTGCTCCCGTTCGGCCCACAGGCTCAAAAACCGCACCTGCCGCAGTTCCTCGTTGGCTTCCAGCCATCGCTGATACTGCCGTCCGATACCGTCCAGGGCTTCCAGCTTCTTCTCCTGCTGCTCGGCCAGCCGTTCGTGGTGCTGATAGTCCCGGATGGTCTGCTGCATGGCTTCAATATCGGGCTTTTCGGGGATATCACAGATATTTTCGGTGATAAACTGCCGGATATCCACAATGGGCCGGAAGGATACCGCCTTTTTCAGCATCCGGCACATCTGGTCGGTGTGGACGTTCCACTTGCTCAGCAATTCCTCCCGATACCGCCAATTGGTGTCAAACAACTGGCCGTGGCTGTCGGGCATGCTCTTGAGCCAGGCCCGCAGTGCCGGAATGCTCATAGTCTGGCGGTTCTCCACAAAACAGTGGTCGGGAATCACACCGTCATAGAGAAAATACTGCTGACGGACCGTGCCGTCGTGGCGGCAGTCGAAGACGATGCCCGCCACAAAATCCGCGTCCGTCTGGTCGTCGTGAAATTCGCAGGCGATATAGGACGAAAAATCCTTGCCCCGGCGGGATTTGGGACTGCTGTCGTCCATATCGGCCCGGAGATAGCCCTCCAGGGTCCGCTGGGAGCTGTCGTTGGCGGCCTTGTTGAAGTTCCGGGGGCTGGTCTCACCCAGCAGCACAATTTGCAGGGCGTCGATGACCGTGGACTTGCCCGCGCCGTTTTTGCCGGTGAGAAAGTTGACATCATCGACTTCAATCAGCTGTTTCCCGAAGTACAGCCAGTTCATCAGCAGAATCCGCTTCAGCTTCTTCATCCCGGTCCTCCTCTCTGCCGTTTTGCAGCTGCTCCACAGCAGCCTCCACCCGCTCCGGTGACACCACCGTTAAAATGGTGGGCAGGATGGTGAATTTACAGTCGTTGCGGCTGAAGGTACCCTCCACCCGCTGAATGACACAGTGGTGCTCAAACAGATTCATGGCCCGGCGCACCAGCCGGACGCTGGGCCGTACCGGCAGCACCGCGTATTCGGTCACCACTAAATCAAGCAGTTCCCGGACCGTACACAGAACATCCTGTTCCAGTCCGGCCTGCTCCCGGTGCTCCTCATAATAGAGCCGCAGGGCCAGCAGCAGGGCCGTCTCCTCCCGCGTCAGGACGCAGCGGTTGATCTCATCGGGGTGCTCCACATAGAAGTAGCCGTAGACCTCCTCCTGGTGGAGCCGCCAGCCCATGACGCCCAGATAATCGGCCACCAGCTGATGGTGGATGGTCAAAAAGGTATAGTCCGGGTCCTGGAACCGGCCCCGATCGGGCAGCGTCCGGGTCCGGGCCACATAGGTGCTGCTGAGCAGCCGGTTGCACACGGTCTGGAACTGTTCCAGCTCCCGGGCCGACAGGGATTGTATGGCTTGCAGGTCCATGGCTTACTCCTTTCTCACAAACCGCAGCTGCGGCAGGGTATATCCGTTCTTGGCGAATTGGCCTTCCAACCGCTCCACCTCATAGGCGCTGTCCCGGTCGCTGCCATGGAGAGCTGCCAGCAGGCTCAGCACATACTCCCGGTCGTCCCGGAGGGGTAAATCATCGCTGGTGCAGTCGGTTGCTCCATCCATCCGCGCCAATATGTACGATTCCACAGCTTCCCGGCTGTAGGCCGATTGCAGCAGCTCTGCCGCCTGGGCTTTGGCCTCGTCGCTGACGTGCTCCTCCTCCATCTCCACCGGATGGGTCCGGGGCCGGACCGGCACTCGTTTCCGCTTCCACAGGCTTTTCTCCGTCAAGCTCTCCTGGCAGTAGAGGGCAAACCCCATATCCGACGGTCCTTTTCCAGCGGCCAGACCGTCCAGCAGAAGACGCAGATTACCACCCAGATTCCGGTCCAGATTGCTGAGGGCCTCCAATTTCTGTGTGGTGGCGCGGGTGTACCGACGCACCTGCCGGTCGATTTCCGCCAGATAGTCGCTCTCCATGCGCTCATACTGCTCCTGAATCCAGTACAGCTTTTCCAGCAGGTCTCCCCGGCACGCTTCCAGTGTGTCACCCCGCCGGTCCTGGAACGCCGCCTGGGCCATGGCTTCCAATACCGTGTCATCCTCCAGCCATTGACCGAGCATTTGCCGGATGGGCACCCGGTACTTGGGGACGGAGTCGCGGATTTTCAATGGCCGGATATACGCCTCCATAACCCGCTGGCCGAAGTCATCAAAGTGGGCTGCCAGCACATCATTGACGTCCTGCATTTCCATCTGCATGCGGAAAAAGCCCTTGATGTTGTGGTAGACGGACTTTAATGCCTTAATCAGGGCCATGGTGTTGTCGTAGGCGCTGTAGAGGGCCAGCATCTTTTCATAGGCGCTGTCCCCCTCCCGTGCCACTTTCAGGGCCGAATAGGTGCTGAACACATAGGAATAACCCCGCTGGGGCGCGTCCTCCCGCAGCTGGTGGAGCAGTTCCAGCAGACGGCTGCTGTAGCCGGGAACAATCAGATATTCCTCAAAGCTCCGCTCCGTCTTGCCCCGCTCCTTTTCAAACCACCCGCGGCTGCACAGTTTGCGAATGAGAAACCGGGCCTTGCCGGAGATGTCCCGCAGCTCCTCCTCGTCGATGTCCTCGCCGTCAAAGGTGGCGTCAGCCAGCTGCCGTTCCATCCGGTTGCGCAGAATGGAATAATAGAGCTGTTCCGGAATTTTCAAATGGTCCCGGTACGTCTCATACAGCACCTCCAACGCCTCGGCATACAGTGCCCGGTTGGGCGACGCCAGAACGGAAAACAGGTCCTCCGGCACGGCTTCAAACAGCTGCAACAACTCCACCTCCCAAATGGTCAAACATGGAAAAACCGGCTGTAGCAGCCGGTTTTTCTGCGAACTTCTGACATTATACCCGATTTTATCGAATGTTTCAACCCTGCTTCTACCTGGCCCGCCGTCATCATAATAACCTTTTTCCTATGAATTTGATAAGATACTGCCATTTTACAGCGCTCCGGTTTTTACATATAATTAGGTGCCAGATTGAATGGGGGGCGCGCTTATGAATCAACGATTGCGGCTGCTGCGGAAACTGTTTCTGTCCACACTGTATCTCAGTGCCTTTACTTTTGGCGGCGGCTATGTCATTATCACCCTCATGAAGCAAAAATTTGTAGACCACTACCATTGGATTGAGGAAGAGGAAATGCCGGACCTGGTGGCCATCGCCCAGTCCACCCCCGGCGCCATTGCCGTCAACGGCGCCATTGTCATCGGCTACAAGCTGGCCGGACCTCTGGGGGCGTTGGTAGCCATTGTGGGCACGGTACTGCCGCCTTTTGTCATCATTTCCCTGCTGTCCCTGTGCTATGAGACATTCCAGGGGCTCTATGCGGTCCAAAAGATTCTGGAAGGCATGCAGGCCGGTGTGGGCGCGGTCATTGCCGCCGTGGCCTGGGATATGGGCCGGGGCGTGGTGGAGGAACGGGACACCGTTTCCACTGTAATTCTGGCCGCTTCCTTTGTTGCCGCCTGTTTTCTGGAAATTAACGTGGTCTATATCATTCTGTTCTGCGGACTGCTGGGCGTGGTCCGCACGCTGTTGGAGAAACGGAGGGCGGCCAAATGATTTACTGGCAGCTGTTTCTCAGTTTTATCCAGATTGGACTGTTCAGCTTCGGCGGCGGATATGCGGCCATGCCGCTGATTCAGGGCCAGGTGGTGACGCTGCACCACTGGCTGAATATGGAGGAATTCACCAATCTCATCACCATTTCCCAAATGACACCAGG
>DVJJ01000062.1 GCA_018716875.1 Candidatus Avoscillospira avistercoris
GGAATTTCGCGTCGTGCGCGGCGCGGGTATTTCGCCCGCTGCAGCGGGCGACCGGGGGCGCTGCCCCCTGGACCCCTGCGATTTTTTTGTTATGGGGTGTGCCACCACCCGTGTGTCTGCGTCGGTCGCCGGTCCTTTTGTGCCATGGCCGCAGTGCGGTTTCTTGCCATACATACAGTATGCCTGCAAAACCGCACTTTGCCCTGACACAAAAATCCGCGCCGACCGTTCTTGCCAACGGGTGGCGGCACACCCAAAATCGAGTAAAACTTTTAATTAGCGGACGGCGTTCTGCAACTGACGCAAATCCTCTGCATCGGGGTGGGACAAAGCCGCGTCGAAGTTCTCCAGCATTTGGGTTCGGCGGGGACTGTCCTCCATGGCTGCATACCGCTGCCGCACGGTCATAGGCATACGGCCCTGGCACAGATGATGACCCAGCACCGTCACGCCGGCGGGCAGCAGCGTTTCCACCCGGTGGGCAATCTGCTCAAAATACTCGGCGCTGCCGCCGAACCCGGCGGTGCCGAACAAAAATACTTCCTGATTGCTCAGCTGGGCCAAAAAGGCGGCGGTATCGCCGTCACAGGTGCCCTTGTCGGTCCAGAAGCCGATGTACAGCCGTTGTGCGGCCAGAGCCGCCGCGTCCGGCGGGCCGAAATAGCAGCAGTCCTCCGGCGGAAGCACCTCCCGAATGGCATCGGCCAGGGCCTTGGTATTGCCGGTGCGGCTGCTGTAAACAATAGCGTATGACATGTTGTGCATCTCCTTATGATGTCGGATGCCTCTTTACGTTCTCTTTATGCTGCAACAGTATACCGCCGCCCGGTGGAAAAGTCAAGGTATTGCGCCGCCGGTGCCGTTGGAGTATAATATAAAATAGTATCTGAAATGCAGGAGGCCGTCATGGGAAAGTTCTGGGGACACCTATCCACCATCACCAGGCACCGGACCTTGGTGATGATTCACTGTTTCAAAGTGGGGCTGTATTGGCGTGGTCTGACCCACGATTTGTCCAAATATTCTCCCACGGAGTTTCTGGTGGGCGTCCGCTACTACCAGGGTAACCGCAGCCCCAACACGGCGGAGCGGGAGGACAAGGGCGTGTCCACGGCATGGATGCACCACAAGGGCCGCAACAAACATCATTTTGAGTACTGGACTGATTTACAAATTGGAACCCGTCAATATGTGCCGGTGCCCATGCCCACGGAATATCTGGTGGAGATGTGTATGGACCGGATTGCCGCCTCCAAGACGTACAACGGCGCGGCCTACACCTGTGCCGACCCGCTGCACTATCTGGAGCGGGCCATGGAGTCCTCCCTGATGCATCCGGACACCATGCGGAAAACCCAGTTTCTATTGAGTATGCTGGCCGAGCGGGGAGAGGACGAGACCTTCCGCTATATTCGGAACCATGTGCTGCGGGGGGAGGATTTCGCCGCCGCGGCCCCACAGAAATGAGGAACCTATGCAGAAAACGTATATCACCACCATGCCCGACAAGGCGGGCGCGTTTCTCAAAGCCAATCAGATTATTGCAGGCCACGGCGGTAATATCGTTCGGGTCAGCTATAACAAGGCCGTGGACCTGCACACGCTGTTTTTGGACGTGGAGGCCGATAAAAAGCAGTTACAGAAAATCACCCAAGACCTGGGGGACATCGGCTATCTGGCCAATGAGAATAAGATTCCCCAGCGGGTCATGCTGGTGGAGGTGCGGCTGTTGGATGTGCCCGGCGCCCTGACGCCGGTATTGGAGCTGTTGCAGCGGCACCATATCAATATCTCGTACCTCAACGCCCAGCAGAGCGGCACGCCGTACCAGCAGATTCGTATGGGCCTGTATATTGAGGAACCCGCCGTTATGAAACAGCTGTTGGATGAAATGTCGGCCATCTGTGATGTAAAGATTCTGGAATACAGTGTTACCGAGAAGATTCTGGACAGTACGGTGTTTTATATTGAGTTTGCCAATGAAATGCGGGACATTCTGGGACTGGACCGGCGGCAAACCAACCAGTTTATCATTGAATCCAACCGGATTATGCAGATGTTGGACGGCAAGGACCAGGCGCCCTTCAAATCCTTTGACTATATCCGCCGGTTTGCCCGGTTTATCGCCGGTCACCGCGGCAGCAATTACCAACCCATTATCAGCCAGCGGCGCATGAGTCCCCAGGTCATGGGATATATTGTGGAGCCGCCCTGCGGCAGCAATACGTATTTGCTGGACGACGGCAAGGAGCTGTTGTGCATCGACGGCGGATTCCGGTGCTTTTTGCCGGAATTGCAGCCCATTCTGGAGAGTATGATTCCCGGCTTTTCCACCCGGAAAAAGACCGTGGCGCTGACCCATGGCGATATCGACCATACGGGCCTGCTGTCCATTGCGGACCGGGTGCTGCTCAGTGAGAACTGCTATCGGAATTTCGTTTTGGAGCGGGAGGGGAAAGCCGATTACCGGGAGCAGAACCCCCTCCACGCGCCGTATTGCTGCCTCAGTAAGATTATCACGGGCTATACGCCGCCGGAGCTGGACCGGATGGAGATTATCGGGCGGAAGCTGGACGGAAAAACCCTGTCCCATATCGGCGCGCTGGACTTTGCCGACCTGCATTTTGAGGTCTACGAGGGGAACGGCGGCCATGTCCGGGGAGAGACGGTCTATGTGGATACGGAAAACCGGCTGATGTTCAGCGGCGATAATTGGGTGAATATCAAGGGATTTTCGGAGGACCAGATGGCGTTTAATAAGCTGGCGCCGTACCTGATGACCAGCGTCAATATGGATTCCAAGGAGGCCACCGCCTGCCGGAAGCAGCTGCAAAAATGGGCAAAAGGGATGTTTGTCTGCCCCGGTCATGGGATGTGGTTCGAGGCAGCCGCTAAATAAAAAGTTGTACTCGATTTTTGAGAAAATCGAGTACAACTTTTTATTTTGGGTGCGGTGGTTATT
>DVJJ01000063.1 GCA_018716875.1 Candidatus Avoscillospira avistercoris
CCGAAACCATTGAGGAATCGGGGGTTTTGATTTGGAGCAGGGTACGGGAATCGAACCCGCCTTCTCGGCTTGGGAAGCCGATGCACTACCGATGTACTAACCCTGCATCATCTTGCAGCGTTAGTATAACAGATTCCCATGAAAAATTCAACCGAAATTTGTCAAGGATTCAGACGGAATAAGCGGCAGCCATTTTCCCAGGTGATTTGTTCGATTTCCTCCACGGTTTTGTCCCGCAGCTGGGCCAGCTTTTCCGCCATACGGGGCAGCATGGTGGAGTCGCAGCGCTTGCCCCGGTAGGGCTCCGGGGCCATATAGGGGCAGTCGGTTTCCAGCACAATGCGGTGCAGGGGTACATTCTCCGCCACCTCCAACGCCTTGCGGGCGTTTTTAAAGGTCAGAACGCCGGTGAAGCCCACGTACCAGCCCAGCTTCACCAATTCCCGCGCCATCTCCAGGGAGCCGGAATAACAGTGGAACACGCCAGTGACATCGGGAAATTCTTTGACGATTACCATACCGTCGCCGTGGGCGTCCCGCTCGTGGACGATGACCGGCAAGTTCAGCTCCCGTGCCAGCTCCATCTGCATCCGAAAGGCCTTCTTTTGCTGCTCCCGGGGCACGTCTTCATAATAATAGTCCAGGCCGATTTCTCCGATGGCTACCACTTTTTCCTCTTTGGCTAGCTCCCGGTAGGTATCCACCAACGCGCCGTCCACATGGTCGGCGTCGTCGGGGTGAGAGCCAACAGCGGCATAGAGAAAATCGTATTGATGGGCCAGCTCAATGGCCACCCGGCTGGATTCCAAATCGCACCCGGCGTTCAGAATGCGGCCCACGCCGTTTTGCTGCATGGAGCCCAGCAATTCGTGGCGGTCGCTGTCAAAGCGGCGGGCGTCGTAGTGGGCATGGGTATCAAAGAGCATGGTTGGTTCCTCCTGCGTTCTGTTCCAGCCAGATCAGCAGCACCGCCACATCGGCGGGGCTGACGCCGGAAATTCTCGAAGCCTGGCCCACGTTGAGGGGCCGGATGGCGTTGAGCTTCTGCCGGGCTTCCAACCGCAGGCCGCCCAACTGGTCATAGTCCAGATCGGCGGGCAGCAGCCGGGACTCGGCTTTTTGAAATTCGGCCACCTGTTTTTCCTGCCGTTCCAGGTAACCGGCGTATTTTAATTGTATCTGCACCTGTTCCGTCACGGCGGCGGGCAGGTCCGGCCGTTCCGGGTCAAAGGGAGCCAGCATTGCATAGGTGACGCCGGGACGGCGCAGCAGATCGGCCAGCCGGGCCGACGACTTTACAGGCACCTCTCCAACCTGCTCCAACATGGCGGTCAGCTCCGGCGACGCCGGAACGCCTTTGGCTTCCAAACGGGCCTTTTCCTGCTCCACCGCCGCGTATTTTTCTTCCACAGCCCGGAGCCGCTCCTCAGACACCAGACCAATGCGGTGGCCGATGGCCGTCAAACGCTGGTCGGCGTTGTCCTGCCGGTGGAGCAGCCGGTATTCGCTGCGGGAGGTCATAATGCGGTAAGGCTCCTGGGTGCCCTTGGTCACCAGATCGTCCACTAACGTTCCAATATAACCGTCGGAACGTTTGAGAATCATGGGTTCCCGGCCCAAAAGGTGCAAAGCGGCGTTGACACCGGCCACAAAGCCCTGGACGGCGGCCTCCTCATAGCCGGAGGAGCCGTTGAACTGGCCCGCACCGTACAGACCGTGGAGTTTCTTTGTTTCCAATGTGGGCAGCAGCTCCGTGGGATCGATGCAGTCGTATTCGATGGCGTAGGCGGGCCGCATCATCTCGGCGTGCTCCAATCCGGGGATGGTGTGAAGCATTTCCAACTGGACATCCACCGGCAGGCTGGACGAAAAGCCCTGCAAATACAGTTCGTCGGTGTCGAGACCCGTGGGCTCCACAAACAGCTGGTGGCGGGGCTTTTCCGCGAACCGTACCACTTTGTCCTCAATGGAGGGACAGTACCGGGGGCCGATGCCGGTGATTTTACCGGAATAGAGGGGGGAACGGTGCAGATTGTCCCGGATAACCCGGTGGGTTTCTTCATTGGTATAGGTAAGATAGCACACTGCCCGGTTTTTCAGGGGGTGCTCTGTGGTAAAAGAGAAAGGCTGGGGGTCGCTGTCGCCGGTCTGAATTTCCATTTTGGAGAAATCGACGCTGCGGGCGTTGAGACGGGGCGGCGTACCGGTTTTAAACCGCTGGAGCCGCAGGCCCAGATTCCGCAGACAGTTGGAAAGACCGTGGGCGGCGTGCATGCCGTCGGGGCCGGAATCATAGGATACGTCACCGGTGATGACGCTGCTCTCCAGATAGGTGCCCGAAGCGATGACCACGGCCCGGACCGGGAACCGTAGGCCCAGCCGCGTCACCACGGCGGAGACGGCGTTGTTTTCCACTCCAATGGCCGTCACTTGGTCCTGGCGGAGATAGAGGTTTTCCTGCTGTTCCAGAATGTGCTTCATATGGGACTGGTACAGCCGCCGGTCAGCCTGGGCCCGAAGGGAGTGGACGGCGGGACCTTTGCCCAAGTTCAGCATCCGGTATTGAATGCAGCAGGCGTCGGCGGCCCGTCCCATTTCACCGCCCAGGGCGTCCAGCTCCCGGACCAGATGGCCCTTGCCGGTGCCGCCGATGGCGGGATTGCAGGGCATATTGCCCACGGCGTCCAGATTGATGGTAAAAACCACCGTCTTGAGGCCCAGCCGGGCGGCGGCCAGACCCGCCTCGATGCCGGCGTGACCGGCGCCGATGACGGCGATATCGTAAGTTTCCATGGGGGATTCCTCCCAAGTGCAGAATATTCTAGCCTATATTGTAACAGTTGGGGAAAAGAAGCGCAAGGGGGGCGCTGCCCATGGCAGCGCCCCCCTTGGAAGGAATGGGCGGGATTCAAACCTGTTCCAATTCTGCGGTATTCTGCAAGCGGGCGGCGATGGTTTCAGCGGCACGGAATGCCGTATTAGCGGCTAGGATGGCTACCACCACACCGCCTATGCCCCAGCCGTAGAAGGAGAACACTGTGGCAACGGCGCCGGTAAAGACGCCATAGAGCACCCGGAAGGTCAACCCCATGGGGGTGGTCACCGGGTCGGCGGACAGGAAGCAGGCCCCCAGGATGGTGCCGCCCCAGCAGATGACGGCCAGCGGGTCACAGTGGGGCAGCACCGCCGCCGTCAGGAACGACGCGCACAGATAGGGCACCGCCACGGCCCAGGGCAGCAGATGGCGCATGGCCAGATAGGCCGCGCCCACCAACAGCAGCAGGGTGGACGCCTCTCCCATGGCACCGTCCAGATAGGCCATGAGGAAGGTACCCTGACAATCTTTCAAGGCCAGGGGGCACAAAAGGGGCAGAAGGGCGGCGCGGCCCAGGGCGGCGGGGTTCCACCAGTTCTGACCGATGCCGCCGGTAAGAACTTTGACAGACACGGCGAGAAAGGCCCCCAGGGGTGCGGCCCACAGGGCGGCCCGGGCGGGCAGCAGCAGGGCCGACAGCAGGCCCGTCACCAGAACCGTCAGGGTTCGCAGCTCCTGCCGTCCGGTGAAGCGGTCCCACAGAAATTGAGTGGCGGCGGCGGCAGCAACGGCCAGCAGAAGCATGGCGGCGGCCCGCAGGCCGAAGAACCAGACGGCTCCCGCTGCTGCCGGCAGCAGGGCAATGGCGGCATCCAGCATTTGCAGGGTTGTGGATTGGCCACAGTGGATGTACGGTGCGGTATTCATAATAAAACCTCCTCTTTGGATGGGGTGTACCCGGCGGCGGGACAGACGTAGCGGCAGGCGCCGCAGTGGAGACAGTGACCGATGCCCAGCCAGGGCTGACGGTCCATGGGACAGACGGCGGCGCAGCGGCCGCAGCGGATGCAGGGGGTACCGTTGCGGTGGCGGCGGGGCGGCAGGACACACAGGGATGTAATGCCGGGGACCAGGGGACCGTCGGCGTGGCGCAGGGGAGAGCCAGTCATGGGCCCACCCAGCAGCAGAGGCCCGTCCGGGGCGGCGGCAGCTTCCAGAATGGCTGACAGAGGCGCGCCCATGGGGGCGTCAATCAGGGCGTGGCCCCGCTTCCATGCCACGCTGACCCGCTGGCGGATGGGCGGCGTACCTTGCAGCGCCGCACCAAAGGCGGCCACGGCGCTGACGGGCAGCACCAACACGTCGCCCTCCTGGGGCGGCTGGCCGGGGGGCAGACGCCCCAGGGATTCCGCCAGCAATTGGGGATGGGACAGGGGATAGCGTTGGGGCACCGTCATCACGGTGCAGTCCAAGGGCGCGGCGGCGTGGGCCGCCTGATGCTGTCCGGCCCCTACGGCCAGCAGGGTGCGCCGGGGGTGCAGCAGCCGGTTCAGGAAGGCCAGTCCCGCCGCTACGGCGTCGGCGTCAAGACAGAGGGCGGCATCTTCAGTACAATGCCAAGGCTCCCGGTCCATGGCCGAGAGAATCAGCGTATCCAGCCCCGGCGCGGCCTGGGTGACGGCCTGGGCCAGAGGACGGCCACCGGGCAGCCGCACGCCGCTGTCCCATAGAGCATCTTCGTCGTCCGGCAGCTCCAGTGGGTCCGCCGCCGTGTCCAGACCGTCGTTTTGAAGAATCAGGGCCAGACAGGAGCCGCCGGCGGCCAATTCCATGGTGTCCAGGGCGGCCACGGTGCCGGAGACCGAGGCGTAAAGGGGCAGGGGATCGCCGTTGCCGTCGGCCACCCGCTGGCCCCGGGAGACGGGGTCCCCGACCCGGACCAGGGGCGTTTCCCCCCGGGGCAGGGGCAGAATGATACGTTCTTGCTGCGGCAGACTGGTGGGGGGCGTGGTGACCGCCCGGCCCATGGGGACGCCGCGATTCCATGGCAGCATGGACAGGACCTCCTTCTATTTCTGGTAAATTTTGGCTATATCATAGCGGAGGCCGCCGGATTTGTCCACTGGCCGGAAGGGGTCGGAAAATGCAGAGGGGAGCGGAAGGGAAGCAAAGGCCCCCGCAGGCTCCCGGCAGCCGTCGAAAGTTGCGAACGAAAGTTGGTATAGGCGGAGCGGCCTGCGGGCAGCCGTCGGGGAAATACGGGGAAAAGCGGTTTTTCTTTGCATTTTTTTCATCCATGCGGTACAATACTCTTATCTATCCCCAAGGAGGGAACCCCATGTTTCCCAAGGAATTTTTAAGCCGTATGGAGGGGCTCATTGGGCCGGAAGGTCTGGCGGCGTTTCTGGAAGCCGCCAAGCGGCCCCGCGCCGTGGCCCTGCGGCTCAACACCCTGAAAAAACTGCCAACGGTCACCGGCGGCGAGCCGGTGCCCTGGTCGCCGAACAGCTATTATTATGACCTCAACGCCCGCCCCGGTCTGTCTCCCTACCACGACGCAGGGGCATACTATTTGCAGGAGGCCAGCGCCATGGCCCCGGCCGGGCTGCTGGATGTGCGGCCCGGTATGACCGTTCTGGACCTGTGCGCCGCCCCCGGCGGCAAGTCCACCCAGCTGGCCGCCCTGCTGGTTGGCCAGGGGCTTTTGATCTCCAATGAGATTGAACCGAAACGGGCCAGAGTCCTGGGTCAAAATCTGGAGCGTATGGGCTGTGCCAACGCTCTGGTGCTCAACGAACACCCCAAACGGCTGGAGGAGCGGTTCCCCGGCTATTTTGACCGCATTCTGGTGGACGCTCCCTGTTCCGGCGAGGGCATGTTCCGTAAGGAGGCCGCCGCTGTGGCCGACTGGAGCGTGGAGACGGTGCTGATGTGCGCCCGGCGGCAGGATGAGATTTTAAAATCCGCCGCCGTGATGCTGCGGCCCGGCGGCCGTCTGGTCTACTCTACCTGTACCTTTGCCCCGGAGGAAAACGAGGGCACCGTGTCCCGATTCCTCCACACCCACCCGGACTTTCATCTGGTAAAGGTGGACGCCCCCTGGTTTGCCCCCGGCCGTCCCGACTGGATTGACGACCCGGCCCCAGGTCTCGAAAAGACCTTCCGTTTGTGGCCCCATAAATTGAAGGGCGAGGGGCATTATATTGCTGTTTTGGAAAAGCTGGGAGACGAGGTCCTGTTGGCGGGGGAAAGCCCCTGCCCTATGGCTGAGAACACATGGGCCCGGTCCAATGGAGGGAACCCGCGCCGTGGGGAGCGGGGAATTGCCCCTGCTGTTCCCAAGGAATTGGAGGAGTTTCTCACGGCGCTGGACATCACCCTGCCGGAGGGAGCGCTGCTGCCCTTTGGAAAATCCCTGTGGCTGACGCCGCCCGCCATGCCGGAACTGCGGGGTCTCAAGGTCATCCGCCCCGGTTTGGAGCTGGGACAACTGCTGAAAAACCGGTTTGAACCGGCCCATGCCCTGGCCCTGTGGCTGAAAACCGCTGCCTCCGAGGCGAACTTTTCCGGGGACAGCCCGGAGATTGCCGCCTATCTGTCGGGCCAGACGATCCCGGGCCCCCAGACCGGATGGACGCTGATCACCGTGGACGGCCTTTCCCTGGGCTGGGCCAAGGGCAGCGGCGGCGTATTGAAAAACCATTATCCCAAGGGGCTGCGCCGGTAAGCCGCGGTTCGTGCGGATGCCGTGTCCGGAAAAAGAACGGTAAGGCGGGGGCTTGCCCCTGCCGCCATACACCCATCCATAAGGAGGTTCGTGCGTATGTCAAAAGTCCTGATCGTCGAAGATGAACGGGCCATTGTGGAGATTCTCAAATTCAACCTGTCCCGGGAGGGCTATGAAACGCTGGAGGCGTTGGACGGCGAAGCCGGTCTCCAGCTGGCCCGTACCGCCGACCCGGATTTGATTCTGCTGGATGTGATGCTGCCCAAGCTGGACGGCTTTTCCATCTGCCGTCAGCTGCGGGAGGGCGGTATCAGCACGCCCATCATCATGCTGACCGCCCGTGAGGAGGAAAACGACAAGGTGTTCGGCCTGGAAGCCGGGGCAGACGACTACATCACCAAGCCATTTTCCATGCGGGAACTGATGGCCAGAGTCAAGGCCAATATCCGCCGCCGCACCCTGGATTCCGCCGAGGGCCCTGCACCGTCCCAGGAGACGCCGTCCACGGGATTGGTCCTGGACCCGGACGGCTTTGCCGCCCGCAAAAACGGTGTCCTGGTGGAGCTGACCCAAAAGGAATTTGACCTGCTTTCGTTCCTGATGGCTGCCCCCGACAAGGTGTTTACCCGGGAGGAGCTGTTGGACAAGGTGTGGAATTACGACTATTACGGCGATATGCGCACGGTGGATGTGACGGTGCGCCGTCTGCGTGAAAAAATCGAGGACGACCCCGGCAAGCCCGCCCACATCCTCACCAAGCGGGGCGCAGGCTACTACTTCGTGCTGTAACGGCACAGAAAAACGAGGTGCAACATGGGTTCCATCCGCACAAAACTGGTACTCATCATGATGCTGCTGATTCTGGCGCTGATGACCGTCGTCGGCTCCTTCCTGATCAATGGTGTCGGAAATTTCTATATCGATCAGTTCTACGATGAGATGGGCCGCACCTTCTCACAGGAATTCATCCGGCAATTGCAGGACACCACCGACGAGGGTGCCGAAGAGATGAAGGAACGGCTGATGGCCAAGGCGGGCCTGGGCATCGACATTGCCGGGCGCAACGTCTACGTCCTGGACAGCGGCGGCGCTGTGCTCGCCGGTTCCGACCAGACCGCCGCCGTCTCCACCACCACCAACCTGCTGGCGGCCCTCAATGGGCAGGTGGGCCAGGACAGCTCCATCACCAGCCCCTATATGGATTTGGCGGTGCCCATCACAGGGGACAACGCCTCGTACATCGTCTATGTGTTGGACAACAAATCCACTGTCAATGACTTGACGGCCAACGTGATGGATATCATTGTCCAGTCCCTGATTATGGGCATGGGCATCTGCCTGGTGCTGTCGGTGCTGCTGGCCCAGATTCTCATTACACCCCTGCGGGCCCTGTCCAAGGGCACCCGCCGGGTGGCCGCTGGGGATTTTTCGGAAAAGCTGGAGGTCACCTCACGGGATGAAATCGGCGCGCTGACCCGGGACTTTAACGACATGTCCCGTGTGCTCCGGGACACCCTGGCCGCCGCCGAAAACGAGCGCAACAAACTCTCCACCCTGTTTCTACACATGACCGACGGCGTGGTGGCCTTTGACGCCCAGGGCCGCGTCATCCACGCTAACCCCGCCGCCGTCCAAATGCTGGGCTGTGACCCGGCCAAATCCGGCGGGTTTGATGAAATGTTCGGCCAGGAGACCCAACTGCCCCAAGTGCTGGACCTGGAGAGCCCGGAGTTTGTGGAGACGGAGAAGACCGTGGGGGACCGGAGCTTGGAGCTGTTTATGGCCCCCTTTACCACCGAGGGCAGCCCTGCCGGTGTCATCGTCGTCATCCATGATGTCACCGAGCAGCGCAAGAGCGAGCAGACCCGCCGGGAATTTGTGGCCAATGTGTCCCATGAGCTGCGTACCCCTTTGACCAACGTCAAATCCTACGCCGAGACCATGGCCGACGCCGCAGGAGACCTGCCGCCAGAGCTGCAGCAGCAATTCCTCAGCGTCATCATCAACGAAGCCGACCGCATGACCCGCATCGTCCAAGACCTGCTGACCCTCAGTAAGTTCGATTACGGCAAAATGGAGATGAACATCTCCCGATTCTCCTTTGCCGGGGCTATTCGGGACGTGGCCGAAGCCGTGGCTATGGACGCCCGCAACCACGGCCATACCCTGACGGTGGACGTTCCCGACGATCTGCCGGAGGTCAACGGCGACCGGGACCGCATCCAGCAGGTCCTTATCAACGTGGTGTCCAACGCCATCAAGTATACCCCCAACGGCGGTCGTATTGAGCTGCTGGCCGGTGTCAGCGGCGAAATGGTCTGGGCCAAGGTCCGGGACAACGGCATCGGCATTCCCGAAAAAGACCTGCCCCGGCTGTTTGAGCGGTTTTACCGGGTGGATAAGGCTCGTTCCAGAGAGTCCGGCGGCACGGGCCTGGGCCTGTCCATTGCCAGTGAAATCCTGCGCCAGCATAAAGGTGAAATCGCCATCGATTCCGTCTACGGCAAGGGTACCACCGTCACCGTCACTCTGCCCGCCGCCGACTCGCAAGCGTGAAAGGAGGACCCATCGTGCGTCCACGCACCAAGGAAGTGTGCAAGTCTATTCTTATTGTCCTGCTGCTGATCTCCGTGGTGATGCTGTCTCTGACGGCCATTCAGTACAGCGGCGCCGACGGCCTCTCCGGCATGATGCAAACGCTGTCCGGAAAATTGTCCACCCCGCCCAAAAAGGCCGAGGACCCCACCTATACGGACGCGGCTCTGCCTGTGGTCATTTCCGCAGTGGGACCGGCGGGCCGGATCAGTTACATGGGCAGTCAGGAAGCGCTGGACAACGCCTTTGCCGCCCTAGGCGGCCAGCTGGCCGCAGCGCTGGACACGGCGGGAACGGCAGAGGAATTGACCCGCATGGCCTTTCTCAGCCGGGCCACCCAGGCAGAATTGTATTTCTACTATCCCGGCGCGATTCCCCTGAACGTGCTGGCCCAATGGCTGGACGCCACCGGCAGCGAATGCACCGGCAGCGGCCGCCTGTTCTGCCTGCGCCGCAGCGGCGACACTGTGGAACTGTTGGTGGAGGCCAACGGCACATACCAGGCCATGAAAACCGAGGTGGACAGCACAACGTTTGGCGAGGTTCTGGAGACCCTGGGGACCGACGGTTCGTTCCTGGCCGCCGAGGGCGGCGGACCCTACGGCCATCTGGACCCCATGACTGTCATCCAGCCGTCCTATACGGCGGTACCCGCCGTCCAGGCTTCCAACCCGGTGGACGAGTCGTTCCTCAGGACCGCTGCCACAACCGCCGCCACAACGCTGGGCTTCAATCCCTATGGCGACAGCGTGTATCGGGATGACAGCAGCACCACCTATACCGACAGCAACGCCTCGCTGCGGATTGGCGCCGACGGCGTTTTGAAACTGGAAAACACCAGCCTGTCCCAGCGGTTTGCCGCCGCCGGAGACAGCGACGCCCAGCGCATTGAGCTGGTCCGCTCCCTGGTGGATACCCTTTCTGCCGGGCGGCTGGGGGACAGCTGCCTCTGGTTTTCGGGCCTGGAGACCGATGGCCAGACGTCGACGGTGGAATTTTCCTGCTATGTGGAGGGGCTGGAGGTCCTGCGGGCCGACGGTCCAGCCGTGGAGGCCCGGTTCCAGGGCGACATCCTGACGGAACTGACGCTGCGCCTGCGGACCTATACGGTCGCCGGAGATTCCACGGCTTTGCTGCCGCCCCTGCAGGCTGCCGCCATTGCACCGGCGGGGACCCGGCTGCGGCCCGGCTACGCCGACATGGGGGAGAACACCTTGCAGGCCGACTGGCTTCGTTCCTAAGGAGGCGCACCATGCCCATATCCAAGATCAAGAACATTGTGATTCTGATTCTCCTGGTGGCCAATATCATGCTGCTGGTGCTGCTGATTCCTCTGGCCCGCCAGCGCCAGAAACAGCAGGCCCAGGCCCAGGAAGCGTTGGAGACGCTGTTTACCCAGGCGGGCGTCCAGCTCAACGCCGGTCAGCTGCCCGATACCCGGCCCCTCTATACCCTGGAATTTACTCCCGATGACAGCGGCGCGCTGCCCGCCATGCAGGCGCTTTTGGGGGAGATGGTATTGATGGAGCATGACTCCACCCGCTATATCCAGACCTATTCCTCGGCGGTGGGTTCCTGTCAGCTGTCCCGGGGCAGCGTGCTGACGGCAAAGCTCCAGAATCAGGAACCTGTGGCCGATCTGACCAAGGACCTGTCGGGCCTTCTGGTCCGGATGGGACTGGAACCGGCAGGAGTCTCCGCGCCCCAGCGGGTCCGGGCCGGTGTCTACCGGCTGACAGCGGTGCAGCAGATGTTGGAGGTACCAGTATTCACCGCCGCTGTCACGGCCACCTACGAAAACAACATCCTCACAGAGCTGGAAGGGACGCTGTACTTCGACACCACCGATCTGGTCCGCACGGACGACGTCATCGGCTGTACCGCTGCCGACGCCTTGGTGGCGTTTTTGGGCAGCCGCGACACCCTGGGATGGGTGGGCGCCACGGTGAACGAAGTGGAGCAGGGCTATTGCCGGGCCGATACAGCGTCGGCGGCGGTGGTGCGGCTGGTGCCCGGCTGGGCCATCTACACCGACACCGGCGATTTCTGGGTGAACGGCATCACCCGCATGGTCAGCCCGCTGGTCTGGTAATGGATAGGAAAATTATGGAAGGAAATTTGTTTCCGTTTGTTTTCAATTCGCTAAAAGTCAATAGAAATTTGCATAAGAAATTTGCATAAGTCAAGAAAAAACGGCAATCAGCACAAATAAAAAGCGCCCTTATTGGGCGATTTCACAACAAAACAACATGGCAAGCCAGCCGGATGGGGTCAAGCCCATTCGGCTGGCTTGCTTTA
>DVJJ01000064.1 GCA_018716875.1 Candidatus Avoscillospira avistercoris
TAAACAGTCTGTTTAGGCCACGATTACCCCTGGCGGCTGGCCGGGGATTATGTCTTTGGCTGGCCGCCGATTATGGCCCGGAGTGGCCCGGGATTATGGCCCCGCTGGCCGGGCAAGATGGCCATATGCAGCTGCCTCTGGACTCCGCGATTTGGGCTGCCCGCCACCCGTTGGCAAGAGTGGTCGGCGAGGAATTTTTCGTCAGAGCAAGGTGCGGGTTCGCAGCCATACTGGATGTATGGCAAGAAACCGCACCGCAGCTATGGCGGAAAAGGCCCGGCGAGCACCGCAGACACACGGGCGGTGGGTAGCCCTCACAAGAAAAAAATCGAGTAAACTTTTTCCTTTTGGGTGCGATGTGTCAATTCATCTTTTCACGAATCTTAGAGAGCCGCTCCAGCGCTTCATTAAGGGTTTCGTCCACCTTGGCGAAGTGCAGCCGGACAATATGATTGACGTTCTCCTTGAAGAAGGACGTACCGGGCACGGCGGCAACGCCCACCTTCCGGGCCATCTCCTCGCAGAATTCCGCGTCGGACTGGCCGGGCTTCATAAAGGGGCCGATATCGGCCAGCACAAAGTAGGCGCCCTGGGGGTCCGTATAGGGGATGCCGATACGGTCCAAGCCCTCGGTGAACAGCTTTTTCATATGGGCGTAGTGGTCGCCAAACTCCTTATAGTAGCTGTCGGGCATATCCAGACCTACAATGGCGGCCTCCATCAGGGGAGACGCCGCGCCCACGGCGTTGAAGTCATGGTACTGCTTGATCTTGTCCATGATCTCCTTGGGAGCGATGGCGTAACCCAGACGCCAGCCGGTGACGGAGTACGTCTTGGACAGGGAGGAGCAGGACACGGTCCGCTCCCACATGCCGGGAATGGAGTTCATATAGGTGTGCTTGTGGCCCTCGTAGACGATGTGCTCATAGACTTCGTCCATGATGGCGTACACGTCGTACTTGATGCACAGGTTTGCAATCTGCTTCAGCTCGACCTCGGTAAACACCTTGCCGCTGGGGTTGGAGGGGTTGCAAATCAGAATGGCCTTGGCGCCCTGCTTGAAAGCGTCCTCCAGCACATTGGCGTCAAAGTTGAATTCCGGCGGCGTCAGCGGCACGAACACCGGCTCGCAGTCGGCAAAAATGGCCTGGGCCCGGTAGTTCTCGAAGTAGGGGGAGAACATAATGACCTTGTCGCCGGGGTTGGTCAGTGCAAACAGCGTGTCCACCATGGCCTCGGTGGAACCGATGGTCACCACCATTTCCGTGTCGGGGTCCAGGGTACGGCCCATAAACCGGCCGCACTTCCGGGCCAACGCGGCGCGGAAATTGGGTGCGCCCATGGTGATGGGGTACTGGTGGGGACCCTGATAGGCCACCTCCGCCAGACGGTCCAGCATGGCCTTGGGGGGATCAAAGTCAGGAAACCCCTGGGCCAGGTTGATGGCGCCGCAATCCAGGGAGATGCGCGTCATGCGGCGAATGACGGAGTCAGTGAACAGATCACACTTACGGCTGAGTTGTTGCATGATACGGTACCTCGATTCTTTTAAAATAGGCATCAGGCGGCGTTGCCGCAAAAGTTTAGTGGATGCCCAGCTCCTCGCTGGTGGCAATGGGAATGTTGTGGGATTGCAGCAGGGCCGTGAACTTGGCCTCGTCGGAGACACGAAACACCATATAGGCGTTGCCGTTCTGATTGGTGAACAGGGAATACATGTATTCAATGTCCAGCTGACCCTCGGCCAGCAGGGCCAACACCTGGGCCAGACCGCCGGGGGCGTCAGGGACGGAGATCACCAGCACCGGCGTTTTGGACAGGATGAAACCCTGCTCCAAAAGAATGTCGGTGGCCTTCACCGTGTCATCCACAATGATGCGGAGAATGCCGTAATCGGTGGTCTCTGCAATGGAAAGGGCCCGCAGGTCAATGTGGTGATCGGCCAGAATCTTGGTGATCTGGGCCAGCTGGCCCACACGGTTTTCCAGGAATACGGAGATCTGATGGATAGACATGGGACAACCTCCTTAAATCTTGCGCTTATCGATGATGCGGACGGCCTTGCCCTCGCTGCGGGCGATGGTCTTGGGGGCCACCAGCTTCACACGGGCGTAGATGCCCAGCATGGCCTTGAGGGCCGCCACCAGAGATTTCTCCATTTCGGTGATTTTGCCCAGGGAGTCGGAGAAGTTCTCCGGCGTCATTTCCACCAGCACATCCAGGGTGTCGGAGTTGTTGATCCGATCCACAATGATCTGGTAGTTGGCCTGATAGCCCTGCTCGATGAGCACCGCTTCAATCTGGGACGGGAACACGTTGACGCCCTTGACAATCAGCATATCGTCGCTGCGGCCCATGGGCTTGCTCATCTTTACCAGCGTTCTGCCGCAGGAGCACTTCTCTCTGGTCAGCACGCAGATATCCCGGGTCCGGTAGCGCAGCAGGGGGAATGCCTCCTTGGTGATGGAGGTGAACACCAGCTCGCCCTTGCTGCCCTCCGGCAGCACCTCGCCGGTGTTGGGATCGATGATCTCCGCAATAAAATGGTCCTCGTTGATGTGCATGCCCGTCTGTTCGCTGCACTCAAAGGCCACGCCGGGGCCGGAGGTCTCCGTCAGACCGTAGATATCAAAGGCCTTGATGCCCAGCTGCTTTTCGATATCCCGGCGCATTTCCTCGCTCCAGGCTTCCGCGCCGAAAATACCGGCTTTCAGCTTGATCTGGTCCCGCAGGCCCCGCTCATGAATGGATTCTGCCAGATAGGCCGCATAGGAGGGGGTGCAGCAGAGAATGGTGGACTGCAAATCCACCATAAATTGCAGCTGCCGGTCCGTATTGCCCGAGGACATGGGCAGCGTCAGGCAGCCCACCTTGTGGCTGCCGCCGTTGAGACCGGGGCCGCCGGTGAACAGGCCGTAGCCGTAGCACACCTGGCACACATCTTCGTCAGTACCGCCGGCGGCGGTGATGGCGCGGGCGCAGCAGTCCTCCCACAAGTCAATGTCGTGCTGGGTGTAGAAGGCAACCACCCGCTTGCCGGTGGTGCCGGAGGTGGACTGGATGCGGACGCAGTCCTTTAACGGTTTGGCTAAAAGGCCGTAAGGGTTTGCTTCCCGCAAATCGTCCTTGCTGAGAAACGGCAGCTTGTGGAGGTCGGCCACGCTTTGAATGTCGTCGGGCGTGACGCCTTTTTCCTCCATTTTCTTGCGGTAATAGGGGACATGGTCCCACACGTGGCGCACCTGCTTCACCAGGCGCTCATTCTGCAACGCCAGGATGGTCTCCCGGCTGGCACATTCCACTTCGGGTTGATAGTATCGTTCCATGGGGCGGTGTTCCTTTCTCTTTCCGGTTGGTCAGGCGTTGCGGCCCAGGGTGAATGCCTTTTTGTTCAGCTCCAGGAATTTCTCCGGAACGCTCTTGTCAATGGCGGTCATCCAGTCCTCCAGGGGCATATCGAAGCACTTGGACAGACGGCCCATCAGCACGATATTGACGGCTTTTGCGCTGCCTGCTTCTTCGGCCAGTTTCAGAGCGTCAATGGCGTCCACCTTTAATCCCTTGGCTTCCATTTTCGCCACCAGATTTTCCGGATAGGATGCCGCGCCGGTGATAACGGGCATGGGGTTGATCTGCTGGGTGTTGGTGACGATGGTGCCGCCGGGTTTTAAGTATTCGGTCCAGCGGGCGGCTTCCAGCAGTTCAAAGGACACAATGTAGTCGGCTTCACCCTTGTCGATGATGGGGGAGTAGACCTTGTCACCGAAGCGGACATAGGTAACCACGCTGCCGCCCCGCTGGCTCATGCCATGAACCTCCGACACCTTGATGTCGTAGCCCTTTGTCAGCAGCAGCCGGCCCAGGAGCTTGGAAGCCAGGAGACTGCCCTGACCGCCCACGCCGACGATCATAATGTTTTTCGTTTCCATGTTCAGTCCTCCTTCGGCAGCTGCAAGGCGTCAAATTTGCACAGCTGACGGCATACGCCGCAGCCGGTGCAGAGGGTGTTGTCAATTTTGGCCTTGCCGCCGATCATGCTGATGGCGGGGCAGCCAATCTTCATGCACATGCCGCACTCCTTGCACGTTTCTTCGTCCACAAACAGGGGCTTGCCGTGCTTGACGGTCTTGAGAAGGGCGCAGGGACGGCGGGAGATAATGACGGAAGGCTCGTCGGCGGCCAGCTCTTCCTGGACTGCCTGATTGCACTCGGCCAGGTTATAGGGGTCCACCACCCGGACGCGGCGAATGCCGATGGCATGGCAGAGGGTTTCCAAATCAATCTTGGTGGCTGGGTCGCCCTTGAGATTGTATCCCGTGGTGGGGTTCTGCTGATGGCCGGTCATGCCGGTGATGGAGTTGTCCAGAATAATGACCGTGGCGTTGGATTCATTGTACGCCACATTGACCAGACCCGTCATACCAGAGTGCATAAAGGTGGAATCACCAATGACAGCCACGGTATTTTTGCTGTCACCGCCGGACTTGAGGAAGCCGTGGAGACCGGAGATGGACGCGCCCATGCAGATGGTGGCGTCCATGGCGGCCAGAGGGGCCACCGCGCCCAGGGTGTAACAGCCGATGTCGCCCATGACCGTCAGCTTGTTCTTTTTCAGCGTGTAGAACAGGCCGCGGTGGGGACATCCGGCGCACATGACAGGGGGACGGGGCGGAATGGCTTCCTCCAGCGCCGTACCGGCGGGAACCGGCAGACCCAACTTCTCGGCCACGATATTTTGGCTCAGCTCGTCAATGCAGGAGAAATAGTCCTTGCCGCTGAGGGCCAAACCCAGATTGCGGCAATGTTCCTCAATGAAGCCGTCCAGCTCCTCCACCACCAGAAGATGGTCCACGGTGGCGGCGAAGTCCCGAATTTTTTTCTCCGGCAGGGGCCAGACCATGCCCAGCTTCAGCACCGGGAACCGGTCGCCGCAGACCTCTTTCACATATTGATAGCTGGTGGAACCGGTGATGATGCCAATTTTATGGTCGGCGCCGTCTTCTACCCGGTTGATTTCGGCGGTCTCGGCCCAGGCGATAAGGTCGGCGGTCCGCTGCTCCACCACCGGATGGCGGCGCTTGGCGTTGCCGGGCATCATAATATATTTGGGGCCGTTCTTCTCGTAGGGTTTGGCGAGGGCTTCGGCCCGGTCGGACGTCTCCACAACGCTCTGGGAGTGGGAAACGCGGGTACACATTTTCAACAGCACCGGCGTGTCGAACCGCTCGGAAAGCTCATAGGCCAGTTTGGCAAAGGCCAGCGCTTCGGCGGAGTCGGAAGGCTCCAGCATGGGGATTTTGGACGCCTTGGCGTAGTGGCGGGAATCCTGCTCGTTCTGGGAGCTGTGCATGCCCGCGTCGTCGGCCACGACGATGAGCATACCGGCGTTGACGCCGGTGTAGGAAATGGTAAACAGGGGGTCGGCGGCCACATTGAGACCCACATGCTTCATGCCGCAAAAGCTGCGGTGACCGGCCAGGGCCGCGCCGAAGGCCGATTCCATGGCCACCTTTTCATTGGGGGCCCATTCGGCGTAAATCTCCGGGTACTTGGCGGCGGCCTCGGTAATCTCCGTGCTGGGGGTGCCGGGGTAGCTGGAGACGAAGCTGCATCCGGCCTCGTAGAGGCCGCGGGCAACGGCTTCGTTGCCCAGCATCAGCGTTTTCATGGTTACAGTTCCTCCTTTACAGTGTCGCGTGGGTTTCCAATGGAGTCCTTGGCGGTGACCACCACTTTTTGCTCATAGCAGGCGAAGACCTGCTCGATGTGCTGTTGGAGGGGCGGCCGGGTCAGCATACTGACCGCCGGGACAATGACAAGCCCCGCCAGCATACAGAACGCGCCGGCGTTGATGGGCGATTGGAGCAGAGTGGGGAAAGCTTTACCGAAAAAGATGTTGCAGAGCATGACCACCGTGGAAAAGGCAAAGCTGACGGCACAGGCGGCCTTGGTGGTGCGCTTCCAGTACAAACCGTAGAGGAACGGGGCCAGAAACGCACCGGCCAGCGCGCCCCAGCTGACGCCCATCAACTGGGCGATAAAGGTGACGCTGGAGCGGTACTGGATAATCGCCAGCACCACGGAAATGGCGATAAACACCACAATCAGCAGGCGAATCAGGAAAATCTGCTGTTTTTCTCCCATGTCCTTTTGAAAAATGGGCTTGATAAAATCCAGCGTCAGCGTGGAGCTGGACGTGAGCACCAGGGAGGACAGGGTGGACATGGAGGCCGACAACACCAGAATCACCACCAGGGCGATGAAAATGGTGGGCAGCCCCTCCAGCATGGTGGGAATGATGGAATCGTAGCCGTTCTGAGCCACCAGCTCCGGCGTGGAAAAGAGCCGTCCGAAGCCGCCCAGGAAGTAGCAGCCACCGGCCACAATGAGGGCGAACAGGGTGGAAATCATCATGCCCTTGTCAATGGCCTTTTCACTCTGAATGGCATAGAACTTCTGGACCATCTGGGGCAGTCCCCAGGTGCCCAGGGAGGTCAGCAGCACCACGCCCAAAAGTCCCACCGGGTCCGGACCAAAGAAGGAGGCGAAGACGCCGGGGGTATCCGACGTGGCCGGGTCGCTGACCCGTGCCAGACCGTCCAGGGCCGCCTGGAAGCCGCCCTGACTGTTGAGGACGGCGGCCACCACGGCGATGATGCCTACCAGCATAATGATGCCCTGGATAAAATCGTTGATGGCGGTGGCCATGTAGCCGCCGGCGATGACATACACGCCGGTGAGCACGGCCATGACCACGACGCACACGGCGTAGTCGATGTGGAACGCCATGCCGAACAGGCGGCTCAAACCATTGTACAAAGATGCCGTGTAGGGGATAAGAAACAGAAAGATGATGGCCGACGCCGCCAGTTTCAGCCCCCGGCTGTGGAACCGGTTGGCAAAGAACTGGGGCATGGTGGCGCTGTCCAGATGTTGGGTCATAATGCGGGTCCGCCGTCCCAGGACAGCCCAGGCCAACAGGGAGCCAAGCAAGGCGTTGCCGATACCGGCCCAGGTGGCGGCCACGCCGAATTTCCAGCCGAACTGTCCGGCGTAGCCTACGAAGACCACCGCAGAAAAATAGCTGGTGCCGTAGGCGAAGGCGGTAAGCCAGGGGCCGACAGAGCGGCCGCCCAGGACAAAGCCGCTGACGTCGGTGGTGTGGCGGCGGCAGTACAGGCCGATGTAAATCATGACGGCGAAGAACACCGCCAGCATACCAAATTTAATGAATAAATCCATGAATCAGTACCTCCAGGAGCGATTTAGTGGGTCGTTAGTGGGTCGTTAGTGGGTCGTTTGTTCCTCTACGAGACGACCGCTGCAATATCGCTCCCGGAGCACCGGCTTTTCGATTTTGCCGGTGGGATTGCGGGGAACCTTGTCGAAGATAATTTTTTTCGGGCGCTTGTACCGGGGCAGCTCGGCGCAGAAAGCGTTGAGTTCCTCTTCGGTGCAGGTCTGGCCCTCGGCCACCTGGATGATGGCGGCGGCGATTTCGCCAAGACGGGGGTCCGGCAGACCGATGACGGCCACATCGGAGATTTTTTCGTTGCGGCGCAGGAAGTCTTCAATCTGCACCGGGTACAGGTTTTCACCGCCGGAGATGATGACATCCTTTTTCCGGTCCACCAGATAGTAGAAGCCGTCCTCGTCCTTGCGGGCCATGTCGCCGGTCCACAACCAGCCGTCGTGGAGGACCTCCGCCGTGGCTTCGGGGTTTTTGTAGTAACAGACCATGACGCCGTCGCCGCGGAGGGCCAGCTCGCCCACTTCGCCGTCGGGCACGTCGTTGCCCTGCTCGTCTACGATGCGGGCTTCCCAGCCGAAACCGGGCTTGCCGATGGCGCCCACCTTGTCGATGTTCTCCACGCCCAGATGGACCGCACCGGGACCGATGGATTCCGAAAGGCCGTAGTTGGTGTCGTACTGGTGATGGGGGAACAGCTTCATCCACCGGTGAATCATGCTGGGCGGCACCGGCTGTGCGCCGATGTGCATCAGCCGCCACTGGTCCAGCATGTAGTGGTTGGGGTCAATGCGGCCCGACTCGATGGCTTCCAACAAATCCTGACACCAGGGCACCAGAAGCCAGACAATGGTGCATTTTTCCTCGGTGACGGCCCGGAGAATCCATTCGGGCTTGACGCCCCGCAGCAAAACAGCCTTGCTGCCGGAGTAGAGGGAACCGAACCAGTGCATTTTTGCGCCGGTGTGGTACAGGGGCGGAATGCAGAGGAATACGTCATCCCTTGTCTGGCCGTGGTGGGCCTGCTCGGTGCGGCAGGCGGCCACCAATGCCCGGTGCTTATGTAAAATGGCCTTGGGAAAACCCGTGGTGCCGGAGGAAAAGTAGATGGCCGCGTCATCGGTCTCGTCCAGGGCCACCGGCGGGGCGCTGGAGGAACAGAACGTCACAAGACGGCAGCAGTCCTCAGCGTACTGGGGTACATCCCGGCCTACATAAAACAGCAGCTTGACGCCGGGGATACTGTCCATGATGGGGTCCATGCGGCTGACAAATTCGGGGCCGAAGACCAGCACCGACACGTCGGCCAAATCGAGACAGTATTGGATTTCATCGCTGGAATAGCGGAAGTTCATGGGAACGGCGATGCAGCCCGCTTTGAGGATGCCGAAGTACAGGGGCAGCCATTCCAGGCAGTTCATCAGCAGAATGCCGACTTTTGTACCCTTCTGCAATCCACGGCTCAGCAGCAGATTGGCAAAGCGATTGGCCTTGCGGTCAAAGTCCCGCCAGGTCATCTCGCGGCGATAGGGGGCGTCGGGGCGGGCGCTTTCAATCAGGCTGAAATCCCGCCAGGTAACGGCCTTGTCCCGTTCTTCCGAGGGGTTAATCTCCACCAGAGAGACCTCGGAGCCGTAGAGCCGCGCATTGCGCTCCAAAAATTCCGTAATGACCATAAGTTTTCGTCTCCTTATCAGTGTTGTTCCGGCAGAGAACAAAAAACGCCCTCTGCCGCAAGAGCAGAGGACGAGAAAATCCCGTGGTACCACCTCAATTTACCGTCAATGACGGCCTCATGGAGCCCCGCAGGCCCCTGCGCTGTAACGGGCGACCCGTCGGCGTCTACTGCTGAAAAACGGTTCGACGCCGCCGCTCCGAAGGGTATTCCCCCAACGGCTTCCGACTGCCTCGCACCATACGGCAGCTCTCTGGACGGTCCTCGAAGGGGTACTTTGCTTCATCATCGCGTTTTGCTATTAGATTGACTTTATCACATTTACCTGCTAAAATCAATGGCCTGGAAAGAAATTCTCCGTCTTTTTTTCGGTGATAAATCCGTTGACGGTCATGGAGGCCACATGGGTACCCACATCGTCGGTGAAATCAACGGTATAGTGGCAGGTGGTGCGGCCGGAGCGGACACAGGAGGCCGTGGCGGTCAGGATTTTGCCACGGGCCGGGGCAAAGTAGGTGATATCGTGCTGGAGGGAGATGGTGACCCGGTCCGCAAAACTGTTGGCGGCCACGGCAAAGGCCAGGTCTCCCAGTGTAAAGATGGCCCCGCCCTGGGGGGTTCCGGCGGCGTTGCAGTGGCGGGGCTCCAAAACCAGCTGGCAGACGGACCGGCCGGGGGCGGCGTCTATGATGGTCACGCCGGTGACCTCAGAGGCGAACCGGTCGGCTTTGAAAAATTCCTGGATTTCGGCAAGGGTGGGCATGGAATTGGCTCCTTTCGGTGGGGACGGTATGGATGGAATGACAAGGTATTGCAGGGGCATGCTCCCGCCGTGTTCGGTACGGATTCGCCCCGGTGCTCCGGTGAAAGTCGGTTTGCACCGCCGGGGGCACACACAGGTGCCCCCCTACAAACACGAACCAACTGCCCTGCTTCTCGTAGGGCGGGACCTATGTGTCCCGCCGCTGGTACGCACTGCCGGGAAAATAAGGATGGCCCCCGGACACCGCCCCACAAGGGCGGGCCCGGGGGCCATGGCCTTGCGGCCGGGGGTTCCGCCATCTGCGGATGGCGGTTTGGGACGATGAGGGATTTCGCGCCGTGCGCGGCGCGAGTGTTTCGCCCGCTGCGGCGGGCGACCGGGGCTTTGCCCCTGGACCCCACAATTTTTTTGTAAAAAAATTGACTAAAAACTTTTATATCTTCTATATGGAAAGTTTTACTCGATTTTTTTCAAAAAATCGCGGGGGTATGGGGGAAGCGCCCC